>NZ_CP058986.1:3506673-3857509 GCF_019278525.1 Polaribacter sp. HaHaR_3_91
GCATTGTGTTTATTTACAATCGTTTCTCAATTTATAATGAGAAACGATTGATAAATCTATTTTTTAATTAGATTCCTTCTCATTCTTTCTTTAGAATGACAATTTAATGTTTATAATTATTTACTTTTATCTTTTAAATATTTAAGGTGAAAAATAAAACTCTTATCAGTAAAGAATTAGACAATTTCTACAACAAAGCATCAGAAGAAACCAGACTAGAAAAAGGTATGGGGATATTTGAATTTGAACGTATTAAAAATCTCATACAGTTACATATTTCTAATCCAAAATCTAGAATTATTGATGTTGGTGGCGGAACCGGTAAATATTCTGAATGGTTGGCAAAAAATAATCATACCGTTCATTTAATAGAACCTGTTTTAAAACATATAAAATTGGCTGAAAAAAGAGCCAAAAAATTAAAAAACCCTTTTTCTGTTGCTATAGGTGAAGCTAAAAATTTACCTTTTGAAGACAATGTTGCCGATTTGGTAATTTTACACGGACCTTTATATCATTTACAAAAAAGAGAAGATAGAGTTGCAGCTATTCTTGAAGCAAAAAGAGTGTTAAAAAAAGGTGGAATTATTTTAGGTTTTGCTATTAACGCAACTGCCTCTACCGTTGTTGGTTTAATGAATGGAATGATTCATGCAAACTCATTTTTTGATATGTGCAAAAAAGAACTTACTACAGGTGTTCATGATGCACCAAAAGACTTTCCTTTTCTATTAGCTGATGCTTTTTATCACAAACCAGCTGGGTTAAAAGCTGAATTTCTAGAGCAAAACCTCAACTTTATAAACCTGTGTGCCGTAGAAGGTATGATTTGGTTAGACAATGAATATTTTGCAAATATGTTAGATAAGAAAAAATCGAAAACATTAAAAGCATTGCAAAATCTCACACAAAATGATGAGTATTTATTACCTTTTAGTCCGCATATGATGATTGCCGTAAAGAAATAACTTCGTTTCTTTTTTAAATTTATATAAAATAAACTCGCTATATAACTAATTAAAAATAGTCTTTAGAAAACGAATAAAATAACTAAAGTGAAAGATAAAGAGGTCTATTGGGGAGTTTGTAAAAACTGTAAAGGAACAGGAAAAAAAAGGAAAAGTCTTCCTAAAAAAACACGACTCATTTACAAAAATTCATTAGAACAATTTAAAAAATCAAATGGAGAAATTCCCCCTCCAGTTTTACATAAAGGACCACTAGACACATGTGCTAAATGTAAAGGAACTGGACTTATTGAATCTAACACCTTGCCAACTGTAGACACAGAAAACTACCCACACATTGCCATTATTGGTGGCGGAATTGGAGGCGTTGCATTAGCTGTTGCATGTTTACATCGCGGAATTCCCTTTACACTTTATGAACGAGATGTTAGTTTTAATACACGCTCTCAAGGTTACGGACTTACCCTCCAACAAGCAAGCAAAGCTATGGCTGGGTTAGGTATTGTAAATTTAAAAGACGGAATTACATCTACTACGCACATAGTTCACACAACGACAGGAGAAGTTATTGGTGAATGGGGAATTAGAAAATGGGGAAGATCAGAAACAAAAGTATCACCAAAACGGACAAATATTCACATTGCAAGACAATCTTTACGTTTGGCTTTACTAGAGCAGTTGGACAATACTGATAGCGTAAAGTGGGGACACAAATTATTAAATTATAAAGAGTCTGAAGATGGAAATATTGATATCAACTTTAAAGTAAACGACAAAGTTAGAACAGAAAAAGCAAATTTAATTGTTGGTGCAGACGGAATTAGAAGTACCGTAAGAAAACTGTTAATTGGTGACGATATTTCTCCTTTACGCTACTTAGACTGCATTGTTATTTTAGGTATTTGTCCTCTAAAAAATCTAGATGGAATTGAAAGCCCATTATTAGATTCCGCTACCGTTTTTCAAACTGCTAATGGTAATGAACGCATCTATATGATGCCTTTCGATTCGGAAACCATCATGTGGCAACTTAGTTTTCCTTTATCAGAAAAAAAAGCAAAAGAACTTAATATTAAAGGGGCTAAATTTCTTAAAGAAGAAGCGTGCAAAAGAACGCAATGGCACAGTCCAATCCCTCAAATTGTTGCTGCGACCAATGAAGCTCAAATATCAGGTTATCCTGTTTACGACAGGCCCCTACTGAATACTAAATTGCTAGAAAAAGAATCTAAAGTAACACTCATTGGAGATGCAGCTCACCCTATGAGTCCGTTTAAAGGACAAGGAGCAAACCAAGCTTTGTTAGATGCTTTATCACTTGCACGAAGCATTACTAAAAACTGCAAACCGCTATCTAAATGGAGAGAGATTGGTATACGAAAAAGTGTGCTTACTAAATTTGAAGCTGAAATGATAACCCGTAGTGCCTCCAAAGTAAAAGATTCCGCAGAGGCTGCAAAATTATTACATTCAGAAATTGTACTTTATAAAGGAGATGGCCCGAGAGGCAAGCATCGAAAGAAAAAAGGAGAATAATTTTTAATTTTAAAACGCGACAACCCTCTTAAAAATACTGACAATCAACCTACTGAAATGTTTATTATTCTTTATTTTATTGATTAGATGAAATTTCCGTTGCTCACTTTCAAATTACCGCTTATCATATTATCAAATTAAAAAGCAGTTTACTCACTTACATTTACCAAACCATTCTAAAAACAATAAATTATGATTGTAATTGTAAAAGCAGTAATAGAAATAGTTGAAAAAACAATTGAACTTGTTTTTCAAGTATTCTTGTGATAAATTCATTTAATAATTGATAAAAAAATTAAAATTAGATTTAATTTGTAAGTTAGACAATTAGAATACTCAATACATGAATTTATCTTTAAAAAGATTTTATATACTATTCAACCTCATTGGATGGGTCCTTTTATTTACAGCAACATTGGCTGGTCCAAAACTGTTTCTTTCAGGCACTATATTGGCTCCTGAACAGATATTATATTACTGGCTAGAAACTATTACGTGTGCACTGCTTGCTTTTACGCTAACGTTTTTAATTTCTTTTTATATTGATAAAAAAATTAATTTTAACAGCGACTGGAAGCCTATTACTTGGAAGATTCTTCTAATTTTTACAATTGTACAAGCATTATACTCTTTATTTATCTGGCCAATGTTAGATTTTGTTCAAGAGTACACCAATTACGAATCAACTCACATAATGAATTTTGTAGGTAAAATATATAATGTTTTTTATTTTTCTACCTTATTTGTAATCTGGCTTTTTGTTTTTTTAACCATTAAAATTTACCATCAATTAAAAACGGTTCAAATAAAACAGCTAGAATTAAAGGCTACTTTAAAAGAATCTCAATTAAACACTTTAAAAGGACAAATCAATCCACATTTTATGTTTAATAGCTTAAATAATATACGTGGCCTTATGCTAGAGGATGTTGATAAAGCAAGAAATATGCTTACTAGCTTATCAGAAACCTTACGCTATTCTCTTACAAAAAGCGCTCTAAATTCAATTTCTCTAGAAGATGAATTAGAAATGGTAGAAAATTACATAGAAATTTCTAAAATTCAATTTGAAGATCGCTTACACTTCGAAACTCATATTGATAAAAATTCTTTAAGCAAACAAATTCCACCAATGATCATTCAAATGTTAATTGAGAATGCATTGAAACACGGAATTTCTAATTTAAAACTAGGAGGTAAAATAACCTTATCGACTGCTATAGAAAGTAATCACTTGCAAATCGAAGTTATAAATTCAGGCACCTTACAAAAGACTAAAAAAGGTACTCAATTAGGAATAAAAAATATTAAAAAGAGGTTAAAACTACTCTATGGAGAAACTGCTAATTTTAGATTAGTAGAAATAGAAAATCAGGTAATTGCCTCTATTAAAATTCCACTAATATGATAAAGTTAAAAGCAGTTATTGTAGAAGATTCCCGTTTGGCTCGTAATGAGTTAAAAGAACTAATTAAGGCACATAAAGAAATAGAAATAATAGGAGAAGCAGAAAATGTAGACGATGCTTTTAAGTTGATTAATGACACAAAGCCCGATCTTCTTTTTTTAGACATTAACATGCCTGAAAAAGATGGATTTGAACTCTTAGAAATGTTAAGCGAAGTACCTATTACAATTTTTACCACTGCGTTTGATGAATATGCGATTAAATCTTTTGAATACAATGCTTTTGATTACCTGTTAAAACCAATTAATCAAAAACGTTTTTCCACAAGTATTGAGAAAGTAATTGAAAGTATTAGTAAAAATGAAACTGCTACTATTAACAAAAATGAGAATGCTTTAAGTTTAGAGAAACAAATTTTTATTAAAGACGGAGAAAATTGTTGGTTAGTAAAATTAAAAGATATTTTGCTATTTGAAATTGTAGGCAATTACACGCGGGTTTACTTTGATCAGAAAAAACCATTAATTTACAAATCATTAGCACAAGTAGAAGAAAAACTACCAACAGAAGTATTTTTTAGAGCTAACAGACAACAGATTATCAACATTAACCACGTTAAAAAAGTGGTTTCTTGGTTTAACGGAAAGTTAAAAATAGAAATGAATTCTGGCGAAGAAATAGAAATTTCTAGAAGACAATCTTACTTATTTAAAGAACAGTTGAGTTTCTAATTCAGCTATTTTAGAGCAAAAAAAAAAGTTTTTCATCCTTTAACAAAAGGATGAAAAACTTTAATCTATCTTTTTTAGAAAAACTATAAAGCTTCTTTTCTTCTTACTTTAATTTTCATTGCACCTTCAATAGGTTTGTCAGAAACTAAAATTAAATATCCTGCTCCTCCAGCTCCTGCTAGTTTCCAAGCAAGTGACTTTTCCTTATATTTTTCTATTTCTTTAAGAATTTTATCATTTACCATTGCCGGAAACATTTTTACTTGTGCATCAAATGACTTTAAAAATGCTTCAGAGAACTTCTCTAAATCTTTATTTTGAATCGCATCCCAAACTTCTTCAGAAGCATTTGCTAAAGACTTTACATTCTCTTCCGTAATATAAGTTTCTCCTAATAAATCTAAACCTTGTTCTCTAGGCCATAATAATACCATCTGAATATGATCTTCTAACCAACCTAAAATAGATTCATCATGTACAGATTCAAATTGTGTTGGCCAATAACCATCACTATAATAATGTCTAACAAGACCTGGCATACAAATACCTATTGCATCTTGAGCTCCAGAAACCATCGTAGAACCTGGTGTATTTTCAAACTTAAAAAGTATTTCTGCTAATTTCTGTGGTTTCTCTAATGGTAAATAATGAGGCCATATTTTTTTTGCAGCATTTCTAGTAGAAGTAGACATTCCACAACGTTCATTATACTCAATAATTGGTTCTAAAGAAAGTGTAATTGCCCAACCTGGATGAAATTTAGAAACATAAGGTTGATCGATCCACGTACCACCAAGATCTATTCTGTAAGGCAAACTACAAATACCACCTGTTCTTAAAGAAGTTGTAGACCTTTCTGGCAGACCAGCATCCGGAATTCTCTTCAAGTTTTTTAACTCAATATTTAACTCATTACATAATTCTTCTTTTGCTGGCGAAAAACCATCTTCATTTACAATAAAGTAATCTGGTTTTAATGCCTCTAGGTCTTCTTTAAAATCCAGCATTCCAGAACCAGAGTTCACAAAAGCATTTTTCACATATTTAATGGCATTAATCATATAAATTCTTTCTTGTTCAGAATTTATAGTATGACGCCCTTTTAATTCAGACACAGTAGCATCCGAACCAATACCTACATATAAATCTCCATACGTAGAAGCCTCTTTAAAAAATGCAATATGCCCACTATGTAGCATATCAAAACAACCTGATACAAATACTTTCTTCTTCATCAATTATAACTATTTTTTGTAATTCACTCTATTTGAACAGTAAAAATACTGCATTTATTTTAAAAGGTAAGTTTCTTAAACTAGTTTTCATTAAAATCAGAAAAACCTTTACAAACATTTACATTATCTTTATATTCTATGTTACTTTTTATAATTTTACGTGTCTAATAAGTAACAGACATAAAATACAATCATGAAAAAAACACAATCCCTATTAGTTTTAATATTTCTTTTTTTAGCAGCAACTTCTTACGCACAAGAAGTAGTCTATAAAGACACAACATATACTGTTAAAAGGAAATCAATTTATTTAGCAAAAGTAGATGTAACAAAAACCTTAAAACCAGAAAAGGTAAATGAAATTTTTGCTATTCATAAAATAAATGAAGACATAATAGAAGCTGCAAAAAAAGCAGAAAAAGAAAAAAAAGCAACCCAAAAGAAACTAAAGAAAGCTGAAAAGGCTTTAAAGAGTAAAATTAAAGCTCAGAAAAAATTAAGCAAAGCAAACGACAAACTAGATAGTGGTATTAAAAAATACAATAAGCTTAAAAAGAAAGGCGACTTATCTCCTAATGACGACCAAAAATGGTTAGATAAAATAGTGAAGCTAAAAAAGAACGTTACAAAAGCAGAAAAGAATTTTAAAAAATCATAAATAACAATTTTAAAAATTCTTATTTGTAAAAAAAGGTCTGGTTTATAATAAACCAGACCTTTTTTTGTTATATAATTTTATAAATATTACCTCCTTCTTTTTGGAGCTCTACTTACTTTTTTCTTTCGCTTATTAAAAGGAACAGGCACTGCATCATCAAAAGTATTCTTAGTTTCTTTTGCATTTTTGTTCTTTTTCCAAGAATTATTTTCAGGTAATAATTTCTGTAATAAATCTTGTCTTCCAACTTTGTTCAACGTGTTTTTAATCCAATCTTTATTTTCTTTCTTATACCAAAAGAAAAATTTATGTTGGTCTTCACGCTCTTTTTTAGTCTTAGGTGTTTTGGTTGGTTTTAAAGTATAAGGGTGATATCCTGAATAATAAATTACCGTTGCAACCGTCATTGGTGTTGGGGTAAAACCTTGCACTTGTTCTAACTGAAAGCCCATATCTTTGGTTTCTGCAGCTAAATTTGCCATGTCTTCCACTTCACTTGCTGGGTGACTAGAAATAAAATACGGAATCAATTGTAAGTTCAATTTCTTCTTAATATTTATTTTATCGAAACGCTCTTTAAACATATGAAAATATTTAAAAGAAGGTTTACGCATCAGCTTTAAAACAGGATCAGAAGTATGTTCTGGCGCAACTTTTAATCGTCCAGAAACGTGCTTTGTCATTACCTCTTCTGTATATGCATCCAACTCTTTTGGATCTGCATTTTTATTGAATTCTGGCACCAACATATCATGTCTAATTCCACTTCCAATAAAAGACTTTTTAATCTTCGGATGTTTATCAACTGCTTGATATAATTCCGTTAAAGGTTTATGAGACGTATCTAAATTAGAACAAATTACGGGCGATATACAACTAGGTGCCACACACTTGTCGCAAATAGATTGCACTTTTCCTTTCATCTGATACATATTAGCAGAAGGTCCACCAATATCAGATAAATATCCTTTAAAGTCTGGCATATTTGCCACTTTATCAATTTCTCTTAAAACAGACTCCTGACTTCTACTTGCAATAAATTTTCCTTGGTGTGCAGAAATTGTACAAAAACTACAACCACCAAAACATCCTCTGTGAATGTTAATAGAAAACTTTATCATTTCAAACGCAGGTATTGGTCCACGTTTGTCATATTTTGGGTGTGGTAAACGTGTAAAAGGCAAATCGAAAGAACCATCAATTTCCTTTTCTGTCATGGTAGGAAACGGCGGATTAATCACCAACGTATTCTCTCCTACTCGTTGTAAAACTCTACGTGCTTTTAACTTATTAGACTCTTGTTCTATCACTTTAAAATTAGAAGCAAACGTTTTCTTATCCTTTAAACAAGCCTCATGAGAATTAATAGTAACATCTTCCCAATCATTTACAACAGGTAATTTCTCTTTCTTTTCATTAACGTAAATAGCCGTTTGTTTAATGTTTTTTAAACTAGAAAACGGAACCCCTTTTTGCATCAATTCTACAATTTCTCGCAAAGGCTGTTCACCCATTCCATAAACCAACATATCTGCTTTAGACGTCTCTAAAATACCTGGCAACAACTTATCAGACCAATAATCATAATGCGTTACACGTCTTAAAGAAGCTTCAATACCTCCAATTAAGACAGGAATATCCGGAAACTTATCTTTTAAAATCTTAGAATATACAGACGTAGCATAATCGGGTCTAAACCCTTTATCACCATTTGGTGTATACGCATCTTTATCTCTACGCTTTTTACTTGCCGTATAGTTAGAAACCATCGGATCCATACAACCACCAGTAACCCCAAAAAACAAACGAGGCTTTCCTAGTTTTTCAAAATCTTGTAAATTATCGTTTACACTTGGTTGCGGCACAATAGCCACACGCAAACCGTAACTCTCTAAAATACGACCGATTACTGCAGGTCCAAATGATGGATGATCTACATAAGCGTCTCCGCTAAATAAAATAACGTCTAATTCTTCCCAACCACGAATTTTCACTTCCTTGTTTGTAGTTGGTAACCAGTCTGTTAATTGATGTCTCTTAGGTTCTTGCATAGTTTGCAAAAATACAAGAATTTTAATAGAAAAAACACTTATTTTAAGAATGTCTTTTTTTAGATTAATTTGAAGCTATTTCCTGCTTTCACTACTCGCTTTTTTTATGCAGAAAAAGCATAAAAAAGAGCTCAAACAGACCGTTCAATCAGGGCTAGACTTGTTAGGAAACTAATTGAGAAACCAAAACTTTAAGTAAATCGTCATTACGAGGAAGAATGACGAAGTAATCTGTTTGTTTTTAGTTCCAACTTAAGAGATTGCTTCGTAAACTCGCAATGACAATTATAACAACAGTTACTCCACAATTAAATGCGGTACCTCATCTACATTCCAATCAATAACCAAACCACCAGCTAAAGATTTTGCTACTTCTTTTCCGTATAAAAATTCACATAAATACAACGCAGCTTCAAAAGATTTTGCGCCACCGGCAGAAGTAATATATTTTCCGTCGTGCACAAATAAAACTTCTTTTCTAATATCTAAATCAGGAAACTTAGTTCTCATTTTATCAATATCACTCGGAAAAGTAGTAGAAACTCTATCATTTAACAAACCTGCTTTTGCTAATACAAAAGCGCCATCGCAATGAGAAGTCATAAAAGTAGCGTCTTTATCTACTCGTTTTACAAAGTCTATCATTGCAGTATCTTCTAAATCGGAATCTAAATGATGCTCTGCAGACGGAACCACTAAAATATCTATTTTTGGTAACGAATCTTTTAGATAATTAAAATCTGGCAAAATTCTCATTCCTTCAAAAGTAGTAATCGGATTGTCTGTGTTTGCAACAGTAAACACATTCATTGCCTTAATATTTTCTCTAAAAATGGTGTGCTGAAAAATATCGAAAGGAGCAGTTAGTTCTGTATTAAAGGTTCCGTCCATAATTAAAAAAGCAACATTATATCTGTCTTTTTCTAATTTTGGAAATACTTTTTTAGGTTGAATCTCTTTTACATTTTCAGTGCTCTTTTCTACTTCTTTAGATTGACAACTTATTATTAAAATTACTGATAACAACAAAAATACTTTTTTCATCTTTTGGCTTTTAGTAAAGTTTAAAAATAGGCAAAAACTCTTAGCCCTGATTGAAACGGCATCCTTTTTATGCTGAACTCGTTTCTGTATTATTAAGCTTATAGAAATGCTATTTGATAAAAGAGAGTGAATGCTGAACTAAAGTCAGCATAAAAAGATATAGTGTAAAGCAGGAAATAGCTTCTAATAAAAAAAGAAAAATCATTTTAACAAAAGATTTTTTACCAACTCTTTTTTGTTTTGTAGTTTTAGCAAAAACTAATTTACCTTTATATGAAGAAACTTTTACTCTTAACATTTTTAAGTCTTTTTTTAC
The DNA here is from genome assembly GCF_019278525.1 of Polaribacter sp. HaHaR_3_91. Classification (NCBI taxonomy): domain Bacteria; kingdom Pseudomonadati; phylum Bacteroidota; class Flavobacteriia; order Flavobacteriales; family Flavobacteriaceae; genus Polaribacter; species Polaribacter sp. HaHaR_3_91. The sequence goes on from NZ_CP058986.1 coordinate 3,516,621, forward strand.
TAAATTCTTGTAATTCTACCATAGAAAAAGAACAAAAAAAGGACACTTTTGTAGCAGATAATTACACAAAAAAGGAAGTAGATATTGTTATGCGAGATGGCACAAAACTCCACACAACCATATACGCTCCAAAGGATACAAGTAAAAAATATCCTATTTTAATGCAAAGAACGCCTTATAGTTCTGCACCTTACGGAGCAGGAAAAATGAAAACTAAAATTGCGCCAAATATTCATTTAATGAAAGAATTGAATATTGTAGTATATCAAGATGTTCGTGGTCGTTGGATGAGTGAAGGCGTCTATGATAATATGCGTGCTTATATTCCGAATAAAAAAGAAAATGAATCTGATGAAGTTTCAGATACCTACGACACCATTGATTGGTTGGTAAAAAACGTAGAAAACAATAACGGAAATGTTGGTACTTGGGGAATTTCATACCCTGGGCATTATGCAACCGTTTCTACTATAGATGCGCATCCGGCATTAAAAGCAGCTTCTCCACAAGCTTCAATTGGAGATTTTTTCTTTGATGATTTTCATCATAATGGTGCTTTTTTATTGAGTTATTTTAGAGCCATTTCTTTATTTGGAACTTATAAAGACACGCCAACAGATTCGGCTTGGTATTCGTTTCCTAAAATGGATTCTCAAGATCAATACCAATTTTTCTTAGACAAAGGTCCTTTAAAGAACTTGAATGAATATTTTCAGTATGATAAATTAGATGTCGCAAATACCGAAAAAGATAAAAATAAAATTGATGATTTTTTCTGGAAAGAGATTGTAGAGCATCCTAATTACGATTCTATCTGGCAAAGCAAAGGTATTATTCAGCATTTAGACAAAGTACCTTCTACTGTTGCAACAATGGTTGTTGCAGGAGAGTTTGATGCAGAAGATTTATACGGACCTTTAGAAACCTATAAAGGCATAGAAAAACACGGTAAAAACAATTATAACACCTTAGTTTTTGGCCCTTGGGATCATGGAAAATGGGCTAGAAACACCGTAGAAAATTATGTTGGTAATTATTATTTTGGAGATTCTATTTCTTTAAAATATCAATCTGATGTAGAAACAAAATTCTTTAATCATTTCTTAAAAGGAAAAGGTGATAAAAACTCTGGATTGCCAGAAGCCTATGTTTTTGATACTGGTAAAAAAGAATGGAAATCTTATGATGCTTGGCCTCCTAAAAATGTAGTTAAAGAAGATTGGTTTTTAAATAGAAACCAAGGTTTAGCAAAAAAACATGATGGAAAATTAACTCGTGAAATCAATTTTATTAGCGATATTAAACGTCCGGTTCCATATTCTGAGGATATTAAAACTGTTTTTACGCCACGTAAATACATGACAGACGATCAGCGTTTTGCAGCAAGAAGACCTGATGTTTTGGTTTTTGAAACGGATATATTAACAGATGACTTTACTTTAGCGGGAGATATTTTAGCAAAACTGAAAGTAGCAACTACAGGTTCTGCTGCAGATTGGATTGTAAAAGTGGTAGACGTTCATCCTGCGGATGCAGAAGAAAACAACAAGAAACTACAAAATCATTTAAAAATGAGCAATTATCATTTAATGGTTAGAAGTGAAGTTTTAAGAGGTAGATTCAGAAATAGTTTCGAGCATCCAGAACCTTTTATTCCGAATAAAAAGACTGATGTAAATATTAAGCTACAAGATGTTTTTCACACGTTTAAAAAAGGACATAAAGTACAAATTCAAGTACAAAGTACTTGGTTTCCTTTAATAGATTTAAATCCGCAAACCTATGTAGACAATATTTATAAAGCGGACGAAAAAGATTTTAAAACACAAACACACACTGTGTTTACAGATTCTAGTATTGAGTTTTCTGTATTGAAATAAAATATTAAACATTTAATTTTAAAAATCCATCAAGAAAACTTGATGGATTTTTTTATATCACCTCTTTCTTTAAAACTCTTAAAAGATAAAATAGTATTAAGACACCTACAAATGCAAATGCTGTAACTAGTATCCAAGTGGTTTCAAAACCAAATTTATCCACCAACTGCATACCAACATTGTGGCTAAAAATATGTGATAAAGAGAACGCAATACTATACAAAGCCATGTATTCTCCTTTATTTCCTTTTTCGGCTCTATCTATGGCAAAAGCATTCGAAAACGGAAAAGCAATCATTTCTCCAATAGACATTAATAAAATTCCGATAATTAAAACACCCACCCAGCCTGTTAAATTTAAAATAATAAAACTAAAACCAACCAGAAAAAGGCCTAAAGCAATTAATTTAACTTTAGATTTTTTTAAATCTTCTAACCATTTTATCAAAGGCATTTCTAACAGAAAAATAAACAGACCACTTAACCCCATTAATAGTCCTATTTCAAATTCTGATAAAAAACGCTTATCACTATAATACAAAGGAATTGTAGAAAAATATTGCATAAATACAAATCCAAAAATAAACATCGCTATAAAAAAGACCCAAAAAGCTTTGTCTTTATAAACAGAAATTGGGTTTTCCACTTTTACCTCATCCTGAACTTTTGCTTTCTTAGGATGCAATACTTTCAGTAACAAAAAGGCTGCTAACACACAAGTAATTCCATCCATCCAAAACAAACCTACATACCCAATTCCAGTAATTATTAAACCTCCAATTGCAGGTCCTGCAGAAAAACCTAAGTTAATTGCCAAACGAATTAAAGTTACAGAACGTGTTTTATTTTCTGGCTTGCTGTACGCACTTAAAGCAACAAACATTGCAGGTCTAAAAGCATCTGCAACGAGCATAACCATAAAAATACCAAAACAGAATTCGTTAAAAGTATTTGCAAATTGCAGAAAAACAAATAGAATTCCTGTACCCAATAAACTTACTAACATTACCTTATAATAGCCAATTATATCGGTTAATTTTCCTCCAATCCAAGTTCCCACAACAGAACCTAAACCAAAGAAAGACATAATCCAACCAACATCTGACAATGAAAAGTGAAGACTTTTTGTAAGATATAATGATAAAAAAGGAATTACCATAGTACCAGATCTGTTAATAAAAGTGATTAATGATAACCACCAAACCTCTGTAGAGAGTCCTCTAAAAGTGTTGATGTAATTGTTGTAAAGTTTTTTCATTTTGGTTTAGTTGATGTATATAAAACAAAAAAGTCCGACGGTGAAGTCGGACTTTTATAATTGTTTGATTTTATATTGAACTCATCAAAACATATAAATATACCGATTACTGTAGCTCTCCCACGATAACTTGGCAATATAAAATGTTAAGACTCTTTTCATTATTTATTTATTACTGCGCCAAAGCTACATAAAATTATTTGAATGTTGTATTTTTGATTTGTAAATAAATTATAATGAAAAAAATAGTACTTCTACTCTCTATCACTTTTCTATTGATGTCTTGTAATTCGCAAAGCAAAAGGCCTCTAATGGGAAAAACTGTTTATCAACAAGAACTAAATGCGAGTTTTAAAGATGCATCTATATCACCTTTAAAAAAGAAAGATTTGAGACATTTTAAAGGGTTAGATTTTTTTGATATTGATTCTACTTTTATTGTAACTTCAAAATTAGTTAGAACAGAAAATGCACCAACATTTGAGATGGCAACCACCACAGATAGAAAGCCTTTGTACAAAGAATACGGGAAGTTACATTTTACTTTGCAAGGAAAAAATCACGAATTAACCATTTACCAAAGTCAAGATGATTTAGAGGATGAAAAATATAAAGACTATTTATTTTTACCTTTTACAGATGATACTTCTGGAGAAACATCCTATGGTGGCGGGCGTTATATGGATGTAATGACCACAGATATTACGGCAGAAAACATGGTAATATTAAACTTCAACAATACTTACAATCCTTATTGTGCCTATAACGACAAATATTCTTGCCCATTAACACCTAGAAAAAATCATTTAGATTTAGAAATAAAAGCCGGAATTAAGGTTTATAAAAAATAAGTATTTTAAAACTCTGTTATAACCTACTATAAACAAGTGCAGAAATAACAATTTAATTAAAATCCCCAAGGTTGCACCTTGGGGATTTCTTTTTGCTTACACCATTTTTTTATTGGTCATATACAAACCATAAGCCGCACTAAAAACAACTTTAAATCCAAAGAAGTTTTTCCATTTTCCGTCTGCAAAATTGGTTTCTATAACTTTCGCAAAGTCCGCAGAAAATAAATCACTAAAACTAGCCATTAACAAAGAAACTACCGTTACAATTACAAAGAAAGGAATAGCTACTCTAGCAAAATTACTCCAAAAAAGCGGTTGTTTTATTTTTTCTAAAAATGTCATTATTTTAATTTTTGATTATTGTGATGACGGTCGTGATCACGTTTTGTTTTAATATCTAATTTCTTTTCAAAAGCGTCTTGTAAATCGACCCCTGTTTGGTTAGCCAAACACAAAACGACAAACATTACATCTGCCAACTCCTCTCCTAAATCTTTATTTTTATCAGACTCTTTTTCACTTTGTTCCCCATAACGTCTTGCAATAATACGTGCAACTTCACCAACTTCTTCTGTTAGTTGCGCCATGTTTGTTAACTCGTTAAAATAACGAACCCCATGAGTTTTAATCCAATCGTCTACTTGTTTCTGTGCGTTTTCTATATTCATTTTTCTTTATTAAAAGATTGAAAAAATTAAAGTATCAAAGATACATTTTATAAATTATTTGGTTTGTTTCTAAACCAATAAAACGCTAATTTCGTTATCGACTGATATAAAATATTAAAACGATTTTATATTATTTCATTAGCAGCAATATGACCAAAAATATGAAAGAAGGATTAATTAAAGATACTTACGAACTCATTTTTAAAGAAATACAAACAGTAATTACAATTTTCTATATTTTGATTGTTGGTATTGGAATGCTTTTTACTTATCAAAAGTACTCGGAATTCGGAATTAATATTTTTGATTATGCGGATGTTTTTGATTTTTTAGTAGCTCCTTTTTCTGATTTTAAAATATTATTATTTTCTACAATAACAATAACGTTAGTTTTTCTCTTTTTTAAACTTGATAGTCTATTTAATAGAAAATTTCCGAAAAATTACTCGAGAATAAACTTTGGTTGGGATAAAAAAAACTGGTTCAATTCATACAGGTATTCATTATTTTTTATTCTTTTTATTTTCTACCTTTATCTTTCTGCTGATTTTTATGGAAAATTCACAAGTAAACAAACAAAAGAAAATTCACCAATAAACTTAAAATACTCCGACAATGAAATTATCAATGGAATAGTAATTGGAAAAACAAAAGATGTGATTTTTTTATTGCAAGGTAAAAAAGTGAAAGCAATCCCAATAAATTCAATAATTAAAGAATTTGAAATAAAATAAAGCTGCTAACACCGTGTATAATTAATTGCTTTGGTCCTTGCCTATTTGGAAAATTCCTTCGATATTTTTCTCGCGTTCGTTTTTGTTTACTAACTTAGTTGCTTAAACACGTAACAAAGTGTACACAAAACAACGATAACGAACCTTCAAAAAACTAACTCAAAAACTCAGAAACCTCTGCGTAAAAATCCTTCGGATTTTCTGCATGTAACCAATGCCCTGCATTTTTAATTTCTACAATTTTAGAATTCGGAAAATGTGCTTCAATAATTGGTTCTTCGTCTTGTGTAATATAGTCCGATTTTGATCCTTTTAAGAACAAGGTATCTTTTTCAAAAACAGTAAATGATGGCAAAGCTTCACCAACTTCTGGATTATTATCGGTTAAGGATTCCAAATTAAATCTAAACGCTAATTTTCCTTTTTCTTTCCAATAGACGTTTTTCAACAGAAACTGACGCACACCAAAATCCGGAATTAAAGCTGATAATTTTTTATCAACCAAAGTTCGAGTATTTTCTACAGAAAAATCAATAGAATTTAATCCAGCTAAAATAGCATTATGGTGTGGTTGGTACATTCTTGGAGAAATATCAACAACAATTAATTTATCAACTAAATCTGGATATGTAACGGCAAACAACATCGCGGTTTTTCCGCCCATAGAATGCCCAATAATATTTACTTCTTCTAACTGATAATGCTCAATATAAGCATGTAAATCTTCTACTAAAACCTCATAATTAAATTCATCTTCATGAAAACTACGTCCGTGATTCCTTTGATCTATTAAATGAACTTGATAATCTTCAGCAAACTGATTTCCAATTGTCTTCCAGTTATCAGACATTCCAAAATAACCATGTAAAATTAACAATGGTTTTCCTTCTCCTTTTATCGTTGAATGTAAAATTTGATTTTTAGACATTTTGATTGTTTTGTCTGGTCGAGCGCAGTCGAGACCTAAAGATTAACCTCTCGACTGCGCTCGAGGAGACATTTTTAAAATTTCCTGACCACATAGAAACATAGAAAACATAGTTTTATTGCAGACTGAAAATGAAAACTGAGACTGAATACTACTTACTATTTCAGTCGATGTAAATACATATTTACAACATTCTCTAAACCTAAATACAGACTTTCTGCAATAAGTGCGTGTCCTATTGAAACTTCTGCCAAATTAGGAATATTCTCTTTAAAGAATTTAATATTATCTAAGCTTAAATCGTGCCCAGCATTAATACCTAAACCTAATTTATGTGATAAAATTGCAGCTTCTGTATAGGGTTTTATAGCATCAAAATTACCTAAATCATATTGCGTTGCAAAATCTTCTGTGTACAATTCTATTCTATCTGCTCCTGTTTTAGCCGCTGCTTCAATCAGTTTTGCATCTGTATCAATAAAAATTGAAGTTCTAATTCCGTTTTGTTGAAATTCTTTAATTACTTCTTGTAAAAAAGATTGATGTGTAATGGTATCCCAACCTGCATTAGAAGTAATTGCATCTAGAGCATCTGGCACCAAAGTAACTTGTGTTGGTTTTACTTCTAAGACCAAATCCATAAAAGATTTTATAGGGTTTCCTTCAATATTATACTCGGTAGTAACAACATTTTTTAAATCTCTTGCATCTTGATAACGAATATGTCTTTCGTCTGGTCTTGGGTGAATTGTTATTCCCTGAGCACCAAACTCTTCTATATCACTGGCTACTTTTAATAAATTAGGGACATTTCCTCCACGAGAATTTCTTAAAGTTGCTATTTTATTAATATTTACACTTAACTTTGTCATTGTCTAAAATTAGGCTGCAAATATAATTTATTAAATCATTTTATCCTATATTCGTAAAGCATGAATATGAACGACTACTTATTAGAACAAATAAAACCACTTCGCTTAAAAGACACTGTTAAAAGTGCTCAAAAAGTGTTAAGAAAAAATCATATAACACATTTTCCCATTATTGAAAACAACAAATTATTAGGTTCTTTTGCAGAAGATGATATACAGACCATAGAAAACAACGAAGAAGAGTTAGTTGAGCATGCACATTTATTAAATTCTTTTTTTGCTGATGAAAAAGCAACTGTTTTAGAACTGTTAAAGATTTTTGCAGACAATGACACCAACCTTATACCTGTTTTAAATGAAGCCAAAGATTATATTGGTTATTTTGATTTACGTGATGTTTTAGATGTTTTTTCGACAAGTCCGTTTATGGTTGAAGAAAGCGAGACTTTAATTATAGAAAAATTAAGGAACGACTACTCTATGAGTCAGGTTGTACAAATTATAGAAGCTAGTGGAGGTCAATTATTAGGCTTATATATTTCCGAAAAGAATTTAGATAATGTACAAGTTACCATCAAAGTAATTTCTGAAGAAATAAATGAAATTATGCAAACTTTTAGAAGGTATGATTATAAAATTATATCTATGCATGAAAATGACATTTATTTAGAAGATTTAAAAAGTAGGTCTGAATATTTACAGAAATATTTAGACATGTAAACCTATAAGAATACATTTACCAAAAAATAAAAAAACGTATTGAAAAAAGCAGCAATTTACGGTCAATCATACGCGATTACATCAGAAAAAGAAGTTAAAACATTAATACACGTTTTACAAAAAAATAAGATTGATTTTTATATTGAACATGAGTTTTACAAACTTTTAACAGTAAATAAAGTATTGGAGGATTCATACAAATCATTTGATAATTTTAATGATTTAAACAATACTTTTGATATCATGCTTACACTTGGTGGAGACGGTACATTTTTACGTTCTGCAACCCATATTAGAGATTTAGACATTCCTATTTTAGGCATAAATACAGGTAGATTAGGTTTTTTAGCCATCGTTGCAAAAGACGTAATAGAAGAAAGTATAAATTTGGTTTTAAAAGGCGAATATACCATACAAGAAAGAACACTTTTATCTGTTAAAACAGAACCTAAAACAAAAGATTTTGAAGAATTAAATTTTGCCTTAAATGAAGTAACTATTGCCAAAAAGAACACTACTTCTATGATTGGGGTAAAAACCTATTTAAACGGAGAGTACCTTACAAATTACTGGGCAGACGGCTTAATAATATCTACACCAACTGGTTCTACAGGCTATTCGTTAAGTTGTAACGGACCTGTAATTTTACCAGATTCTAAAAACATTGTAATTACACCAATTGCACCACACAACTTAAATGCAAGGCCTATAGTAATCTCTGACGAAACTAAAGTAGAGTTAGAAGTAGATTCTAGAGAAAAAAGCTACTTAGTATCTTTAGATTCTAGAGTTACTACGGTAGCCAACCACACAAAAATTCTAATAGAAAAAACAGATTTTACCATAAAAAGTATTCTACCTAAAAACCAATCTTTTTTAAAGACGTTAAGAAGTAAACTTTTATGGGGAGAAGACATTAGAAACAAAACAAATGTTTAACGGAGTACTTACAATATTTCTTTAAAAATGTTGTTATTCAAAAAAGACTATATATTAACTTTATAAAGCAATTTGAAATTTCTATATTTGCCCACTATTTTATAATGAAAAAAAGAATATTATTTTTTGTATTTGTAAGTTTCACCTCTATTTTTATGGGGCAACTTCATGAGGTAGGCCTTACTATTGGAGGTACTAACTATGTTGGTGACATTGGTAAAAACTACTACTTTTATCCGAATGAACTCGCTGGTGGCATTACATACAAGTACAATTGGAATCCAAGAATTGCTTTAAGAGCATCTTACAGCTTTCTACCTATTTCAGGAAATGATGCAGATGCAGACACGGGGTATAGAAGAGATCGATTAGACGCTAGCGGAAAAACATACAAGTTTTCTAACAATATTAATGAATTAGCTGTTGGTATCGAATATAATTTCTATGAATATGATTTATCTTCTTATGATAAAACTTGGACTCCTTACCTAATCTTAGAATTGGCTGTTTTTAATCATACAAACGTAAGTTCATACTTACCAACAGGAGGAATAGAAAAATTAGGAAAGAAAACGTCTTTGGCTATTCCTTTCGGTTTTGGTTATAAGTCTAAATTATATGGTACTTTAGCTTTTGCAATTGAAGCAAAATTTAGATATACTTTTGAAGATGATTTAGATTACCTTTCTAACGATACACCAAATGTGAATTTAGACGGTACAGGTAATGATTGGTATATGTTTACTGGGGTTTCTTTAATCTATACCTTTGGTAGACCTGCTTGTTATACAAACGGATTATAAAAAACTATGGACAAAAAATTACTAATCGACCTACAAAGAACACCAAAACATGTTGCCATTATAATGGATGGTAATGGCCGTTGGGCAAAAGGTAAAGGAATGAATAGAATTTTCGGCCATAGAAATGCCCTAACTGCTGTTAGAGAATCTGTTAGTGCAGCTTCTCAAGTAAACATAGAGGCAATTACTTTATATGCTTTTTCTACAGAAAACTGGAACAGACCTAAATTAGAGGTAGACGCTTTAATGAGTTTATTAATTAATTCTTTAAAAAAGGAATTACCTGGCTTCATGAAAAATGGCGTAAAAGTAAACGCAATTGGCGCTATAGAAAGCTTACCTAAAAAAGCTCAAAAAGTTTTAGGAGATGTAATTTCTCAAACAAAAGACAACACAGATATTGTATTAACCTTTGCTCTTAGCTATGGTTCTAGAGAAGAAATTGTTAATACTATTAAAAACATATCCAAAAAAGTTGTTAATAATGAGATAAATATCGAAGAAATTGATGAAAATACTATAAATAACCATTTATATACGTTTAATTTGCCCGACGTAGACTTAATGATTAGAACTAGTGGAGAACAACGCATTAGTAATTTCTTATTATGGCAAATGGCATATGCCGAATTATATTTTACAGATATACTTTGGCCAGACTTTAGAGAAGAGCATTTTTACGATGCAATCATAGATTATCAGAATAGAGAACGAAGATTTGGAAAAACAAGCGAACAAATTACAGAATAAATTTTTTATGAAATTATTTTCTGCATCAATAATGTTAACAGCATTATTTTTTACTTTTAGTGCTAAGGCACAAACTGAAATAGATAGTTTATCGACAGTAAAAATAGACACGACCTCTATAAAAGATACATCCTTTGAAAAAGGGAAAGAATACACCCTAGGAGGCATAAGTGTAACCGGTTTAAAAAAGTTTAGTGAAGAAACCGTTAGGGTTTTTACAGGCTTAAGAAATGGGCAACCTATTAAATTACCAGGAGACAAACTTACAAGTGCCATTAAAAAACTATACGAAAGTAAGCAGTTTAGTAACGTAGATGTTTACCTAGCTAGATTAGATGGTAGTACAGTTTACCTACAATTTGATGTCTTAGAATTACCTCAATTAAACAATATAACAATTGCAGGTATTAAAAAAGGGAAAGCAAAAGAACTTAAAAAAGATGCTGAATTAAAAAAAGGAGCAATGGTTACTGATAACCTTATTGTTACTACTAAAAATTACTTCACAAAAAAATATACAGATAAAGGTTTCCTAAAAACAAAAGTTAATTTAGATGTTAAAAAAGATACATCTGATATTAACATTGTTAACATGGCTATTTTTATTGATAAAGGCAAAAAAATTAAAATTAAAGACATTAATTTTGTAGGAAATAAAGCGCTTTCTGATAAGAAACTTAAAAAAGCGATGAAAAACACCAAAGAAAAACTTCTTGGTCGTTTTTGGAAAGGATCTAAATATATAGAAGAAGACTTTCAGGAAGATTTAGAAAGTATTTTAGATAAATATAGCAGATTAGGATACAGAGATGCACGTATTCTTAGTGATAAAATTAGTTGGAATGATGACAACACCATCGATATTGATTTAGAATTAGAAGAAGGAAGACAATATAGATTTGCAGAAATTTTATTTGTTGGTAATAAAGAATACACAGCAGAACAACTTCAATTATATTTAAAGATTGAAAAAGGAGATGTATATAATGGTGCTGTTTTAGAAGAGCGCGTTAAAGGTGATGGTAGCCCAACATCTCAAGATATATCTACTTTATACCAAGATAACGGTTTTTTATTCTCTTCTGTGAATGCTGTAGAAACTAAAGTTAAAAATGATTCTATTACAGTAGAAATTAGAATTAGAGAAGATGAAAAAGCTCGTATTAAAAAAGTAACTGTTTCTGGTAATGACAAAACTAATGACCATGTTTTATTCAGAGAACTACGCGTAAAACCAGGAGACTTATTTAGTAGAAGTGCTATTATTAGATCTATTAGAGAAATTGGTCAATTAGGTTTCTTTGATTCTAATGTTTCACCAGATGTAATACCAGATTATCAAAATAAAACAGCAGATATAGACTTTTCTGTTGTAGAAAAAGGTGGAAGTCAAATAGAATTACAAGGTGGTTATGGTGGTGGTTCTTTTATAGGAACTTTAGGTTTATCATTCAACAACTTTTCTATAAGAAACATCTTTAACAAAGAGGCTTATAAGCCTTTACCAATGGGAGATGGTCAAACACTATCATTAAGGTTACAAACGAGTAGAACATACAATACATATAGTTTTTCTTTTACTGAACCATGGTTAGGTGGTAAAAAACCAAAATCATTATCTTTTTCTGTATATTCTTCTAATCAATATCAATTAGATTTTACTACTTATGATGTAGATAAAAGTAAAAGTTTAGGTATTATTGGAGCTTCTGTAGGGCTAGGACAACGTTTAAAATGGCCAGATGATTTTTTCCAATTATCACAATCTATTAGTTACCAAGCATTAAAATCTAACAACTATAACTTTGGTTTGGCAGGTTTAAACTTAAACAATGGTACATTAAACAACCTTTCTTACAATATTTCTTTATCAAGAAACTCTGCAGGACCAAGTTTAATATTTCCAACATACGGATCTGAGTTTACCGTTGGAGCGAAAGCAACATTTCCTTATTCTTTATTGAATAATAAAGATTATAATGACAGCAGTTTAGATGCTGTAGACAAATACAAATGGTTAGAGTACTATAAATTAAATTTTAAAGGAAAATGGTATACTGCATTTACAGACAAATTGGTATTAATGACCAATGCAGAGGCAGGTTACTTAGGTTCTTATAATAGTGATTTAGGAGCAACACCTGTAGAGCGTTATTTTGTTGGTGGAGATGGTATTGCTGCTTACCAGTTAGATGGTAGAGAAACAGTAGGTTTAAGAGGATATGAAAACAGTGGACTTTCATCTAACTATGGTGGAACCATTTATAATAAATTTCAATTAGAATTACGTTATTCAATTACAGATGCTCCTTCTGCATCTATTTATACACTTGGGTTCTTAGAAGCGGGTAATTCTTATGACGATTTTGATGAGTTTAATCCCTTTGATCTAAAACGTTCAGCAGGTGTTGGGGTAAGAATTTTTATGCCTGCATTTGGTTTATTAGGAATTGATTTTGCACATGGATTTGATCCACTACCTGGTCAAAGTGAAAAATCTGGTTGGCAAACACACTTTATAATTGGAAAACAATTCTAAAAAAACTTCAGCATTGTAAGGGAAAAGTTTTTTTGGCACGGTTTTTTCTAAATACATAATACAAATGAAAAAAATATTTTTAGTAATCGTTCTTTTACTTAGTGTTACTTTTTCTTGGTCTCAAAGAGGTCAATCAATTGCCTATATAGATATGGAGTATATTCTAGAAAATGTTCCAGAATATTTAGATGCGCAAAACACGTTGGATGCTAAAGTTGCTAAATGGAGAAAAAAACTAGATGAACAAGCTAGACATATAGAAATCTTAAAAACAGATTTAGCAAATGAAAAAGCAATTCTGACAAAAGATTTAATTGAAGAAAAAGAAGAAGAAATTAGTTTAAAACAAGTAGAATTAAGAAGACTAGAATCTTTGTACTTTGGCCCAAATGGAGATATGTTTTCTGTAAGAAAACAATTGGTAAAGCCAATTCAAGATCAAGTTTACAATGCAATACAAAGTATTTCTTTAAGAAAAAATTATGACTTTGTTTTTGATAAATCTACTGACTTGGTAATGCTATATTCAAATAAAAAATACGATATTAGCGACCTTGTTTTAGCAACTATAGATCGTAGTAGATTAATTGCTGAAAAAGAGAAACAAAGAGAAGAAAGAAATCTAGCTCCTAAAAACGAGTTAACAGATAGACAAAAAGAAGCTATCGCCAAAAAAGAACAAGCACAAGCAAAGAAAATTGCAGATGTTGAAGCAAAAAAGAAGCTAATCGCAGAAAAAAGAGAAAAGCTTTTAAAAGATCGAGAAGAAAAGAGAGAGTTGTTAAGAGCTAAGAAAGAAGCTTTAAGAAAGAAAAAAGAAGAACAAAAAGAAGAACAAGAATAATAATTAAATTAAAACAAGAATGAAAAATTTAAAATCGTTACTATTAATCGCTGTATTTACTTTAGGACTAGCAGGTGTTGCAAATGCACAAAAAATAGGTCATATAGACTTTGAAAAATTAGTTGCAGAAATGCCTCAAACTAAGACTCTAAAATTAGATATGGAGAAACTTGGTAAAACGTACCAAGATGAGATTACAGGAATGGAAAAGAAAATTGAAGCTACTAGACAAAAGTATGTTGCAGAGTCTAAAGGACAAACCAACGAAACTAATGATACAAGAGCTCAAGAATTACAACAAGAAGCTGCAAAAATTGAACAAGCAAGAAGATTTGCTTACCAAGATATGCAGAAAAAACAAAATGAAGGTTTACAACCAATCATAGAAAAAGCACAAACTGCTATCGATGCTGTAGCTGCTTCTAAAGGTGTAGTATATGTTTTAGATGCTTCTGTTGGTAAAGGTTTATTAGTTAAAAAAGGTGAAGACTTATTTAACGATGTAAAAGCTAAATTAGGTTTTTAATAAATCTACTTAATATTACAAATTAAAACCTACTGAAATTCAGTAGGTTTTTTTATTTTTACAGAACATGGTAAAACACAATAAATTTCCTATTGGCATATTTGACTCTGGTGTAGGCGGTACTTCTATTTGGAAAGAAATTAATGCACTTTTACCACAAGAGAATACTATTTACTTATCAGATAGTAAAAACGCTCCTTATGGGGATAAAAGTAAACAACAGATTATTGACTTATCTATTAAAAACACCGAGTTTTTACTAAAACAAAATTGTAAAATTATAATTGTAGCCTGCAACACTGCAACTACAAACGCCGTAAAAGTTTTAAGAGAAAAATACGATATTCCATTTATAGGAATAGAGCCAGCTATTAAAACAGCTGCTTTGCATACAAAAACCAATACCATTGGCATACTTGCCACAAAAGGAACCTTAAATAGTGAGTTGTTTGAAAAAACATCCCATTCCATCAACCAAAAAATTATACGCAAAGAAATAATAGGAACAGGCTTAGTAGAGCTTATAGAAGATGGTAAACTGCACTCTAAGGAGATGACAGAATTATTATCAACCTATGTTAATCCTTTAATAGAAGAGAACGTAGATTGCCTAGTTTTAGGTTGCACACACTACCCTTACTTAATTCCACAAATAAGAAAATTGGTTGGAAATAAAATTCAAATTATAGATTCTGGTCAAGCTGTAGCAAGACAAACCAAAAATATTTTAGAAAAACATCTACTAATAAATACAAATAAAGAAAAAGGTGTACATCAATTTTTTATCAACAAAGAAAAAAATGTATTAGAAATTTTAGTCTCTGATAAAAACCACACAACAACAGTAACTGAAAAAGATTTTTAGAAACCGATAAATGAATTATTAATATTAGGCATACTACGCCAAGTTTTATCTTGCGTCCATAAATTAATACCTAAAGTTAATTGATGAAAACCAGATTTTGTTAAGACTACATCTCCTATTTGGTTTGTATAGGTATAAGAAAACATAACATTTTTATAATTTAAACCAACTATTGGAGAAACAAATTGAGAGTTCTCTACAGCATCGGCATCAAAACTTCTTCTATAAGACAATGCTAACCACAATTGATAGTTATTAAGCGTTTTATATCCTTTTAAATTAAAATCTGCAATTTTCTGTCCTGTGTTTTCCTTCACTTGAAGCATAAAAGAAGGTTCTAATTGAAAATAGTAATTTTCATCATAATAATATCCTGCAGAAAAAACATAATTCCTTAAATTTAAAGGTTCTAAAACATTTAAATTATTTTTAGCTGTTAATAATAAATTCTTCACTGTAAAATAAGATGAAAAACCACCTCTATGGTAAGCAGCACTAAAATCTGAATTATAATAACTAGAGCTCTGAATAATTGCAGCAACATCATCATTACCAAATGATCTTTGATCGGATTGATTTTGAACAAAAGTAAAAGATAACCCGAAAGATAATTGCTCAAAATAATTACCATTATCATTTAAAGGTAAATGATACGCATACGTACCTTGAATTCCTTTTTGAGAGTGATATCCGTTTTTATCATTAAACAAAACAACACCAAAAGCTGCATTTGTTTCAGCACCAAATCTAGAATGGAAACTTATAGTTTGTAAAGCAGGTGCATCTGGTATACCAGACCATTGTTGTCTTGCTGTAAAACGTAATTTACTAGAATTACCAATACCTGCAGCAGATGGATGTACCAAATACACATTGTCAGATAAATAATCTTGATAAATCGGTAATGTTTCTTGTGCATAATTTTTTAAAGAAAAAAACAAAACACACAGTAAAGAATATTTTACGTAATTTAATTTCATTAAAGGAAAAGTATTATAAGATATCAAATATATTCTTTTTCTTATAGAAAATACATTTCATGTTAAAAATTTTACAAAATTAGTTGTATATATTTCAGCTAACAAGCTAAAATTATGATTAATACAGTAAAATTTAAAAAGAAAGAATAAAAACCGTTAATGACAAATTTCATTCGCATTTATAACTTCTAAAATAGGAGCCGGAGAAACATAAGGAATTCCAAGACCTAGTCCTCTTAAAACAAATAAAACCCCAATAAATACAACCACAACGGGTATTGCTTTTTGAATTTTTTTTCTAAGAGTACCTTTGGTAAAGTTGCCCAAATAAACGACAGAAGTCATTAAAGGAATAGTACCCAAACCAAATAAAAACATATATAAACTTCCTGAAAAAGCATTTGTGGTAGCTAAAGCTCCAAAAACAGCCATATAAACCAAACCACAAGGTAAAAATCCATTTAAAAAACCAATGGTAAAAAAAGTATCATTTCTCTTCTTCTTCAACTCTTTGCCTAATGCATTCTTTACTTTAAAAATAACTTTATTGATGCCCTTAGAAAAATTTATTTTTGAAAAAAATCTAGGAAAAATCACCATCAAAATCATACTGACACCAACAACTATAGATAGTTGCTGTTGAAATCCGAAGAAATAAAATCCCTTCCCTAAAAAACCAAATAATAAACCGATAAGACTATAACTAAATAATCGACCAAAATGATAACTTAAAATTTGTAGAAAACCTTTAGTTTTATTTTGTCTATCAATTGGCAGCATAAAGGCAATAGGTCCGCACATACCAACACAGTGAAAACTACCTAATAACCCAAATAATATTGCCGATAAAAACATTAATATTGTATTTCTCTTTTAATTAAGTATTCTTTATCCTTATATTTGAAAGCCAAATTAATGTTCCAACGACCATCTAATAAACGTTTCTCAGGCACGAGCAAATATGTATTAGAGATTGAAATAGGTATTTCAAAATCTAATTGTTTATTAGACGGTCTATATAGGAACACTTTTCCTGTAATTTCATTTGGAGATAACTCTTTAGGAAATTCTATTTTTAAACCTTCTACTGTTCTTTGAATAGTTACTTTATCTTTATACTTGGCTCCATTTTGCTCTGCATCAATTTCACCTTGAAAATGTACTTCTTGTTGGTAATAATTTTCTGTAACTAAATCGTAACTATAAGAATTATCTGTGCTCATAGTAATAACCATGTATAAAATAAAACTCATAAAAGCGACTATTGCAATAGTAATTCCTGTTCCCCAATTAAATTTCATAATGTTATTTATTTGTAACTTCTAGGTCCTAAAAAGTTGGTTATGGTAGTTTCAATTAATTCGTCGCCACTATAAACACCTATTTCTAACTTTATTTTATCTTTTTTTAATGCTGATGAGTTTATTTCTATAAATAAAGTTCCCTCTGCTAAACCTTGCTTCGGAATATTAAAATCTTGATTGGTTACTAATTTTATAGTTCCTTTTTGAGACATTAATTTATAACTGACGTCATTTATATCTTTGGTTGTTTTATTAATCACCTTAAAAGTATACACATTACTAATAATGTTATTTTCTTTGTGCTGATACAATTGTCCTGGTAACCTTAAAATAGTTGCTTCAACATCATTTCTTAAAAACAACATTCCTATTAAAACTCCTACTAAAATAAATAAGACAGCAGAATAACCTTTAATTCTTGCATTCAGCTTAAAAGGTTTCTTTTTCTCGATATTTTCTTCGCTTTCGTATCGTATTAATCCTTTTGGTAAACCAACACTTTCCATCATGTGGTCACATTCATCAATACAAGCAGTACAATTTACACACTCTAATTGTGTACCGTTTCTAATATCTATCCCGGTAGGGCAAACAACAACACATTGTTTACAATCTATACAATCTCCTTTACCTATAGCCTCTCTATCTTCGTTTTTCTTAAATTTAGATCTTCCTGCCTCTCGTTCACCTCGTTTATGATCATACGCTACGTTAATGGTTTTGTTGTCTAATAAAACACCTTGCAACCTACCATACGGACAAGCAATAATACAAACCTGCTCTCTAAACCATGCAAAAATAAAATAGAAAACACACGTAAAAATAATTAATGAAATTAGCGTACTAGTATTATCAAAAGGACTGCCAGTTATGTATGTTATTAATGTATCTCCACCAATTAAATATGCTAAAAACACATTAGCAATAAGAAAAGAAATAACAAAGAAAATAAACCATTTTAAAAGTCTTTTTCTAATTTTTTCTGCGTTCCAAGGTTGTTTATCTAAGCGTATTTGTTTTCCTCTATCACCATCAATCCAATATTCTACTTTTCTAAAAACCATCTCTAAAAAAATGGTTTGCGGACAAATCCATCCACAGAAAATACGACCGAAAATAACTGTAAATAGAATGATAAACACAACACCCACAATCATTGAAATTACCAATAAGTAAAAGTCTTGTGGCCAAAAAGGGAATCCAAAAATATTAAATTTACGTTCTATAACATTAAATAGTAAAAACTGATTCCCATTAATCTTTATAAATGGAGCTGCTAAAAGAAAAGCTAATAAAAAGTAACTTACGTAAGACCTGTATTTATAAAATTTTCCACTAGGCTTTTTAGGAAAAACCCAAGAACGATTACCCGATTTATCAATTGTACCAATACTATCTCTAAATTGTTCGTTTTTAGGAGTTTCCATAAATCTACTAATTAACTTGTATTATCAGTTATTCTACTTCTGTTTCTACAGGAGCTTCTTCTTCAGTTGAAATTACCTCTACACCTTCTGCAACCCATTTATCTCCTTCAGGAGCTTTAGCGTTTGCAGGTGTAGTACCTTGTAAAGAAATTACATAGCTAGCAACTTTAGCAATATCATCTGCTTTTAAAGTTTTATTCCAAGCTATCATCCCTTTACCATCTCTACCTCCATTAGAAATAGTACTAAAAACATTTTTAATACCACCACCTAAAATCCAGAATTCATCTGTTAAGTTTGGTCCAATTGCTCCACCACCATCTGCAATATGACAAGATGCACAGTTCAATTTAAAAACAGCTTTACCTCTACCTAAATCTTTAGCATCAGTTAATAAAGTTACATTTTCAGCAGTTATAAAATCTGTTGCTGGTGCTGTAGATTTATATTCTTTTAAAGCAGCTTTCGCTTCTGCAACCGCTTTATCATATTCTACAATTTGATTATCGCCATCTAAAACTTCAAACCTTACTAAATACACAATTGCAAAAACAATAGAAGCATAAAACATATACACCCACCAAGGTGGTAACGTATTGTCTAATTCCTGAATTCCATCATAATTATGCTCTAAGATTATTTCTTGTTCACTATCAATATCTTTAGATCTTGTCCAAGATTTTAATAGCTTTTTAATCCATGCATTACTTTCTTCTGGAACAATACCTAATTTTTCATTTTTTAATTCTGTTGCTTTAGCAATAGCAA
Organism: Polaribacter sp. HaHaR_3_91; assembly: GCF_019278525.1. NCBI lineage: Bacteria > Pseudomonadati > Bacteroidota > Flavobacteriia > Flavobacteriales > Flavobacteriaceae > Polaribacter > Polaribacter sp. HaHaR_3_91. Next base: position 3,536,280 of record NZ_CP058986.1, read on the forward strand.
TTACATTTACCATTTCCTTTAGTACAACAACTAAAACAAAACCAATAAGAGCGATCCAAACTAAAGGATTCTCATAAATATCAAATGGGTTTTCGTACACCATAAACGACTTTGCAAGCGCTAAAAACGTAACAATTACAAAGATTATATAGATTGTAGATTGAAAATATTTTTTCATTTTTTTTTCTTTTTAGTTCTCTAACGGTATATTACTTACCTTATTTATATATTCTTTTTTTGCTGTAAATACCCACAAGAACAATGCGACAAAAAAAGTAAAGAATATGATTAATGATATTAAAGGATAAATTTCTATCCCTAAAATACTCTCCATGTGACCTTTTACAAATTTTAACATCGTCTTATTTTTTAGTTATTTTTTGTTCGTCTTTTACTTTTATATCAGTACCCAAACGTTGTATGTACGCTATTAAAGCAACAATTTCTCTGTTTTTCATTTCTATAAAAGCTTCACCATTTTCTTCTGCGTATTGTTTATCCGCTTCGTAATTTTTAGCAAAATCTGGATCTGCATATAAGTTTTGCTCAATTTCTGTTCCTTGTGCTAACATATGCTGTTGTGCATTTGCTATTTCTTCTTCAGAATAAGGAACTCCTAAAGTAACCATCACTTCCATTTTAGATTCCGTATCAGATTTATCTAGTTCATCTGTAATTAACCATTTGTATGACGGCATAATAGAACCTGGAGAAGTACTTTGTGGATCATACATATGGTTTAAGTGCCAACTATCTGAATATTTAGCCCCAATTCTATGTAAATCTGGTCCTGTACGTTTAGATCCCCATAAAAATGGATGATCATACACATACTCGCCTCCTTTAGAGTATTCACCATAACGCTCTACCTCACTTCTAAAAGGTCTTATCATTTGAGAGTGACAACCAACACATCCTTCTCTAATATAAAGATCTCGTCCTTCTAACTCTAATGGAGTATAAGGTTTTACACTACTAATTGTAGGAATATTAGACTTTACTAATAAGGTAGGAATAATTTGAACTGCTCCACCAATTAAAATAGCAATCGTTGCAAAAATTGTTAATTTAATAGGTTTTCTTTCTATCCAAGTATGCCATCCTTCTCCTTTAGTTCTGTGTTTAGGCACTACTGTTAAAGCAGCTGCTTCTGCCAACTCATCTTCTACTTTGCTACCCGATCTTACTGTTAAAACAACATTGTACAACATTACAAATGCTCCTATAATATACATACTTCCTCCAATTGCACGCATCCAGTACATTGGTATAATTTCACTAACAGTTTCTAAGAAGTTACCGTATGTTAAAGATCCATCTGGGTTAAATTGTTTCCACATAGAAGCTTGTACAAAACCTGCTACATACATTGGTAACGTATACAATATGATTCCTAAAGTACCAATCCAAAAGTGTACGTTTGCTAATGCAACTGAATATAATTTTGTTTTAAACATTCTTGGTACCATCCAATACAACATACCAAATGTTAAGAAACCGTTCCAAGCTAATGCTCCAACGTGAACGTGAGCAATAATCCAATCACTATAATGCGCAATAGCATTTACATTTTTTAAAGATAACATTGGCCCCTCAAACGTTGCCATACCATACCCGGTAATTGCAACAACCATAAACTTTAAAACAGGATCTGTTCTTACTTTATCCCAAGCACCTCTTAATGTTAACAAACCGTTTATCATACCACCCCAAGAAGGTGCTAATAACATTATAGAAAATGCAACTCCTAAATTCTGAGCCCATTCTGGTAATGAAGTATATAATAAATGGTGAGGTCCTGCCCAGATATAAATAAATATTAAAGACCAAAAGTGTACAATAGACAATCTATAAGAATATACAGGTCTGTTTGCTGCTTTTGGCACAAAGTAATACATCAATCCTAAAAACGGTGTTGTTAAGAAAAATGCTACGGCATTATGACCGTACCACCATTGAACTAAGGCATCTTGCACTCCTGCATACACAGAATATGATTTTAAAAAGGTAACAGGTAATGCCAAACTATTAAAGATATGTAATACAGCAACCGTTACAAATGTTGCTAAATAAAACCAAATAGCGACATATAAATGACGTTGTCTTCTTTGTAAGATAGTCCAGATCATGTTTACACCAAACGCAACCCACACCAATGCGATAGCAATATCTATTGGCCACTCTAACTCTGCATATTCTTTAGATGAAGTATAACCTAAAGGCAATGTTATGGCTGCTGCAACAATAATTGCTTGCCAACCCCAGAAGTTAAAATTACTTAAAAAATTACTTGCCATTCTTGCTTTTAACAATCTTTGAAGCGAGTAATAAACTCCTGCAAAAATAGCGTTACCTACAAAGGCAAAAATTACAGCATTTGTATGTAATGGTCTTAAACGCCCAAAACTTAACCAAGAAATTCCTTCTGTGTAGTAAGGGAATAAAAACATAAAAGCGAGCATTAGCCCCACAGAGAACCCCACTATTCCCCAGAATAATGTAGCATAGATAAATTTCTTTACGATCTTATTATCGTAATAAAATTGTTGCATTTCCATAATTTAATATTTAGTCTTTAGTTGATTTTTCTTTATCTTTTACTAATTCATCATCAAACAACATACGAACAGATGGCGTATAAGAATCGTCAAATTGCCCAGTTTTTACTGAATAAATAAATGCGATAAAAAATAAGATTGCTACTAGAATACTAATAGTTAGTAGTAGGTATATTACGCTCATATCTTGCCTGATAATTGATTTGTCAAAAATAGTATTGGTCCGTTTCTTAAAACATGACAAATATCATGTTTCTCAAATATCTTAATTATTTGTTAAATAGTCATAGAAAACAACTGTGTTTTTGGTTTATTTTTTAAAAGATGTAAATCAAACGCCATACAAATGTTTCGTACATAAGGTCTTGCTTCTTCAGGTATTGATAATGATTTTGATTTTACATCAATTTTAACCAATCCATCTTGCTCCATTTCTTCTAATAATGTCAGATGCTCTTCTATTTTATTGATTTTCATCGTTTTTTCATCCCACGAAGTGGAAAAATGACACATAATATTTAAAATATGTTTTCTAATAACGATATCTTCTTCAGATAATAAATGTCCTTTAAAAATAGGAATTTCTCCTGCATTTACAATTTTCTGATATTCTTTTACAGTCTTTACATTTTGTGCAAATGCATACCAAGAATCGGAAATTGCAGACATTCCTAAACCAATCATTAACTTTGTTTTATTGGCTGTATAGCCCATAAAATTTCTATGCAATGTTTTGTTGATGGTTGCCTTATACAAACTATCGGTCTTTAAAGCAAAATGATCCATACCAATTTCTACATAGCCTAATTCTGCAAAAAGTTCTTTTCCTATTTCATACAAGGCTCTTTTTTCATCATCTTTTGGTAAATCATCTTCATTAAAACCTCTTTGCCCAACACCTTTTACCCAAGGCACATGTGCATAACTGTAAAATGAAATTCTGTCTGGTTGTAATTCTTTGGTTTTATTAATACTATAAATTACGTTTTCTTTAGTTTGATGTGGTAATCCGAAAATTAAATCATGACTTACAGAAGTATACCCTATTTCTCTAGACCACCTGGTAACTTTTTCTACCGCTTCAAAAGGCTGAACTCTATGAATTGCTTTTTGTACTTTTTCATTATAATCCTGCACACCAAAACTTACTCTTGTATAGCCCTCATCAAACAACGTTTGTAATTGTTCTTTGGTGGTATTATTAGGATGCCCTTCGAAACTAAACTCTGCCTCTGGATGCTTTTTGGCAATTTCGAAAATACCATCCATTAAATATTTTAGGTTTTCTTTTGAGAAAAAAGTTGGAGTTCCGCCACCTAAATGTAATTCTTTAACAACAGGAACCTCATCTACCAAAGCCACATATAATTTCCATTCCTTTAAAACAGTATCTATATATTCATCTTCTACTTCATGACGTTTTGTAATGTGTTTATGGCATGCACAAAACGTACATAAACTCTCACAAAAAGGTAAATGAATATAAATACTGATACCTTCGGATGCATTACTTTCTTTAAAAGATGTTTGAAAAGACTGTATCCAATCTTGTTTGTCTATTCCTGCCTTGTTCCAATAAGGCACCGTTGGATAACTAGTATATCTTGGCCCTGGAATGTTATATTTTTGTACTAATGATTTCATATGCTCGATACAATTTTATTTGATTCTTCTATAAAAACACTTTAGCTGACAATTAACTAAGCCAATTCTAAAGCAATTTCTATCATTTCTTTAAACGTTTGCTCTCTTTCTTCTGCAGTGGTTCTTTCTTTGGTTACCAAACTATCAGATATTGTTAAAATAGACAATGCGTTTACATTGTGTTTTGCTGCTACCGTGTATAAACCAGCAGTTTCCATTTCTACACACAAAACACCATAATCTGCCCATTTTTTATAACTATCAAATTCATCTGCATAAAATTCATCTGAACTTAAAATCCCTCCAGCATTTACAGTTATATTTTTTTCTTTTGCAACCCCTATTGCTTTCTGAAATAATTTAAAACTTGCGGTTGGTGCATAATCTGCTCCGTTAAAACGAATGGTATTTAAACCCGAATTAGTAGAAGCTGACATTGCCAAAACAATATCTCTTATTTTTACATCTTTTTGATAAGAACCTGCAGAACCTACTCTAATCAAATTTTTAACACCGTATTCTGTAATTAATTCTGTACAATAAATTAAGGTTGATGGAATTCCCATCCCCGTTCCTTGCACAGATACCTTTTTACCATTATAAGTCCCCGTAAAACCTAACATACCTCTCACATCATTGTATTGCTTAATATCTTTTAAAAAAGTATCTGCAATCCATTTGGCTCTCATAGGATCTCCAGGTAACAAAACTGTTTCTGCTATTTCTCCTTTTTTTGCTTCGATATGAATACTCATAATTATTTTATTTTATTTCCGATTAAATTGGTAGAGATTGTTGTAAAAACAACAATACTTATAGAACTTAAAGGCATTAGAATTGCTGCCATTACAGGTATTAATTGTCCCGTTACAGCAAAATACAATCCTATTACATTATAACATAGAGACAGTATAAAACTATACTTAATTACTTTAATAGCTTTTTTTGATGCTTTTATGTACGTGCCAATTTTATTAAATTTTGATGCATCTAAAATTCCGTCACAAGCAGGTGAAAACACATTAATATTTTCTGATAATGCAATACCAACATCACTTTTTGCTAAAGCACCGGCATCATTTAAACCATCTCCAATCATCATTACTTTTTGATGTTTTAGCTGAAGACCTGCAACTACTTCTAATTTATCTTCTGGTTTTTGATTGAATAACAAATTGGTACCTTTTGGTAAACTTTCTTCTAAATAAACTCTCTCCCCTTCATTATCTCCAGAAACAACAGCTAAGTCATATCCCTTTTTTAAGGATTCGAATAACGGCTTTACTCCTTCTCTGTAAGAATTTTTAAAAGTAAATTTCCCTTTGTAAATCTCATTAAAACTAACATATACAGAGGTATCTAAAGCAGAAGTATCATCTGTATTTTTCACATAAGAAGAAGAACCTAATTTTAATTTTACATCTTTACAACTTACTTCAATACCTTTGCCTACAATTTCTTTAAAATCGGAAATAGCAAGTACCTCTACTTCTCCCAAACTATTATACAATGTTCTACTTAACGGATGATTAGATGCCCTTAAAGAACTTTTTAAAACACTTTTCTCTTGATTATTTAATTGAACTCCGTCATAAGAAATCGTATTCTCTTTATGTGTGGTTAGCGTACCTGTTTTATCAAAAATAATAGAATCTATAGCTGCCAGTTGCTCTACAACCGTTGCATTCTTTAAGTAAAATTTTTCTTTACCAAAAATACGCAGCATATTCCCTAAAGTAAATGGTGCTGCTAAAGCAATTGCACAAGGACATGCTATAATTAAAACTGCGGTAAACACATTTAATGCTTTGCTAGCATCATAAAACAGCCAAAAACTAGTGGACAAAAAAGCAACGAGTAAAACTAGTATTGTAAAATTCTTACTAATAGTATCTGTAATGGTTTTAAAAGGCGATTTATTTTCTTTATTAAACACATCATTACTCCATAATTGCGTTAAGTAACTTTGAGAAACAGAAGCTAAAACTTCCATCTCTATCACTCCTGAAAGCTGCTTACCACCAGCAAATAATTTGTCTCCAGATTTTTTAGAAACTGGTTCCGCTTCCCCGGTAACAAAACTATAATCGATATCTGCAGTTCCGTTGATTAGAATACCATCCGTAGGAATTAATTCTTGGTTTCTAATAAGCAATCTATCTCCTTTTTCAATATCATAAATAGCCACATTCTCTTCTTTTCCTTTAGAGGTTATACGCGTAACTGCGATAGGAAAATAAGATTTATAATCACGCTCAAAAGACAAGAAATTGTATGTTTTCTGCTGAAAAAACTTCCCTAATAAAAGAAAGAAAACCAACCCTGTTAAACTGTCGAAAAAACCCGTTCCTAAATCGAAAATAATTTCTACAGTACTCCTAATAAATAGCACTAAAATACCCAGCGCAATAGGAACATCAATATTTAAAATTTTTGATCGCAACCCTTTGTAAGCAGAAACAAAATAACCTTGTCCCGCATAAAAAACAACCGGTAAAGAAAAGGCAAACATTAACCACCTAAAGAGCGTTTTATATTTCTCTATCCAAAAACCATCTACTTCAAAATACTCAGGAAAAGAAAGAAACATAACGTTTCCGAATGCAAAACCTGCAATCCCTAATTTATAAATTAGACTTCTGTCTACAGCTTTTTTGCCTCCTTCATAATCATCTAAACTAATGTAAGGTTCATAACCAATAGAACTTATTAAAAGAACAATTTCTTTTAAAGTGGTTTTACCAGAATTAAAAGTAACCCTTACTTGTTTCTTCGGAAAATCTACTTGAGACGAAGATATTTTATCATTTAATTTATGTAAGTTTTCTAAAACCCAAATACAAGAACTACAATGAATATGTGGTATATACAACGTTGCAATCTGCGTATTTCCATCATTAAAATCCAATAATTTCTCCGCTATTTCTGCAGTATCTAGAAAATCATATTTTCCTTGAATTTCTATTGGAATTGCTCCGGGATTGTCTTGAAAATTGTAATAACAAGTTAAATCGTTTTCAGAAAAAATTTCATAAACAGTTTTACAACCATTGCAACAGAAACTCTTTTCATCGAACTTTATTAAATTATCATCACAAGAATCACCACAGTGATAACATTGTGTAGATTTCATATTTACTCTTTTGCCTTTTGCAAATTTACGATAAGAATCATGCTTTAGAACATGATATATATCACATTTTTAATATCTTTGACTCTCAAATACCATTAGTCATTATGAGTAAATGCGAGCAATGTATTATTCGTCAATTTAATTCCCTACAACACTTAACTAAAGAAGAGTTAGTTAAGATCTCTAACTGTAAAACAACTAAAGTTATAAAAAAAGGTGAGGCTATTTTTGAGGAAGGTGAGCGATTAAAAGGTGTTTTTTGTATTAAGGATGGTGTTTGCAAGGTTTCTAAAATGAGTGAAAATGGTAGAAATCAAATTATTAGTTTAGTTACCAAAGGTGACTTATTAGGAGAAAGAAGTTTAATATCTGACGAAGCATCTAATCTTAAAGCAGTTGCCTTAAATGATATGCAAGTCTGTTTTATCCCTAAAGAAGAAATTTTAAAGGACCTATCTAAAAACCCAAACTTTACCATGAATGTGCTTAAAGACATGGCACAAACTTTAAAACAGGCTGATAACGTTATTGTAGATATGGCTCAAAAGACCGTAAAACAACGTTTAGCCGAAACACTTCTAAAGCTTCATAAAAAATTTGGCACAAACAGAGAAGGCACAATAGACATCCACCTTTCTAGAGAAGATATTGCTAATATTATAGGAACAGCAACAGAGTCTGCAATTCGCTTACTTTCTGAGTTAAAAAAGAAGAATATTATTGAGTTTAAAGGAAAGGATATCTCAATATTAAATAGTATTGAATTAGACAAAATTGCTCAAGGATTCTAAAACAAAAATACTTTATTATCATATTTTAAAAAGGTGCATTCAACAATGCGCCTTTTTTCTTTTTTTACAGCAAGCTGATGAAATAAAAAAAATTGAGCCTTAGATTAACGATACCACAACTACCATTAAAAACACTGCAAAAAAACTATAGCGCTAAAGAAACTTATAAACACAAAAAAAGCACTTCATAAATGAAGTGCTTTTCGCGGTCTGGACGGGACTCGAACCCGCGACCCCCTGCGTGACAGGCAGGTATTCTAACCAGCTGAACTACCAGACCGTTGCTTTAAGCGGTTGCAAATATACAATGTATTTTTACATACACAACAAAAAAATGAAATAATTTAAAAATAATTTCATTTTATATAATTTTGATGCTTTTCAACTAAAATTTGGACACAAAAAAAGCACCTCATAAATGAAGTGCTTTTCGCGGTCTGGACGGGACTCGAACCCGCGACCCCCTGCGTGACAGGCAGGTATTCTAACCAGCTGAACTACCAGACCGTTGCTTTAAGCGGTTGCAAATATACAATGTATTTCTAGATACACAAGCATAAAATAAAAAAAAGTTTATATTTTTTTTCTACTAATTAAATATGCCGTTAAAACTTCATTGTATCCTTTACGTATATCTACAGGGATGTAATCAATTTTATATTGTAAACATTTATTTTTCAATTCTTTAAAATAATCACCAACTAATGCAGTGTACTTTTCTCTAATATTTTCTGCGTATATATTAATTTCTTCTCGAGTTTCAACATCCACAAATTTTTTGGGATTATTGTCAAAATTGAAATTAAATTCTGTTTCTCCATCATAAGTATGAAATAAAACAACCTCATGTTTATTAAATTTAAGATGTTTTAAAGCTTCAAAAAGTGTTTCATTATCTTTATTTGGTTGAAACATGTCTGTAAAAACAAAAATTAATGAACGCCTGTGTATTTTCTCTGCAATTTCATGCAAATACTTATAGGTTTCTGTAGAAGACTTAGATTCTGAAATTAATAATTGCTCTAATTGATGCAGTAACATCTTTCTGTGCCGCTCACTCCCCTTTTCTGGAGCATAATATTCATAACTATCGCCATAAATACTTAAACCAACTGCATCTCTTTGTCTTTTTAAAATCTCCATTAAAGAAGCCGAGGCAACTGCAGAAAACCCAACTTTGTTTAAATTGTCTACCGTTTGCTTTTTTACAATAGGGTAATGCATAGAAGCAGAATTATCTATTATAATATGGCACCTTAAATTGGTTTCTTCTTCATACTTTTTAGTATATAACTTCTCTGTCTTTGCAAACAGCTTCCAATCTATATGACGTGTACTTTCTCCTTTATTGTATAATTTATGCTCAGAAAACTCTACCGAAAACCCGTGAAACGGACTTTTATGAATCCCAGTAATAAAACCTTCTACTACTTGTTTAGCAAGTAAGTCTAGGTTTTTAATGTCTGATTTAACTTCAGATAAATCCATATTATTTTTTAATATTTTGAGCTCTCGTTAAATTATCTGTAGTTTGTAACAACTTCTTTAATAAAATAGCATTGTAATCTGGATGCTCTTCTAAAAACTGATCTAAAACAACTTTTGCTTCTTTAGAGGAATATTGACCAATAGAACTTGCCAACCATCCCTTAGGAAAAAAGATATCACCTGTTAATTGCACTTCTTCTAATGTTTCTAAAACCGATTTTAAATATATTGTTGCCTCTTTTTGTCTTAACGGATGGTGAATATTCTTTAACCCTGCTTCTACCCAAGATTCGTTTTCTCTATTTTCTTTTTCTAAAAGTGATGTCATAAAAGCATCTCTTACTTGTAAATCTGCAGATAACGAAGGTAACAACCATTTAAAACGATCTAATCTATCGTTGTTAGATATTCTAGTTTGCTGTTCTTGTAAAATTTCTATTGCTTTTACATGTTCTAAAATAGCTAATGTCATTGCCAAAGAACTAAAGTCACTTTCATTTAAAAATAAGTTGTTAATTTTCTTCTCCTTATTCCAAATTTCATACAAAGTTTCTTTTCCTCCTTCAGAAATAGCTATTGATTTATACAAACCAAACAGCGTTCTTTTTATATTTTTTGATACATTACTTCCTAGCAAACCTAAAACCTCTTTTTCTACTTTCTGCTGCACTTCATTTTGATCCTCTTCTGTTAAAAATGACCAAAATATTGTTTGAATTCTTCCTGACAAATAATTGGTAATCAACTCATTTTTTTCATCTTTAATTGCTGATATATAAATCTGAAACGTTTCTAACGGAGTAACTTCACCAATCAACATATTTTCATATAAATTAATGTATTGAGAACCTCTAGAAACCTCATCATTTATGTGTCGATAAGTATCAATTTCTTTCTTATAAATTGGAAAAACACCGTAACCAAATCCGTTTGTATTGTATAAAACTTGTCCGGGTTTAAAATCTTTTGTTGCAGATGTAATATCAAAAGATTTCCCCATATTTTTTATATTGATAATTTTCTCAAAACCTCTTTTATCAATCAATTTAATTTTAAAGGATTGCGTCCAAACTTTATTAGAACCATCTTCTGCTTTTTGATGAATTACAAACTTACTTACGTTTCCTTTTTCGTTCAATTCTATTTCTTCAAAGAAAATTGGTCTTCCAGATGAATTCACCCAAACATTTGACCAGTTTTTTATGTTTCCTGGTGACTTATTATCTAAAATAGCAACCAACTCATTCCAATCTGCATTAGAATTTGCATAAGTTTTTATGTATTCTTGAACTCCCGATTTAAAAGCTTCTTCTCCCAACAAATACTCTAACTGACGCATCATAATTGGCGCTTTGTTGTAAATAATTCTTCCATATAAGGACCCTGCATCTTTTAAGTTTCCTAAATACTGTCGAATTGCATTTGTCCCTTTTGTTCTATCTTCGGAATAGGCACTTGGGTAATGCGTCATCATAAAATTAAGTTTATGATTTACTTCTGGAAAAACAGGATTCATAATTTTATCTGCCATAAAATTAGCAAACACCTCTTTCATCCAAACATCATTAAACCATTTCATGGTAACCAAATCTCCAAACCACATGTGTGAGGTTTCATGTGCAATTAACTTTGCTCTGCTAATTTTTTGCTTTTGAGTAGCATTCTTATCTAAAAACAAAGACGATTGTCTGTATTGTATAGCACCAACATGTTCCATTCCTCCGTATTGAAAAGGCGGAATTGCAGCAAAATCCATTTTTTGGAAAGGAAATTTAACCTGCGTAAATTCCTCTAAAAAATCAATCGATTTCTGATGAATTTGAAACACCTCATCTACACTCTCATTTATCTTTTCTGTATCATTCTCTCTGTATAAAAAGCGCATATCAAACGCTCCAGGATTTTTAGTTTCTTCCGTAAATTTACCTGCTACAAAAGAAAACAAATACGTACTCATTAAATCAGACGTTGCAAACGTATGTTCTATAAAGTCATCTAGCTCTATACTACTTTCTTCAAACCCTCCTGCAAGAACTTGCCAATCTTTTGGAGCAGTAATTTTTAAATTGTACTTAGCTTTTATATCTGGCTGATCAAAACAAGGAAACAGCGTACTTGCTCTATCCGGAACTAATAAAGTATATAAAAACTCTTCATTTCTATTGAGTGATTTTTCTCCTGCTTCAAATAATATTTCTATTACGTTTTCGCCTAAACTCAATCGTTTTTTCTTAATAATAACGTGTTCTTTCTGGTGATTTATCTCGGATATTTCTCCGTTTACTTTTATTGACTTCAACTTAGAGGCATCCTCGTTAAAATCTAAATAAACATCGTTTTCTAAATCATTAGCAGTAAACTTAACTTCCAATATAGAAGCAATAGCCTTTTCTTTTTCCTTCGGAATTTTAAAATGTACATCATAAACAACATCAGCAATTTGCTGTTTTCTGTATTTGGCTAACTCAAAAGAAATTCCCTTTTCTAGTTTTAATTGATTCTCTTGCTTATCACAAGAAATAAAAAGGAAAAGGAAAACTATTATTGATAGGTAAAATTTCATGTAAAGAATTTAGATTTTAAAAATAAAAAAAGGTTTGACGTTAGCCAAACCTTTTTAATATTATAAAAGATGAATACTACTTATATAGCTGCATCGATTTTTCCTGTATACACATTTTTAGGAGCAACACCTACTTGTTTGTCTACAACTTCTCCGTTCTTAAAGATTAAAACAGTTGGTATGTTACGTACTCCGTATTTTGCTGCAAATTCTTGGTTAGCATCAACATCAACTTTACCAACTACGGCTTTTCCTTCATATTCAGTATGAATTTCATCAACAATTGGTCCTACCATTCTACATGGTCCACACCAAGCTGCCCAAAAATCTACTAATACTGGTTTGTCAGATTTTAATACTAATTCGTCAAAGTTTGCGTCTGTAATTTCTAATGCCATTTTTATATTTTTAAATTATTATTTCAATTTCGAACTACAAAAGTAATCATTTTATTCACTTAGTAGTTTTCTTAAAAATTACTTTTTCCTATTTGTCTATAAATAGTTGTTATGCATACAAATAGAGAATCATCAAAAAGACACTCTTTTAAAGTAGTTTTCTGATGATTCTCTATAAATTTAATTCCTAATTAAAGAAACTACACCTTTTTATTTTAAAATAATTTTGATGCAATTGCATGTATATTATCACTTTTCCCCATAGAGTAATAGTGTAAAAATGGCACTCCTGCTTCTTTTAACTCCTTAGATTGCTGAATAGCAAACTCAATACCAACCTGTCTTACCGCTTTATTATCTTTACAACCTTCTACAGCATCAATTAAATCTTCTGGTAAATCAATTTTAAAAACTTGTGGTAAAATCTGTAAATGTCTTTTTACAGCAAGTGGTTTAATTCCTGGTATAATTGGCACTGTAATTCCTATTTCTCTAGCTTTTTTAACAAACTCGAAATATTTATTATTATCAAAAAACATTTGCGTTACCACATAATCTGCACCCGCATCTACCTTTTGTTTTAAACGTTTTAAATCTGTATTTAAAGATGGAGATTCCATATGTTTTTCTGGATATCCTGCAACACCCACGCAAAAATCATAATTATGCTCTACTTTAATATCATCATGTAAATATTTCCCTTTATTTAAATCAGATATTTGTTGTACCAAATCGCTCGCAAAAGCGTTACCTCCTTGAGTTGCTTTAAAATAAGATTCATCTTTTCTAGCATCACCTCTCAAGGCAACCACGTTATCTAATCCTAAATAATGGCAATCTACCAAGACGTATTCTGTTTCTTCTTTGGTAAAACCTCCACACAGTAAATGCGGAATTGCATCTACCTTATATTTATGCATAATAGAAGCACAAATACCTACCGTTCCTGGGCGCATTCTAGTAATTCTCTTGTCTAAAAGTCCATTTCCTTTATCCACATAAACATATTCTTCTCTAGAAGTTGTTACGTCTATAAAAGGTGGATTAAATTCCATTAAAGGATCTATATTATTGTATAAATCTTGAATATTTTTTCCCTTCTGAGGTGGTATTACTTCAAAAGAAAATAATGTTTTACCATTTGCATTTTTAATGTGATCTGTAACTTTCATTTCTGCTGAATTTATTTCAGTATTTAATAGAAATAAGCAACAACTAATGCCGAAAGCGATAACAATAAAAACTGTAGAAGGAATTTTAATTCTATTCTATATCTTTTCATCTCTTAAATTTTCCGCAAAAATGTACTTTCCTATTGTATTATTTATTGATTTAAATGTAACAAATTGTTAATTTAATGTTTTATTCATTTTTTGGGCGTTACCACAAGGGTCACGCTTTGCACTATATCTTTTTTTTATCAAAAAAAAAGGATGCCGTTTCAATCGTTAACGCAAACTATTTAGCAGCTTTTTTACGGCTTCGAAATCTTCTTTGTATTCCCAATAAATCCATCTCCCATCTACATAATCTGTTAAAATATATTTTTCGCTTAAAGATTTAATTCTAGAAACTGCAATTAATTTCTTTCCAAATTTCTCTGCAGCAACAGGAGTCATTTTCTCTTTATTGTTTTTATCAAAACCATGAGAAATAACATAACTTCCTAAATGCAATTCTATAAACTCCATATATACTCATTTTGTAAAATACCCCTGATAGGTTTTAAAACCCTATCAGGATTAATTATTATTCTTCTGCAAGTATTGGATGCAACCATTTTCTAGCTTTCTCCTTAGTAATACCTTTTCTTGTTGAATAATCTGTTACTTGATCATCTGTTATTTTACCCAAACCAAAATACTTAGATTCTTTGTTTGCAAAATAATATCCAGACACAGCTGCAGCTGGCCACATTGCCATACTTTCTGTTAATGTAACACCAATGTTTTCTTCCACTTTAAGCAATTCCCAAATGGTTTCTTTCTCTAAATGATCCGGACACGCAGGATATCCTGGTGCAGGACGTATACCTTTGTAACTTTCTTTTATTAAATCATCATTTGTTAATCCTTCATCCGTATCAGAACCCCAATGTTTCGTCCTAACTTGTTTATGCAGGTATTCTGCCATTGCTTCTGCAAAACGATCTGCAATAGCTTGCGCCATAATTGCATTGTAATCATCTTCTTTTGCCTTATAGCTTTCGGCCAATTCTTGTGCTCCAAAAATACCAACACAAAATGATCCTATATAATCTGTTCTACCAGTTTCTTTAGGTGCAATAAAATCTGACAAAGCGTGGTTAGGTATGCCTTCTCTCTTTTTTAATTGCTGACGTAAAGTTCTAAAAATAAATTCTTCTCCTCCTTTTTTCTTTACAGCAATATCATCGTCATTTATAGTGTTTGCCTCAAACAAACCAAAAACAGCTTTTGGCTTTAACAATTGTTTCGCAATAATTTCTTTAATCATTGCCTGAGCTTCATCATACATAATAGTAGCTTGCTCACCAACAACCTCATCCTTTAGAATAGCTGGAAACTTACCATGTAAATCCCAACTTCTAAAAAATGGACTCCAATCTATAAAAGGTAATAATTCTTTTAAACTTAATTGCTCTAAAGTCTGAATTCCTAATTCGTTTGGTTTTACAATTTCAGACGTTTCCCAATCAATTTTATATTTTCTATTACGTGCTTCTTTTATAGAGATGTATGATTTTTCTTTCCCTCGTTTTAAAAACTTGGTTCTAAATTCATCATAATCTTTTTTCATTTTAGCAACGTACTCATGCGATGTTTTCTTATTTAATAAATCACCTACAACAGTTACTGCTCTAGAAGCGTCATTTACATGCACCACAGCATTGGTATATTGTGTATCTATTTTAACAGCTGTATGTGCTTTAGAAGTTGTTGCGCCACCAATTAATAAAGGCAACACAAAGTTTTGGCGTTGCATTTCTTTGGCTAAATACACCATTTCATCTAACGATGGTGTAATTAAACCAGACAAACCAATAGCATCTACACGTTCGCTAATAGCCATTTCAATAATCTTTTCTGGCGGAACCATTACGCCTAAATCTACAATTTCGTAGTTATTACAAGCCAAAACAACACTCACAATATTTTTCCCAATATCATGCACATCACCTTTTACAGTTGCCATTAATATTTTACCAACAGGCTCTTGCTTATCTCCTTTTTCGGCTTCAATAAAGGGATTTAAATAACCTACCGCTTTTTTCATTACACGTGCAGATTTTACTACTTGTGGCAAAAACATTTTTCCTGCT
Organism: Polaribacter sp. HaHaR_3_91; assembly: GCF_019278525.1. Lineage (NCBI taxonomy): Bacteria > Pseudomonadati > Bacteroidota > Flavobacteriia > Flavobacteriales > Flavobacteriaceae > Polaribacter > Polaribacter sp. HaHaR_3_91. The sequence goes on from NZ_CP058986.1 coordinate 3,552,156, forward strand.
CCAAATAAATCTCCAACCACATTCATTCCAATCATTAAATGACCTTCAATCACTTCAATTGGTGCCGTAGCTTCCTGTCTTGCTTGTTCTATATCTTCAATAATAAAAGCATCTATTCCTTTTACCAAAGCATGTGTAATTCTATCTTGTAAAGGGTTTTCTCTCCAAGATAAATCAACCGTTTTTTCTACTTTAGAGCCTTTTACAGTATCAGCAAAATCTAATAAACGTTCCGTTGCATCTTCTCTTCTATCTAGAATTACATCTTCTACGCGTTCTAATAAATCTTTAGGAATATTATCATACACTTCTAAAAGTGCAGGATTTACAATTCCTATGTTCATACCTGCTTGAATCGCATAATATAAAAATACTGAATGCATCGCCTCTCTAACTCCATCATTTCCTCTAAAAGAAAACGACACGTTACTAACCCCTCCACTAACACTTGCATTTGGTAAATTTTCTCTTACCCAACGTGTAGCTTCAATAAAATCGATGGCATTTCTTCTGTGCTCATCCATTCCCGTTGCAACGGGAAATATATTTAAATCGAAAATAATATCTTCACTAGGAAAACCAACTTCATCAACTAAAATATCATACGATTTTTTAGCAATTTCAATTCTACGATCATAGTTATCTGCTTGTCCTTCGGCATCAAAAGCCATTACAATTACAGCAGCTCCATATCGTTTTATTTGTTTTGCTTCCCAAATAAATTTTTCTTTTCCTTCTTTAAGTGAAATTGAATTTACAACGCATTTTCCTTGAACCACTTGTAAACCTGCTTCTATGATTTCCCACTTAGAGCTATCAATCATAATTGGCACTCTACAAATATCTGGTTCTGCTGCAATTAAATTTAGAAAACGAACCATAGCTTGTTTTCCATCAATTAAACCGTCATCAAAATTAATATCTATAATTTGTGCGCCACCATCTACTTGGTGTCTTGCAATATCTAAAGCTTCATCAAATTGCTCGTTTTTTATCAATCGTAAAAACTTACGAGAACCAGCTACATTTGTACGTTCCCCTACATTGATAAAATTGCTATTTTCATTCAAGACTAGAGGTTCTAATCCTGATAAACGCATATATTTTGTTTGTTTCACTTTCATTATATGTAATGTTCTACTATTGGAAATGGTTCATAAAAATGATGCAATAATTCTTTCCATTGTTCATATTCATCAGATTTTCTAAATCCAACCTCGTGATCCTCTATTGTTTGCCAACTCACCAATAAAATATATTTATCATCTTGTTCAACACATTTCTTTAATTGATGAGAGCTATATCCTTTCATAGAAGAAATAATCTTTTCTGCCTTCTTAAAATTAAACTCAAAATCTTTTGAAAGACCTACTTTTATGTTTAAAATGGCTACTTCTAGAATCACTTTCCTTTTATTTATATTGAGATTACTACTTACGCAGCACTACTTTTTTATATATCTAAAACCTATTTATTTACAACAAATGCTCTTGGCTTATATTTTTCCGAAATCCTTGCAATCTCGCTAATATGTTCAGGTGATGTTCCGCAACAACCTCCAATAATATTAATTAAATCTTTCTTTAAATACTCTTCTATTTGCTCACCCATTTCTTCTGCAGTTTCATCATACTCTCCAAAAGCATTTGGCAACCCTGCATTTGGATGTGCAGAAATAGCAAAATCTGTTTTGTTTGCAATAGCTTGTAAATGGGGCTGTAATAAATTGGCTCCTAAAGCACAATTAAAACCTACAGATAATAAAGGAATGTGTGATACAGAAATTAAAAAAGCTTCAGCAGTTTGCCCAGATAAAGTTCTACCTGAAGCATCGGTAATAGTACCACTTAACATAATTGGAACATCAATACTACGTTCGTCTTTTACCTCTTCAATGGCAAATAATGCTGCTTTGGCATTTAAAGTATCAAACACCGTTTCTACTAACAATAAGTCTGCACCACCATCTAATAAAGCTTCTACTTGTTGTTTATAGGCAATTCTTAATTCATCAAAAGTAACTGCTCTATAACCAGGGTCATTAACGTCTGGAGACATACTAGCAGTTCTGTTTGTTGGACCAATAGAACCTGCTACAAAACGAGGTTTGTGTGGTTCTTTTGCTGTAAACTCATTTGCAACTTCTTTAGCAATTTTTGCAGACTGATAGTTTAATTCGTACACTAAATCTTCCATCTGATAATCTGCCATTGCAATGGTCGTTCCAGAAAAAGTATTGGTTTCTATAATATCTGCACCAGCTTCAAAATATTTACCATGAATGGTTTTAATTGCTTCTGGTTGTGTAATTGATAACAAGTCATTATTTCCCTGTAAAGGTGATGGATAGTCTTTAAAACGTTCTCCTCTAAAATCTTCTTCCGTGAATTTATAGGCTTGTAGCATGGTACCCATAGCACCATCTAAAACCAAAATTCTTTCTTGTAAAGCTTTGTATATATTTGACATTCCTGAAAATTAATTTTTGTGTTATCAGGAAAAGAAGAATTGATACTTTTTCCGTTATCTCTCTGAAAGGTTCTGAACCTAGTTCAGAAAGAATCAGTAGAAATTAGCACCTTCTTTAAAGATAAAGGGTTGCCAAGGCTTCCTCGGGTCTAATCCCTCAACCTTTCTTGATAACAATATTTAATAAATGAACTAAATTACGTTACAAAGTAACGAACTTTTTTCTTGTTTTAATAATTTATTCGTAGATATCTGATGATAAATAACGATCTCCTCTATCGCAAATAATAGCAACAATAACACCTTTATCTATTGATTTTGCTACTTTTAACGCGGTAGCAACAGACCCTCCACTACTCATTCCTGCAAAAATGCCTTCTTCTTTTGCTAAACGAACCGTCATTTCTTTTGCTTCTTCTTCACTTACTTCAAATATTTGATCTATTTTTTTAGCTTTAAAAATAGCGGGCATATATTCTTCAGACCATTTTCTAATTCCAGGTATTTTAGCTCCTTCTTTAGGCTGCGCTCCAATAATGGTGATGCTTTCGTTTTGCGATTTTAAATAATCAGAAACTCCAGTAATGGTTCCAGTAGTTCCCATGGCAGAAACAAAATGAGTTACCTCTCCTTCTGTGTCTCTCCAAATTTCTGGTCCTGTTGTATTAAAATGTGCTTTAGGGTTATCAAAATTATCAAACTGATTTAAACGAAAGTATCCTTTTTTATATTTTAACTTTAAAGCATAATCAATAGCACCTTCAATCCCTTTATCAGCAGGAGTTAAAATTACTTTTGCACCGTAAGCTCTCATCGTTTTAACTCGTTCTATAGTAGAGTTTTCCGGCATTGTAAGCACCATATTTACACCTAAAACTTTTGCCATTAAAGCCAATGCAATACCCGTGTTTCCACTTGTTGCTTCTACTAAAGTATCACCTTTCTTTATATTTTTTCTTTTGATTGCTTCAGAAATCATATAATAAGCTGCTCTATCCTTTACACTTCCTCCAGGATTATTTCCTTCTAGTTTTAATAATAAAGTAACACCTTCTTTCTTTAAGATATTTTGTACCTCTACAAGTGGTGTATTTCCAACAAAATCTATGATACTTTTGGTTTTCATTCTAATTTCTTTTTTGAAAAATATTATTTTCTGATTTCACTGTTACCACCGAATTTTCTGGAACGGATTCCATAATACAAACATTGGCTCCAATTACAGAGTTTTTCCCTATTACAACATCTCCTCCTAAAATAGTAGCATTTGCATAAATAACTACACCACTTTCTATTGTAGGATGTCTTTTCGTAGATGCTAAACTTTTCTTTACTTGTATTCCTCCTAAAGTTACGCCTTGAAAAATCTGTACATTATCTTTTATAATTGCAGATTCTCCTATTACCGTTCCTGTTCCGTGATCTATATGAAAAGAAGCTCCTATTTCTGCTCCTGGATGAATCTCTGTACCGGTTTTACTGTGCGCATACTCACTCATTATTCTTGGAAAAACAGGGATTCCTAAGTTTAATAATTGGTGACTTAAGCGATACACTGCAATGGCATAAAAACCAGGATATGCTAAGTAAATTTCTTCTAAACTTTTAGCAGCAGGATCATTTTTTTCTGAAGCAGCAGCATCTAAATCTAATTTTTGACGAATAGAAACAAAAGAACTTTCAAAATCATTCCACAAATTTGCTCCATTTTCTACGGATAATCTTTCTAAAATTTTCAAAAACTTCAACCTTGTTTCTGCACCACTTTCAGACAAATGACGTTCATCAAACAAGTTATTGATTAACTGTTTCGTAAAAACCTCTACTGCATCTCTTAAACACATGCTGTAGTTTTTAAACGTAATTATTTGTGCTGTTTCTTTCATGTTAGCTTTTACATTTCTGGAGCTAATACTACTTCTAACCCGTCCATTGCTGGCGTCATTTGTATTTGACAGCCCAATCTACTATTGTCTTCTACATTAAACGCTTCTGCTAACATAGCATCTTCATCATCTGTCATTTCTGGTAATTCGTGATCTGAATTTACATAACACTGACAAGAAGCACACATGGCCATACCGCCACAAATACCTATGGTACCTTCTTCTGCTAATTCGTAAGAACGAACAACTTCCATAAGATTCATTGCCATGTCTGTAGGTGCTACAACTTCATGTAGTACACCATTTCTATCAGTTATTTTTATATTTATATCTACGCTCATTATACATTTTTTACCAAAGCCAAAAGTAATAAATTTGTTTGGTTAGACCTCAAAGGTTTTAAAAACCTTTGAGGTCTATGTTATTCTCTTTTATTAATTGTCTACTAAATTAAGTAAACCTAACAATTTATACCAATAAGGTTTTTTGAAAACTTGCTAAAAAATTACTGAATAGCTTTTACAACTGCTTTTGGCGCATCTTTTCTTGTTCCATCAAATCCTTCTACACCACCAACAGTAGTATATTTCATAACGTATTTCTTATCTGGAAAAATTCTTTTGTAAGCACTCTGACACATTAAAGTTGCTTCGTGAAAACCACAAAGAATTAATTTTAATTTACCAGGATATGTGTTTACATCTCCAATAGCGTAAATACCAGGAATATTTGTTTGATAGTCTAATGCATTATTTACTTTAATTGCATTTTTCTCAATCTCTAATCCCCAGTCTGCAATAGGTCCTAATTTTGGAGATAAACCAAATAAAGGAATAAAATGATCTGTATCTACAATAAAAGCATCTTCTCCTTTTTTCTCTACAGCAACACCCGTTACTTTATCTGTTCCGATAATTCCTTTTACTTCTGCAGGAGTTATCATTCTAATTTTACCTAAATTCTTTAATTCTTGTACTTTTTCTACAGAATCTAAAGCGCCTCTAAATTCATTTCTTCTATGAATTAAAGTTACTTCAGATGCAACGTCTGATAAGAAAACAGCCCAATCTAAAGCAGAATCTCCACCACCAGAAATTACTACTTTTTTATCTCTATAAAATTCTGGTTCTTTAATAATATATTCTACACCTTTATCTTCAAAATCTGCAATATTAGGTATCAATGGTTTTCTTGGCTCAAAAGAACCTAAACCACCAGCAATTGCAACAATTTTAGCATGGTGTTTTGTTCCTTTATTGGTTGTAACAATAAAAGTACCATCCTCTTGCTTATCTATTGTTTCTGCTCTTTCTCCTAATGTAAAACCAGGTTCAAACTGCTTTGTTTGCTCAATTAATTTATGTGTTAAATCTCCTGCTAAAATTTCTGGATATGCAGGAATATCATAAATTGGTTTCTTAGGATAAATCTCAGAACATTGCCCACCTGGTTGTGGTAATGCATCAATTAAATGACATTTTAATTTTAATAAACCAGCTTCAAAAACTGTAAATAAACCTGTTGGACCTGCTCCAATAATTAGTATATCTGTTGTAATCATCTTAAGACTCTTTTTTCTCTATTAATCCTTTGGTGAATTCGTTTAGTGTTTCCACTTTTTCTTCGAAATCTCCTTTTATTGTTTTTCTAAACTCGTTTAAATTCTTAACCAAATCGTCTACGTTTTCCGGAATTACATCCTCAAAAAACTGACGTAATCTTTTGGCTGTTGTTGGCGATTTTCCGTTGGTAGAAATGGCTACTTTTACATTTCCTTTGGTTACAATACCGCCCATATAAAAATCACAAAAAGGAGGATTATCAGCAACATTTACCAATATACTTCGCTTTCTACAATGTTTATAAACCTTTTCGTTAACTTCTGGAAACTCTGTTGTTGCCACAACAATATGTTTTCCTTTTAAGTAACGTTTATTATATTTTTCTTTAATCAGTTTTACGTTTCCCTTCTTTGCTAATGCAGTTGTGCCTTCCCTAAACATAGGTGAAACCATGGTTACATTTGCATCTGGACTTGATTTTAATAAAAACGTTAATTTTTCTTCTGCTACAAAACCACCTCCAATGATTAAAACCTGAAGATTTTTAGTTTTTAAAAAAATAGGATATAAATTATTTCTTTCCATAAACCTATCCTTTTAACTCATTTGCATACTGTTCTTGAATATCTAAAATTACCTGACGATGTTTTACTACTTCACCCAAAACAATAATTGCCGGATTTTTCAATTCATTATCAGCAACAATTTTTTCTATGGTGTCTACAGTACCTATTCCTAATTTTTCTCTAGAAGTAGTACCTCTTTGAATAATTGCAACTGGTAAGTCATTTTTACCTTCTGCTTGAAATAATTTTACAATTTGAGGCAGTTTGCTCATTCCCATTAACACCACAATGGTTGCATTAGACTTTGCAGCCAACTCAATATCATTAGAAATTTTATGATCTTTTGTGGTTCCAGTAATTACCCAAAAACTCTCTGCACTACCACGTTTTGTTAAGGGTATATTTTGATAAGCTGCTACCGCTAACGAAGATGAAATTCCTGGAACAACTGCAACTTCTAAACCTAAATTTGCGGCATATTCCATTTCTTCTGCACCTCTACCAAAAATAAATGGATCTCCACCTTTTAAACGAACTACATGTCCGCTAGATTTTGCTCGTTCAACAATTAACTCATTAATTTGTTCTTGCTGATATTTATAACACCCTCTACGTTTTCCAACGAAAATTTGTTCGGCTTCCGGATTTATATATGCTAATAACTCTTCATTCACCAAAGCATCATATAAAACTACATCGGCAGTTTTTAAAACCTTAATGGCTTTTACTGTAATTAAATCTATATCTCCAGGGCCTGCACCTACAACGGTTAACTTTGGTGTTTTTAAACTCATTTTATTCTTTTATAACTTACTTTGCAATTGCAGTTTCAGCATTTCTAAAAGCTCTTACTTTCTGTAAAAACGTATTCGCATCGCTAATATACTTCTTTGCAAATTCTTCTGTTGGCGAAAACTTATTAATTTGATAAATTAAATCTGCAAAAGAACCTCCTAAATCTATTTTTTCTGATGCAATAAAGTACTCATCAAATTGAGAAACGATACTTGCATGTGTATTTGTTTTCTTATCTGCTGCTAATAAAGACGCTTTTGCAGAGTTTACAATAGACTGATATGCGTAATAAATAGCTCCTGAATATACTTTGTTTTCAAAAGCTTCATTTGCATTTTCAATTTTCTCATCACTTTCTAAGAATAAAGTCGCAATTAAATCGATTACAACACCAGCACATTCTCCAATTCCTATTTCCTTTACATATTTATCTGCTTCTCCCCAATCGATAAAATCTTCTTGAGTTAAATTAGTAACATCTTGTAAATCGTTTAATAAATCATAAAAATAACGTTCTCCAGTCACTTTATAATACTCTACAAATGATTTTCCATCAGCATTTGCTTCAAAATCGTTAAAGATTCTACGCAAAGCTTCTGGTCCTCTTTTACTTGGTACTTTTACTACTTTATCTGCAAATAATGCATTTCCGTTTCCTAAGTTTCCTCCACCTAATAAAACTTGTAATGCTGGCGCCACTAATTTATCTGGAGTTCTAACAGTCATTCCTTGAAAACCAATGTTTGCCATGTTGTGTTGTCCACAAGCATTCATACAACCACTAATTTTAATTACTAAATCTTCATTTTTTAAGTATTGAGGATATTCAGCCGCAATCACTTTTTCTAGTTCTGCTGCAATACCCGTACTACTTGCAATACCTAAATTACAAGTATCAGTACCAGGACACGCAGTAATATCTACTGCTTTGTTATAACCTGCTTCTACAAATCCTAATTTTTCTAACTCTTGATAGAAATAAGGAACTAAATCTTCTTTTACAAAAGGAATTACAATATTTTGACGCAAGGTTAAACGGATTTCTCCTGCTGCGTAAGTATCAACTAAATCTGCTAATAAACGTGCTTTATCTGTGTAAAAATCTCCTAATAAAACTTTAATTCCGATAGCAACATAACCTGCTTGTTTTTGCGGAATTAAGTTGGTAGATTTCCATAAATCAAATGCTTCTTTATTTTTTATCTCTACTTGTGGAGCATCAACAGCAACTGGAGTTGATGCAACATAACCATCAGCATCAATAGCAACTGATTTTAATTCGATAGCCTTTTGTTCTTGTGCTACCAATTCTTTAAAAGCTTCTAAACCGATGTCTTTTAATAAGAATTTCATTCTTGCTTTGGCTCTACTTTTACGCTCACCATAACGATCAAAAACTCTTAAAACACCTTCCATTACTGGAATAATTTTATCTGATGGTAAAAACTCATATAAAGTTTCTGCATGTCTTGGCTGAGAACCTAACCCTCCTGCAACCATCACTTTAAAACCTATTACACCGTTTTCAATTTTAGCTATAAAACCTAAATCATGTAAATAAGATAAACCTGTATCTTCATCTGTTGAAGAAAAAGAAACTTTAAATTTACGTCCCATTTCTTGACAAATAGGGTTACGTAAAAAGAATTTATACAAAGCATCTGCATACGGAGAAACATCAAAAGGTTCGTTTACATCGATACCCGCAGTTTCTGATGCTGTTACATTTCTAACAACATTTCCACAAGCTTCACGCAAGGTAACATCATCTCTTTCTAATTCTGCCCATAACTCTGGCGTTCTTTGTAAATCTACATAGTGAATTTGAATATCTTGACGTGTTGTAATATGTAATCTTCCTCTAGAATACTCGTCTGAAACTTCAGAAATTCTACGTAATTGATTACTCATTACTTTACCATAAGGCAATTTAATACGAATCATTTGTACGCCTTCTTGACGCTGACCGTAAACACCTCTTGCTAAACGTAAACTTCTAAATTTTTCTTCATCTATTTCTAGATTATTGAATGCTGCAATTTTATCTGCTAATTCAATAATATCTCTTTCTACAACTGGATTCTCTATTTCGGTTCTAAAACTCTGCATTTTTTCTAGTATTTAGTAGTTCGTATAAAATATTAAGCAATTCTTAATACCTTAAAATTCTACTTTAATTTTACTGTTCCTTTATTCTTTATTCTTACTACTTGATAAAACCAACACCTACTGTATTGTTCGTTTTTGGATCAATCAAAATAAAAGATCCATTAGATTTATTATCTTTATAAGAATCTACCAACAAAGGCTTGCTTAATTTTAATTGTATGTCTCCTATTTGGTTTAAGACTAATTCTGATGGATTTTCTTCAATTCCAGAAAAATCAGTTTTAATGATACTTGATAATTGTGTAATTTTTGCCTGCGCATCATTTACACCATGTTTAATGTAATATTTTTGCGACGCTTGTAAAGGTTCTTTGTCCATCCAACAAATGGTTGCATCTAATTGTTTTGCAATTGTTGGTTCTTCATTAATTTTTACCAACATATCTCCTCTACTTACATTTACATTATCTTCTAACGTAATGGTAACAGAACTTCCTCTTTTTGCAGTATTAAATTCTTTGTCGAAGAAATTAATACTCTTAATCTTAGATTTTGTTTGAGAAGGTAAAACCGTAATTTCATCTCCAACAGATAAATCTCCTCCGTAAATTTTACCAGCATACCCTCTAAAATCGTGATATTCTTCTGTTTTTGGTCTAATAACCGTTTGTACAGGAAAACGAACTTGAGAATCATCTGCAATATCTTCTACATCTAATTTCTCTAAATGATCCATTAATGTATCACCTTTATACCAAGGAGTGTTTTCTGATTTATTTACCACATTATCTCCTTGTAAAGCAGACATTGGAATAAATGTTAAATTCTGACCTTTATATTCACTTTTACTTGCTATGTATTCTATTTCGGCTTTAATTGCATTGTATTTTTCTTCAGAAAAATCAACTAAATCCATTTTATTTATTGCAATTACAACATCTTTAATTCTTAATAAATTATTGATAAAAAAATGTCTGTACGTTTGTTCTATAACACCGTTTCTTGCATCGATTAAAACAATAGAAGCTTGCGCTGTAGAAGCACCCGTAACCATATTTCTTGTATACTCTATATGACCTGGAGTATCTGCTATAATAAAACTTTTACTTGGTGTAGAAAAATAGATATGTGCAACATCAATAGTAATTCCTTGTTCACGTTCTGCAACTAAACCATCTGTTGCTAAAGAAAAATCTAAATAGTCGAAACCACGTTGTTTACTTTTTTCTTCTATTGCTTCTAATTTATCGTCAGTTAATGATTTTGTATCGTATAAAATACGACCAATTAAGGTACTCTTACCATCATCTACACTACCTGCTGTTGCTATTTTTAGTACTTTCATTTTTTATCAGCTGTTCGCTATTAGCCTTTGGCTTTTAGCTTAATTTGTATTCATTTTTAATACTTACAAAGCGATTAAATTTTGTAAGGTGTTTGCAAATAGTTGCGTTAGGGATTGAAACGACATCCTTTTTTTGTTCTTTTCAAAAAAAGATATAGTGAAAAGCCCGTTAAAACGCCCAAAGTATTCTAAAAATACCCTTGTTGTTTACGTTTCTCCATTGCTGCTTCAGAACGTTTATCATCTATTCTTGCACCTCTTTCTGAAATGGAAGAATCTCTAATTTCTTCTACAACTTTTGCAATATCGACTGCGTCGGATAAAACTGCTGCTGTACAACTCATATCTCCAACAGTTCTAAAACGAACCATTCTTTCTTCTACAACTTCTTCTTTATCTCTAAAAACAACGTCGTCATCTGCAGACCAGATCATTCCGTCTCTTACAAAAATCTTTCTTTTGTGTGCAAAATAGATAGAAGGAATTTCGATGTTTTCTTGTTTGATATAAGACCAAACATCTAATTCTGTCCAATTAGAAATAGGGAAAACACGTACATTTTGACCTAAATCTATGCGTCCGTTTAACATATCGAATACTTCTGGACGTTGGTTTTTCTCATCCCATTGACCAAAATCATCTCTTACAGAAAAGATTCTTTCTTTAGCTCTAGCCTTTTCTTCATCTCTTCTTGCTCCTCCAATACATGCATCAAAACCAAACTCTTCTATAGCGTCTAATAAGGTTTCTGTTTGCAACATATTTCTACTTGCATATCTACCAGTTTCTTCTTTAACTCTACCAGAATCTATATTGTCTTGTACATTTCTTACAATTAACTCAACACCTAATTCTTTTGCTAAACGATCTCTAAATTCTATTGTTTCAGGAAAGTTATGACCTGTATCAATATGCATTAAAGGAAAAGGAATTTTTGCAGGATAAAATGCTTTTTGTGCTAAACGCACTAACGTTATACTGTCTTTTCCTCCAGAAAAAAGCAACACAGGTTTTTCGAACTGCGCTACAACTTCTCTAAAAATATAAATTGCTTCACTTTCTAAAGCATCTACTTGTATTGTTGTATTACTCATAATTATCTTTTTAGATGTGTAAACCACATTCTCTGTTACTTTCTACTTTTGTTGGATCGAAATATGTAAACTCATTTGGCAAATTTTGCGCTACTAAATAAGCATCTAACTGTTCATCTGTCCAATTATAAAACGGACTCACTTTTACCACACCGTCTTTACTTTGAGAAACAACATCTATACTATCTCTAAATGCAGTTTGACCTTTTCTTAAGTTTGTAAACCAAACATCTGGTTGATGTTCTTTCATAGCTCTAGAAAATGGTTCTAACTTAACTTGTTCTGTAAACAAAACATGTTTTGGGTCTTCTACCGAAGGAACTCCTAAAACAACATTTCTATGAGCTGCAGTTTGTTTTGGTGTATATAAATGAATATTTAAATTCAGCTTTTCTATAATATCTTCTGCATGTTTATACGTCTGCATCGTATTGTAACCTGTATCACACCAAATTACTTTAATGTCTTTTTGCACATCCGTAACCGCTTTTAAAATTGCAACTTCATAAGGTCTGAAGTTGGTTGTGATTACTGGATTTTTAGCAAAAGAAATAGCCCAAGCTATAATTTCTGCTGGACTTTTATCTTTTAATTCTGCGTTAACTTGTGTTAAGTTTAAGCTCATTACTTTCCCCATTTTATTTTATTCCATACTCTCTCGTGAAAGAAGTATAAAACTAACTTTGTTAAAAAATCTATTGATGCAATTGAAGTAGCTACTGATAACTCCCCTGTTAAGAGGTAAGACACTATTAAAGTATCTACGGTACCTATAACTCTCCAACTTAATGCCTTAAGCACACTTCGTAAAGGTTTTTCAGAAGTTTTATCTTCTTTAAAACCTTTAGTCTGTGCTTTTTTACTAAAAATGATTTGGTCTAAAATCATAAAAAAAATTAATTCAAATAATTACCCTACTACTTTAATAGGGTATGCAAATCTACATTATTATTATACAAAAAGTCGGGATTAAATCTTAAAAATTACCTAAACCCTATAGATTTAGTAGATTAATAAAAAAAAGGCAAATAAATTATGAATATGTAACCACTACAAGGATTTAGTAATTAAAATAATACAAAGGGACTATGAAGTGTATTTGTAAAGATGTATTGTACTCAATATTAATTGACTAAAGAAGCTTACAATTAATCTAACTATAGAATTGTTAATTAACAGATTACCTACTCTATAGAACTTACATTTTTGTTATAAATTTAGCAATTACACAAATCTGCAAGAGTAGTATTTTTAAAAATCTGCAAAGAACTATCCCTTACCTGAACCATTAACTTGTTTACAGCACAAAGGTTTTCATCAGGACAATCTGCACATTTTTCGTAGAAATTTAAACTAACACAAGGAATCATGGCAATTGGCCCTTCTAAGATTCTCATAATAGTAGTCATTTGAATATCTTTAGGCTCTTTTAAAAGATAGTAGCCACCACCTTTTCCTTTTTTAGACGCTAACAATCCGTTTTTACGAAGGGTTAAAAGAATAGTTTCTAAAAATTTTAAAGAAATATTTTCATTTTTAGAAATCGTAGCAATAGAAACAGGCGTTTTATCTTCTAGTCTTGCAAGATAAGTAAGTGCTTTAATTCCGTATTTTGTTTTCTTTGATAGCATAGTGCAAAATTACACAATTTAATTACTATACTAAAACAGTAGGATATACTTTTTTACAAATATCTTTTAAAACTAAAAACCCACTAAGTATTATCTCAGTGGGTTTATAGTTTAATCTAAAATCTAAGTATTTTTAACCCTAACTTAATTTGCAGTGTGCGACTTTTCTAAAGCGTAAAAAGTAGCTTGCACATAATCATCAGCATCTCCAGTGTTATTTTGATTATAAACTCCAGCTTTAAAATACATGTATTGTCCACCAGTATTATAACCACTATTTGCCATAACTACAGTTTTAACAACATCTGCTTTACCTTCTCTTATAATAGTAACCGTTAGATCATCTCCAACAACTTTAATGTTATAACTAAATTTTTCGTCTAGAGCAATTCCATCTGAAGGATTAGAAGCACTATCACTTCTAGAACCTATCATTTCGTGCCATTGTTCAGCTCCACTTCCCTCTGCAGGTTCGTGTGCAAAATAAATAGAACCGAAAGTATTACCTTCTAATTTTCTATAATAAAGACGGATAGGTTCATCATCATTTGCATGAATTTGACCAACAATAACACGCCCTTGCTGATCAGAATTACCTGTAGTTGTTACATGATTTACAGCAAGTGTTGCAGACATTTCTCCGTCATAACTTGCAGCGGCAGTTATATCCGCTTGCGGAGCAGTACCAAAAACCCAATTATTTTTATTAACTCCTTTGGTATCTATACTCGTATTGGTTCCTCTTAGCATTTCGCGAAACTCAACTCTTGTATAACTTGTACCTAGAGATGTTTTAAATCCATCAACTGGACATTTAAAAACCATTCCACCATCATTTGCAGTATAAAAATAAGTATCATTTTTATATTCGCTATTAAGCTCACTTACAGTAATTGTCTTAGCTACACCATTTCCATTATTAGTAGGAATACTCAAATTCCATGTTGATAAATCAAAATTTTGTGATGGTACTTTATTAGGATCTAATTCTCCTGAAATTTCTTCTCTTGCTGCTTGTGTAATTGTTAAACTTTTAGTGATATTATCACCAATAACAGTTATTATTCCTGTACGCTTATTAAACTCAGAGTTTGCTGTTACAGAAATATTTATGATTCTGTTAGTTGTTCCGTTTGTAGGTGTAATGTTAATCCAGTCATTATTATTACTCGTGTACCAATAAGCATTCGCAGTTACCTCAACGGTTTGTGTTTCTTGACTTGCAGAAAATTCAGCAATTGTAGATAAAGACAAAATATCTACTATTTCTTCTTCTGAATCTGCAGAGCTACAAGAAAAAAAAGATAAAAATAATGAACCAATAAATAATAATAATCTGAAAGAAATTTTCATAAAAATAATGACATTAATAATTGAATTTTTAAAAATACAAAATTGGTTAACCAATTTACTGTAATTTTAAATAAAATTATTATTTAATTAAATAAAGAGATTAAAACCAACTCTTTAAACAATCAAAATATCTATTATTAATTATTATCTAAAGCTTGTTTTAAATCAGCAATGATATCAACTGCATGCTCTAAACCTACGGAAACACGAACCAAACCATTAGTAATACCAACTTCTAATCTATCTTCTTCAGACAAACGTCCGTGAGTTGTAGAAGATGGATGCGTAACAATAGTTCTTGTATCTCCTAAATTTGCAGACAATGAACACATTTTTATAGCATCTAAAAACTTTCTTCCAGCTTCAATTCCTCCTTTTATCTCAAAGGCAACAATATTTCCTCCTAATTTCATTTGGTTTTTAGCTACTTCATATTGAGGATGCGACTTTAAAAATGGATATTTTACAAGCTCTACATTTTCATTTTCTTCTAAAAAAGAAGCAACTTTCAAAGCATTTTCACAATGTTTTTCTACTCTAATTGATAAGGTTTCTAAACTTTTAGACAAAACCCAAGCATTAAAAGGAGACATTGCTGGTCCTGTATTTCTTGCAAACAAATAGATTTCTCTTAATAAATCTGCTCTACCAACTGTTACTCCACCTAAAACTCTTCCCTGACCATCAATCAATTTTGTTGCAGAATGAATTACCAAATCTGCTCCAAATTTAATTGGCTGTTGAATGTATGGTGTTGCAAAGCAATTGTCAACAATAAAAATAAGATTGTGTTTTTTGGCAATTTTACCAATCACATCTAAATCTAAAATATCCACAGCAGGGTTTGTTGGCGTTTCTATATAAAGAACCTTTGTATTTTCTTGAATCAAACTTTCTATTAAATCTACCTCATCAACCTTAAAATAAGAAGTTTCAATATTCCATTTGGGCAAGTATTTAGTAAACATTCCATGTGTTGATCCAAATACAGACCTACAAGAAACAATATGATCTCCGGCACTTAACAACGCTGCAAATGACGAAAATATAGCTGCCATACCTGTTGCAAAAGCATAACCAGCCTCCGCACCTTCCATAGCAACAATTTTATCTACAAATTCTGTAGTATTTGGATTTGTAAAACGACTATACAAGTTACGTTCTTTTTCTTCTGCGAAGGATGAACGCATGTCTTCTGCATCGTCAAAAACAAAACTAGAGGTTAAATATAAAGGTGTAGAATGTTCAGAAAACTGACTTCTTTCTGTTTGACTTCTAATTGCTTCTGTTTCGAAATGTTTACTCATAATTTGTATTGTATTATTGTTAGACCGCTATCGCTTTTTAGAATCAAGAGTTAAGACAAAAAAGGGTAATTCCATTCTTTCGCTGCCTTATTCTTGTCTCTTTCAATCTCTTGTTTTTTTAAAATCGTAGTTGACTGAAATACAGCCAACTCATAACTACCTACTATTTAATTATTATGCTTTGCTAACCTTAGAATATCTCCAAAAACACCTCTTGCAGTTACACTTGCTCCTGCTCCTGCCCCTTGTATTACAATTGGTTGTTCTCCGTAAGATTCTGTATAAATTTCAAAAATTGCATCAGAACCTTTTAAAGAACCTAATGGAGTGCTTTTATCTGTAGAAACTAATTTCACTTCTAATTTCCCTTTATTTTGCGACAAATCTCCACTTAATTCACCTATATAACGTAAAACATGATTCGGTTCTTGGTTTTCTTTTATCTTTTGATATTCGTCATTCAATAAGTCTAATTTCCCTAAGAAGTCAGCAGCAGAACCTTCTCTTAAATTTTTTGGAATTAAATTTTTAATTTCAACTTCATCAAATTCATTTTCTAATTCTAATTCTCTTGCTAAAATTAGTAATTTTCTAGCTACATCATTTCCTCCTAAATCTTCACGAGGGTCTGGCTCTGTAAATCCTTTATCAATTGCTTCTTGCAATGTTTTAGAAAAAGGAACATTTTCCGCAGAAAAAGTATTGAATAAATAACTCAAACTTCCAGAAAACACCCCTCTAATTTTAGTAATATTTTCTCCTGATTCATGCAATAAACGAATGGTATCAATTAAAGGTAAACCTGCACCAACATTGGTTTCATACAAATATTGTTTTTTGTACTCTTTTAACTTTGCTCTTACTTCTTTGTAGAAATCAAAAGACAATGTATTTGCTATTTTATTACAAGAAACTAAATCGAAACCAGCTTCGATAAACGGAATGTAATTACTTACAAAATTGACGCTCGCTGTATTATCTACCGCTATCAAGTTTTCAAAATGGTTTGCTTTTGTAAAAGCGATAATATCATCAACAGTTACATTTTCTTCCCCATTTTCTAATAAATTTTGTTTCCAATTTTTAGAAACTCCATTTTTATTCAGCAATACTTTTTTAGAATTTGCTACGGCAAAAACATTCAATTGAATTTTTCTACGCTCTAAAACAGATTGTGTGTTTTCTATAATTTGATCTATTAAAGTTCCACCAACCAAACCTTTACCAAAAACGGCAATGTTTATTTTTTTAGTAACTCCAAAAACTTGACCATGAATTACATTTACTGCTTTATGTAATTCGGTTTTTTTAACCACCAAACTCACATTTTTTCCAGTAACCGTATTATTGAATAAAAGTGGTACAATTTGATTTTTGATTAACGCATTATAAGGATGATGAAATTCACTTAAATCTTGACCAATAATAGAAATCACCGCAACATTACTTACAATAGAAATATGATTTACATCTTGCGAATAAAAATCATTTTCGAATTCTTTTTCTAATGCAGAAACCGCTTCAACCGCTCTATCTGCATCAATAATAAAACCGATTCCTCTTTCTGATGAACCTTGTGCAATGATACTTACACTAATATTACGATCACTTAAAACCTTAAAAATACGAGCATCAACACCAACTTTACCTAATAAACCTCTACCTTCAAAATTCAGTAAAGCAACATTATCTATGGTAGCAATAGATTTAATTCCTTTTGCTGATGAAGATTCTGATGTAATTAAAGTTCCTTTATCTTCTTTATGAAATGTATTTAAAATTCTAAGATTGATATTTTTCTCTAATAACGGAATAATGGTTTTTGCATGTAAAATCGTTGCTCCAAAATTGGCCATTTCATTCGCTTCCGAGAATGATAATTGCTCAATCTTTTTAGCATCTGCAACCAAATCTGGATTTGCTGTAAAAATTCCGCTTACATGTGTATAATTCTGTAACTCATCCGCATCTAAATAATTAGCCAATAAAGCTGCAGTATAATTACTACCATTTCTACCTAAAGTAGTGGTTTCTCCTTTTTTGTTTGATGCTATAAAACCTGTAACAATATTAACTGTTGTGTCATTATTTTTGAAAAAATTAATCACATTTTCTTTAGAAACCGTTGGAATAGGTTGTGCATTTCCAAAGTTTTCATCTGTAATTATTAAAGATCTAGAGTCTACAGCATTTGAAGAAATTTGCTGTTTCTCTAACAAACTAGCTACCAATTTTACAGATAACAATTCTCCTTGAGCTAAAACCTCATCTTTAATTTTATGACTATAATCTCCCAATAAAGAAACACCTTCAAAAATGGTTTCTAATTTAGAAAATTCTTGAGAAAAGTCTACAGAACTATTTGGTTCTGATTGATATGCTTTAAACTTTTCAAACTTTGTTTTATACTCCTTTTTTGACGCTGCCTTATCTAAAATATCTTCTAGTTCGTTTGTAGAATTTCCTCTTGCAGAGGCTACAACGGTTACTTTTATTCCGGCTTTATATTTACTTGCAATAATTTCTATTGCATTTTCTAATCCTTCACCATTGGCTAAAGATTTTCCTCCAAATTTTAAAACTTTCATCTTCTTCTCTCTATAATCTTTATTAAAAATAGGCTCAATAATTTTTTGCAACTGGTCATACTCCATCAAAAATGCATCATGACCATGCACAGAGTTTATTTCATTATACGTAACATTATCTTTTGTTAATGCTAACTTTTTATGTGTTTCTCTGTTTTCTTCCGCAGTAAAAAACAAATCTGAATCCACACCTATAATATGAATATTTGCATTAATTTTATCTAAAATCTCAATATCTTTTTGTCCTCCAATAGTAACATCAATCGTTTTTAATAATTGATTCATTAACTTATAAGAAGATAATTGATATCGTTCTTGCAATGATTTTCCGTGATGTAATAACCAACTTTCTACATCAAAAATATCTGAATCTTGTTTTTTAGATCGATGAAAACGCTCTTTAAAACTTTCTGGAGTTCTGTAGCACAACATAGCGTGCATACGTGCATCATGAACAGGATTGCTAGAATTTACCAGAAATTGTTCTTGAATTTGGCAATTGGCAATTAACCAATCTGTAGATTTCCAATCGGTTGCTATTGGTAAAAAATGTTGTGTTAAATTGTTGTTTAGTACCATCATTTCCCAAGCAATTCCGCCTCCTAAAGAACCTGCAATCAAAGCAAATAGTTTATCAATTTTTAAAATTGATAAACCTTCTAAAAATATCTTTGCAACATCTCTAGCTATAAAGTCTTTATAGTTATCAATTAAAATTCCATCGAAACCATTACCAGGAATATTAAAGGATAAAATGGTATAGGTTTTAGTATTAATTGCCTTTTCATCTCCAACAATATCTCGCCACCAACCTTCTTTACCTGCAACATAAGAGTTACCAGTAAGTGCATGATTTACCAAAATGATAGGAGCTGTCCCTAAATCTTGACCAAAAACCTGGTAACTTAAATTCATTTCCGAAATTAAGGCACCTGATTCTGTAGTAAAATCTTTTATTTTGATATGTTGTAATGGATGTTCCAAATTATTTACTGAATTTTAAATTATTGTCCGTTCGAGCGCAGTTGAGAACTCTTCTATTACAAAAAGTAAAAAAACCTTTCAATTACCCTCGAACAGACATCATTTTATATTTTTGAAAAAGCTGCTGTTAAATCTGCTTTTAAATCTTCTAAATCTTCAATACCAACAGACAATCTAATTAAATCTTGACTTACACCTGCACTTGCTTGTGCCGCTTCATCTAATTGTTGATGCGTTGTACTTGCTGGATGAATTATTAATGATTTAGTATCACCAATATTTGCTAGTAAAGAGAATAATTTGGTATTATCTGCGATTGTTTTTGCTGCTTCAAAACCACCTTTTACTCCAAAAGTTACCAAACCACTTTGTCCTATAGGCAAGTATTTATCTGCTAACGTTTTGTATTTATTACTTTTTAAACCTGGATAGTTTACCCAAGTAACCTCTTCTTGCGCTTCTAACCAAGTTGCCAAAGCCAATGCATTTTCTGAATGTTGCTTAATTCTAACGGGTAAAGTCTCTAAACCTTGAATAATATTAAATGCATTTGTAGGACTTAAAGCTGCACCAAAATCACGTAATCCTTCTAAAATCAATTTAAAAGTAAACGCCGCTGCACCTAAAGCTTCATGATATTTTAAACCATGATACCCTGCAGAAGGCTCTGTAAATTCAGGAAATTTTCCGTTTGCCCAGTTAAAAGTTCCAGCATCAATAATTGCTCCTCCTAAAGAAGTTCCTTGTCCGCCAATGTATTTTGTTAAAGAATGAATTACAAGATTTGCTCCATGTTTAATAGGATTCAATAATGCAGGTGTTGCCACTGTATTGTCAACAATAAAAGGAACTTCTGCTGCTTTTGCATGTTCAGAAATTGCCTCTAAATCTAACACATCTAATTTTGGGTTTCCTAATGATTCTACAAAAAATGCTCTTGTGTTCTCTTGAACTGCAGCTGCAAAATTATCTGGATTATCAGCATCTACAAACGTAGTTGTAATACCTAATCTTGGTAAAGTTACACTTAATAAATTGTAGGTTCCTCCGTATAAACTACTTGAGGCTACAATATGATCTCCTGCTTTTAAAAGCGTTAATAAACCAGTTGCAATTGCTCCTGTACCAGAGGCAAAAACTACGGCTCCAATTCCGCCTTCTACAGCTGCTAAACGATCTTGTAAAATTTGGTTTGTTGGGTTGTTTAATCGGGTATAAATAAAGCCTAATTCTTTTAATGAAAAAAGGTTTGCAGCATGTTCTGAGTTGTTAAAAACGTATGATGATGTTTGGTAAATAGGAACTGCTCTTGTACCTCCATTTTGTGTTACATCATGTCCTGCATGTAATGCGTTTGTTGCTAATTTGTGCGTACTCATTTTTCTATTTTTTTTGAGTTAATAAATAATTAAACCAAAAGTCGAATGCATCAAAAATTTGATGTACTTACTAGAAAAATGTTATTAAGAATTTTACAAATACACGGAAGTGTAATTGTTTACGGGTTATCTATCCAATTTCTGATAAATGAATCTGAAATTAAGTAGAATTTAGCACCTTCTTTTCCTCACGAAAAGGGTTGCTAAGGTTTCAACGGGTCTTTCCCTCCACCTTTCTTGATAACATTTCGATAAGTTATTGAACTTTCTGAATGCAAATATATGTTTAGAAAAATTTAATAACCAAGAAAAAACCGATTTATTTTTTTAGAAATATAAATATCACATTAAAACCCCTTGTTTAATAAGTATCAAACAAATAACAAACAATGAAGTTTGTTTTATTGATGATACCATAATAAAATATTATGCTGAAAAATTATGTTATTAGAATTTAAGCTGTAACTTTGCAAAGAATTTTAGAGGAAAAATTTGAACTGATTGCAACCTCTGACGCTGATATTTATATCTGCTGAAACAAAAAATGCTAAAGCAGTAATATTCTACTACTTTCAGCGACTTATGCAATCTCTTTTTATTTTTCTTGATTTCCAATAGGAAGAACACGTTTAAAAAAAATCAATTTTTAATATTAAAAAAGATTTATTATGTCATATTTATTTACCTCAGAAAGTGTTTCTGAAGGACACCCAGACAAAATTGCCGATCAAATTTCAGACGCTTTAATCGATAACTTTTTAGCATTCGACAAATCTAGTAAAGTTGCTTGCGAGACCATGGTAACAACCGGTCAAGTATTTTTAGCAGGAGAAGTAAAATCTAAAACGTATTTAGATGTACAAAAAATTGCTAGAGATGTAATTAACAAAATTGGTTACACCAAAGGTGCCTATATGTTTGATGGAAACTCTTGTGGAGTTTTATCTGCAATCCACGAACAATCTCCAGATATTAACCAAGGTGTTGATAGAGCAAACCCAGAAGAACAAGGTGCAGGAGACCAAGGAATGATGTTTGGTTATGCTACAGATGAAACGGAAAACTATATGCCTTTAGCATTAGAATTATCTCATAGATTGTTAATTGAATTAGCTGCTTTAAGAAGAGAAAATAAAGATATTCCTTATTTACGTCCAGACGCTAAATCTCAAGTAACTATTGAATATTCTGATGATAATGTACCGCAAAGAATTGACGCTATTGTAATTTCTACACAACATGATGATTTTGACAAGTCTGATGATGTGATGTTAGCAAAAATTAAAAAAGACATTGTAGAAATTTTAATACCAAGAGTGGTTGCAAAATTACCTGCTCATCTTCAAAAATTATTTACAGATAACATTACCTACCATATTAACCCAACAGGTGTTTTTGTAATAGGTGGACCTCACGGTGATACTGGTTTAACTGGTAGAAAAATCATTGTTGATACCTACGGAGGAAAAGGAGCTCACGGTGGTGGTGCTTTCTCTGGAAAAGATCCTTCTAAAGTTGATAGATCTGGAGCATATGCAACAAGACATATTGCTAAAAACTTAGTTGCTGCTGGTCTTTGTAAAGAAGTTTTGGTACAAGTTTCTTATGCAATTGGTGTTGCAAAACCAACAAGTATAAATGTTGAAACGTATAGTACAGCTACTGTAGATTTAACTGATGGAGAAATCAGCAAAAAAGTAGAATCCCTTTTTGATATGCGTCCTTATTTTATAGAAAAACGTTTAAAATTAAGAAGCCCTATTTATTCTGAAACTGCTGCTTATGGTCACATGGGTAGAACTCCAGAAGTAAAAACAGTTACATTTACTAATCCTATGGGAGAGACTACCAGCGAAGAAGTAGAAACTTTTACTTGGGAAAAATTAGACTATGTAGATGCAATTAAAGAAGCTTTTAAGTTGTAAAACTTAAAAAATATAATATAAAAAAGCCTTTAGAATTAATTTTCTAGAGGCTTTTTTTATTGGATATCATTTACTCATATTTAAATTATCTTTATAAAACGAAACGTTTTCAACTCTCTTCTATTGATCAAAAATCAACCTATAAAATTTTACTTTAGTAATTTTTTTATCAAAATTATTCTTACTTCTAAAATTACATTTTATAAAAATCATATTCTAAGAAACTAGACATATCAGAAGTCTGGTCTAACTTAAAAACATCTTTAACACTAATTATCAAGCAATTATATGAATTTCAAAAAAAACAGGTGGATGTAATGGCTTTTAATTTAAAATACATATATTTGGGTGCCCAAACTGGTTAACCAAAAATATATGAGCGATTTAAAAACAAACATTACATTTATTATGGGAGTTTCTGGTTGTGGAAAAAGCACCATCGGTCACCTATTATCTAAAGAATTAAATGTTCCTTTTTTTGATGGAGATGACTTTCATCCTGAAAAAAACATTTTAAAAATGTCTAATGGAGAAGCCTTAAATGATGATGATAGATTCGGGTGGTTACAAACATTAAACAAATTAGCAATAGAACAACTAAAAGATAAGGGTTGTATTATCGTTTGTTCTGCATTAAAAGAAAAGTATCGTACTATTTTAAATACAAACATAAAAGATAGTGTAAAGTGGGTTTTTCTTGATGGTTCTTTTGATCAAATTAAAGAAAGAATGAATCAACGAGAAGGTCATTTTATGAGTTCTGATTTATTGAAATCTCAATTTGATATTTTAGAAGCACCAAAAAACGCCATTAAAGTAGATATAAGTTTAACGCCTAAAAATATTGTAAAAGTGATTAGTAATGAATTATTAAAAAAATCGGAATTTGGATTATTCGGATTAGGAGTTATGGGGAAAAGTCTTGCTCGAAATTTAGCTAATAAAGGGTTTCATATATCGTTATTCAACAGACATGTTGCAGGTATAGAAGAAGATGTTGCTAAAAATTTTAAAAACGAATTCAAAGAACTATCAACAAGTCTTCCATTTGATGATATAGCATCTTTTGCAAACTCTCTAGAGAAGCCAAGAAAAATCATGTTAATGGTGAATGCTGGTAAAATTGTAGACAATGTTATTGAAGATCTATTGCCTTTTTTAGAAGATGGAGATATTTTAATAGACGGAGGAAATTCAAACTATAATAAAACAAAAGAACGTTTTGATTATCTAAAAGGCAAAAACATTCATTTTGTTGGCGCTGGAGTTTCTGGTGGAGAAGAAGGTGCATTAAAAGGACCATCTATTATGCCCGGTGGGAGCAAAGAAAGTTATAAAGGTGTACAACCTTTTTTAGAAGCAATTGCAGCTAAAGATGCCAACAACTTACCTTGTTGTACATATATTGGAACAGAAGGAAGTGGTCATTTTGTAAAAATGGTGCATAATGGAATCGAATATGTAGAAATGCAATTGTTGGCAGAAGTGTTTGTAATGCTAAAAGCATTAGGTCATAATCCAGATGAAATAGCAGCCATTTTAGAATCTTGGAAAGAAACAACAAATAGCTACTTATTAGAAATTACCATTGATATTTTAAGAAAAAAAGAAGATGATGATTGGTTAGTAAACCAAATAATGGATAAGGCAGGTAATAAAGGAACAGGAAACTGGACTACCATAACTACCGCTCAATTAGGAGTACCAAGTTCTATGATTGCTACTGCCCTATTTGCTCGTTATACCTCATTTTATAAAGAGGAAAGAATTACTGCAAGTAAAAATTTAGAATCTCGAAACAACACTAATTTTAACGTTGCCATTGATGATATTTTAAAAGCATATCAATTTGCAAGAATCATAAATCATTATCAGGGTTTTAAATTGATACAAGAAGCATCTAAAAGCTATCAATGGGATTTAAACTTGAGTGAGTTGTCTAGAGTTTGGACAAACGGTTGTATTATTAGATCTGATTTAATGATAGAATTGGTTACAGTTTTTAAATCTACAGACAATATTTTAACTGATAAAACCATCATTCAAAAAATAAAAGCTTTAAAACCTAGTGTTAAAAAAGTGGTTTCTGAAAGTATTTTAAATGAATTACCGATTCCTAACTTTAGTGAATCTATCAATTTCTTAAACAGTTTTGCGATAGCAAATTCATCAGCAAATTTAATACAAGCACAACGAGATTATTTTGGTGCACATACCTACCAAAGAATTAATGACGATTCAAATAAATTCTATCATACTGAGTGGAATAATTAACTAAATAAAAACAATTAACTATGACAACACCCCAAAATAAAAAGTCATTCCTACAAAAAATAATAGCAGTTATTTTAGGATTTGGCCCTGGGATTTTCGCCATTGGATATACCATTGGTACAGGTAGTGTAACTTCTATGATTGTTGCAGGTAGTAAATTTAACATGCAACTCTTATGGGTACTTTTAATAAGTTGCCTTTTCTCTGGAGTACTAATGTTTACTTATGGAAATTACGCTTTAATAACAGGAGAAACAGCTCTTTATGGCTTTAAAAAACATTTTAAATATGGTAAAATATTCGCCATTTTAATTATTGTTGGTATCACCTTTGGTCAATGGAACTCATTAATGGGAATCTTAGGTATTTCTGCCAATATTATTTTTGAAATATTAGCCATGAATTTTGAAGGTTTAATCGCCTATAAATATGAAACCGTTTTAATTACTGCAATTGTAATAATTATTACTTTTTACTTATTAATGCTGGTAGGTAGATACACCTTTTTCGAAAAAATACTTGTCATTTTTGTAAGCTTAATGGGGCTTTCATTTATACTTTCTTTATGTTTTGTACAACCTCTTTCTATAGATGTAGTTAAAGGTTTAATACCAACAATACCAGACGTAGCAGGTGGTAAAATGTTAGTTGCAGCCTTTGTTGGTACTACAATGGCATCAGCCACTTTTTTATCAAGACCCTTATTTGTAAAAGGAAAAGGATGGACTATAAAAAATTTAGATCAACAAAAAAAGGATTCTATAACTGCAGCAATTTTAATCTTTATTATTAGTGGTGTTATTATGGCAGTCGCTGCGGGTGCATTATATTACCAAGGTAAAGAAGTTACACAAGTTTTAGATATGGCAAATACTTTAGAGCCCGTTGCAGGAAGTTGGGCGGTTTCAATTTTCTTTTTTGGAGCATTAAGTGCTGGTTTATCTTCTATTTTTCCGTGCTTATTAATTGCTCCTTTATTAATTGCCGATTATCAATCTGGAGAACTAGATACCAATTCACGTCAATTTAGAATCATAACTGCAATTGCATGTTTAGTAGCTTTAATAGGTCCTGCTTTTGGAGCAAACCCAATAGAAATTCAAATTTTATCGCAAGTTTTTAATGTGTTTGTTTTACCAATTGTTATTCTAGGAATAATTTTAATCGTAAATAACAAAAAAATAATGCAGGGTTACGAAACAAGTCTATTTGTAAATATAGGATTGTTTGCTTCACTCCTTTTTGCATGCATCATTTCTTATAATGGAATATTAGCTCTTATAGAATATTTTTAATACAAAACACAAATCCCTTTAACACAAAAGAATAATCAATTTCATGAAAATAAGTCTGATAGATACGAACGCAAAGAAAACCTCAGAAAACAGTGTGATTTGCATGATTAGAGATTTAATTAACTCTAAAAATTTAGAACGAGGAGACAAACTACCTTCCGAAAGAATTATGTCGGAAAAGTTTGATATCAAAAGAAATCACATTAGAGAGGCAATCAGAAAGTTAGAGTTTTATGGAATCATAAAATCAATGTCTCAAAGCGGTACTATTTTAAATATTGGATTAACAGGTTTTAACGGAATGGTAGATGAAATTATTTCTTTGAACACTCCAACTTTTAATGAACTCGTAGAAACCAGAATATCATTAGAGTTAAAGACTGTTAGTTTAGCTGCTCAGAGGAGAACAGAGACGGACTTAAAACGAATAAAGGACACCTTAAATGATTTTAAAGCTAAAATTACTGAGGGAGATGATTATTTAGAAGAGGATTTATTATTTCATTTAGCCATCGCAAAAGCAAGTAAAAACAATACAATGATTTCATTAATGCTTTTAATTACGCCTCCTATCCTTGCTACTTACGACAGAAAAACGGTGTGTGAAGGAGATAAATTGATTTCTGAAATAAAAAAACATGAAGATATTTATTTAGCCATAGAGTCTCAAGACCTTGAACTTGCAACGGACATGATGAAACAACATTTTAATAAATTATCTAAACATATTACAAGTAGTGATTCAAAAAAATAAACTTAAATAAAAATAAAATGAACAAAAAAATGATTAAATCGGTATCAACCATCTTTATATTTAGCATTCTATTAATATTAAGTAGTTGTAACAACAAGCCAAAAAAGACTGATAAAAAAGAAGCTGAAAAAGAAGTTGCAAAAACAGTTTACCCTAGTGACGTTATTCCATTTTTCGATCATTGGAAATTAATATTAGGAGACGGTTCTAATGCTGGAATTGCAAATAATTTTGAAGACAAAGATTTCTTTTACGCTACAAACGATAAAAAAGAAGATTGGGTTGTTTTTAAATCACCTAACGGAGGAAACACACACGGAACGTCAAACAACACAAGAACAGAATTAGCACAAGTAAAAAAGTGGTATCCAAAAACAGCGAATGACAAATTAACCGCTACACTTAAGGTAATGAATGTATCTGCAACTGGAGACGCTCGTGTAGCAGCTTCACACGCCGTTGTTGTTGGTCAAATTCATAGTGCAGACAAACATGAAAACGAACCTCTTAAAATATTTTATAAAAAATACCCTAGTCACACAAAAGGATCTGTGTTTTGGCATTATGAAATAAATACGGCAGGAGACGATAATTCTGGAAGATGGGATTATTCTTATGCTGTTTGGGGTGATGACTTTTCAGTTGTTGGTACAGATGCAAATACACCGCCAGAAGAACCAAAAGACGGAATTGCATTGGGAGAAGAATTTAGTTATGAAATTGAAGTGAAGGATGGAATCATGAACTTAAAATTTACAAGTGAAGGACACGAAACTAAAACATTTACAAAAAACTTAATTGAATCTGAATACACAACAAAAGCAGATATACCAGAACAAACTAAAAAATTATTTGGGCCACTTGGTCAAGATGGTGTAGAACGTAAAGAAGCTTACGCAGGTGAAGGTTGTTTTTTTAAACTTGGTACTTACAATCAAACAAATGGAAAATCTCCAGAAAAAAATAAAAACTGGTGTTCTGGTGCAGAAACACATGGAGGAGATCTTAAAAAACAATATGCAGATGGCAACTATGCAGAAGTTTGGTTTAAAACAGCTAGCATCACTATAAGCAGTAATTCTGTTTCTAACGATGGTTATTTCTCTAAAAATGATTTACTGTACCAAAAAGAAACAAAACACTAAAAGAAATATTTTATTTATTAGTCCATCAAAAAAAATCTAACAGACACAAGAATAACATGAAGAACGATAACAAATTAGTTGGAAAAAACATATTAGTAACAGCTGGTGCTCAAGGAATTGGAGAATCCATCACTAAACATTTTATTGATAATGGTGCACACGTAGCAATCCATTATTTTTCTAGTGCAGATACTGCAAACCAATTAGTAGAATACGCAACTAGTAAAGGACAGAAAGCAATTGCTATTGCAGGAGATTTAACCAAAGAAGCAGATGCTAATAAAGTAGTAGAAAAAACAATAGAAGCATTAGGTGGTTTAGATATTCTAATTAATAATGCAGGATCTCTTGTTGCAAGAAAACTAATAGGAGAAATGGAAGCTGAATTCTGGCATAAAGTAATGGACATTAACATGACCTCTATGATGTTTGTAACAAAAGCTGCAGTACCTCATTTAGCAAAAAACAACCATAGTAGTATTGTTAATTTGGCGTCTCTTGCAGGACGTAAAGGTGGCCACCCAGGATCTTTAGTTTACGCTACCAGTAAAGGTGCTATTCTAACATTTACAAGAGCACTTTCTACCGAATTAGGTCCTCAAGGAACAAGGGTAAATGCCGTTGCTCCAGGACTTATTTTGGGTACTTCTTTCCATAACACACACACAACAAAAGAATCTGCAGCAGAAACTACAGCAGGAATTCCAATTCAAAGAGCTGGTAATGCTGCGGA
Organism: Polaribacter sp. HaHaR_3_91; assembly: GCF_019278525.1. Lineage (NCBI taxonomy): Bacteria > Pseudomonadati > Bacteroidota > Flavobacteriia > Flavobacteriales > Flavobacteriaceae > Polaribacter > Polaribacter sp. HaHaR_3_91. Next base: position 3,581,350 of record NZ_CP058986.1, read on the forward strand.
TGTAGCTCGTGCTGTTTTATTTTTAGCATCAGAATATGATGGATTTATTACAGGTGCAACCTTAGATATTAATGGTGGTGTTTACAATATGTAATTATAGCTTTTAATAATAATTTAAAACACTAGGAACTATACTAATCTCTAGTGTTTTAAATTTAATCAATTAATAAAAAATTAAATTATGTTAAAAACGGCAGTAATACACCCTACAATAATGGAAGTGCTTGCAAGATCAGGTCACTTTGCACAAGTTGTTATCGCAGATGGTAATTTACCAGTTGGAGCAATGACAGGACCAAACTCAACTACAGTTCACCTTAATTTTCGTCCAGGGCTTTTAGATGCACTTACCGTTCTAGAAGGCATCCTAGAAGTTTGTCCTATTCAAGGTGCAATCGTTATGGAAAAGCCAGCAGAAGCAAATGCAGAAATTCACCATGAATATAAAAATTTATTGGGTGATGTAACTTGGGATGAAATGGAACGTTATGCTTTTTATGATAAAATTAGAGACCAAAATACAACCTTAATTATCCAAACAGGAGAACAACGTCGTTTTGCAAATTTGATTTTAACTGTTGGTGTTGTTAAAATGGCAGAAGAAAGCAACTTTTAAAAACAAAATACCGAATGCATTTATAAGAATTATATATCTAAAATAGAAACAAAATGAAAATAACAATCACTAAATCATCTTTACAGTCTTTTTTAATGATAAGCTTAGGTTTATTATTAATTGGTTGTTCTACTCCAAAGAAAAAAAAAGAGCCGTCTAAAGAATTAATAGCAGTCACTTACCCTAGTGATGTATTACCCTTTTTAAATGAATGGAGTATTCTTTGTGGAGATGGTACAAAATATAAAGAATTAGTAGACGTAGAACATAAAGACTTTTTTTATGTAGAAAATGAAAAAGGAACTGATTGGGTAGTGTATAAAACGCCTAACGCTGGTATTACTTCTAGAACATCTAGTAATACAAGAACAGAATTAGGTCAGAAAAAACATTGGATACCAGAAACAGGTGGTAAATTAACGGGTACCTTAAAAGTACAACATGTTTCTACTTCTGGTGACGCTAGAGTAGCCGCTTCTTATTCTGTTGTAGTAGGACAAATTCATAGTGATGAAGGTCATGAAAATGAACCAATCAAAATATTTTATAAAAAATTTCCTGGTCATACAAAAGGATCTGTTTTCTGGAATTATGAAATTAATACAAAAGGAGATAATTCTGGAAGATGGGATTATTCATCAGCCGTTTGGGGAAATGACATGTCTGTTGTTGGACCTGATGCTACCACATATCCAGAAGAACCTAAAGATGGAATTGAATTAGGTGAGGAATTTAGTTATGAAATTAATGTATATAAAGGTATCATGTATTTAACTTTTACAAGCGAAGGACATGAAACAATTAAGTTTACTAAAAATTTATTAAAATCCGAATTTTCAACAAAAGCAGATATTCCTCAACAAATACTATCACTTTACGCAGCAATTGGTCGCGATGGTGTAGAACGTGAAAATGCGTATGCTGGAGAAATAAATTATTTTAAACAAGGTGCATACAATCAAACAAACGGTAAAAACCCTGAAGATAATATTGTTTGGAGCACTGGATCTGAAACTTACAATGGAGATATCGCTAAACAATATGCCAACGGATGCTATGCAGAAGTTTGGTTTAGAGAAGGAACTGTAGGAGAAGGTACTTTACCTGATGAGGAATAATATCAATTTTGAATTAATAACTTCATTATAAAAAAGGATCAACTTATTATATTTATTTAAAGCTCAGAATACACTTCATTGGTGTTTTGAGCTTTTTTTATGACTAAAAATAAAGTCTAAATACAATTAAACCTTCATCAATTACAACTTACTACTCTGATAAATATCATTACATTATTCTTAATAGGAAAGAATATAATCATCTTAATATCTAATATTCTCGAATATAAAACGTGTACAAACTATTAAATAAGATACCGCCTTATTTGGTAATCATCTTTTATTAAGGGTAAACAATTCAACAAATTCTCTTTAGTTTTCAACTTTCTTCAGTGCTTAACACCTAAAATCACTGGTTAACTGCTATATGTTATCAGTAAAACCATTTACAATCCTTAACAGATAACAAAACCAATAACATCTTTTAAGATAACTTTTATACATGTTTAAAAATAAAGACTAAAACAAACCATGTGCTATATTAATAATATTACAAAATAATTTTATTAGAATACAAAAAAAGGGTTGCAACTTTTAAAAGTTGCAACCCTTAGTAAAAAACCAATTTAAAAAACTTAATTATTAGTAACCTGCATTTTGAGTAATTACTCCATTGGTTGCTGTTATTTCTGAGGTTGGAATTGGAAATACATAATAGTTAGGATTAACTGATAATCCCATTTCAGCATCAACTGTACCTGTTCTTACCAAATCGAACCATCTATGTCCTTCTAAAGCTAACTCTAACCTTCTTTCATTTGCAATTGCTTCTCTAACATCTGCTTGAGAACTGATTGTACCTGTTAGACTACTTAAACCTGCTCTACTTCTTATATCATCTAACATAGGAAGTACAGTGCTTGCAGGAGAACTCGTTTCGTTTAAAGCTTCTGCATACATTAGTATCACATCAGACAATCTCATTTCAATAAAATCTTGTTCTAAACCTCCTGTATATTTTACAGCTACTCCATTAGCAGCATCAACTGTTAACGCTTTTCTTAAGTCTGTATTTCCATCAGCTGCACTACTAGCATCAAATGCAGCAGTTAAACGTGGGTCTAACGGTGTAAGAGATTTTGTATCAGCTCCTTCAAACCATCCTACAAATGTAGAAGATATAGAAGAACCATCAGCAATTGAAACAGAGGTTGATAATTGAGTTGCAAATAATCTTTCTGAACTTAAATCAGTTACAACATCTTCAAAGTTAGCTTCTAAACTAACACCTGCTGCAGATGCACCACTTACAACAGCTGCAAGCTCTGTTACTGCACTCGTAAAATTATTTCTGTGCATATATACTTTTCCTAAAAATGCACGTGCAGCAATTTGTGTTGCTCTACCTTCTTCTAATCCAGAATTGTCTAAACCTGCTATAGCGTCTTGAAAATCTGGAATAATTACATTATTATAAATGTCTTCAGTCGGTTGTCTCTCCAAAATAGATAAATCTGAAGTACTTGGCGTAGCAGATAAATTTACTGCAACATCACCAAAAATTGTTACAAGTTTAAAATAAGATAAACCTCTTAAAAACTTTGCTTCTGCTACCTCTGTAGACTCCGATGAGTTTTCTATTACATTGTTTGCACTTAAGATTGACTTGTACAAGTTTGTATAAATTGGATTAAAAAAGGCTTCTGTCATATCTCCACCTGATAAATCTGGATTATAGGTATCTAAAGATGTAAATGGGTCTTCTAACATTAACATGTTGTCTGCTCTAAAATCACCTAAAACTACTTGTGACATTGCAACTCCTGTATGATAATAATATGCTGCATTTAAAACAGGACCATATACTTCTAAATTACTTGATTCTAAATCTAAAGCTGGTGTTTGTTCTAAGTCATTATCGCATGATGTAAATAACATCATCGCTGTTAATACTATATATATAGTTTTCATTTTTCTCATTTTTTCTTAATTAAAAATTAACATTTAATCCAAAAGTAAAACTTCTAACAATTGGACTTGCACCTTCTTGGTATCCGTAAGTTGTTGGACCTCCATAGTTACTATTTTCAGTCTCTATCCCTTCAGGATTAAATGAAGTATAATCATTACCCATTATATATAACAAATTTGTACCTGCAAGATATAATCTCAATGAGCCAATCCCCATTTTACTTGTAAAATCTGAATTAAGAGTATAACCGATAGTAAGGTTTCTTAGTGCGATGTATGAGGCATCTTGAATTAATGCACCATGTACATCTCTAGTTTGTAAATAATGTTTACCATTATTATCAGCAATACCGTCACTATTAGCATCAAAAGCAGTGTTTGTTGCATCACGGAATTGAGATTGCCAATAGATAGGATCTATATTATATAATTCTGCCCCTTGAGATCCTTGTAACTGGAATGATAAATCAAATTCTTTATAATTCATATTACTTGATACTCCCCAATAAAAATCTGGAGTAGCAGAACCTAACTTTACGTAATCATCTTCATACGTTATTTGACCATCATTATTTTGATCTACTACGTATTGTACACCACTAGTATAACCTATAGATCTTGTTGGGTCTTCTATATAAATAGATTCTACTTGACCTGCGCTTTCATATCCCCACATTTCACCAAGTTCTCCACCAACATAATTTCTAAACTCAACACCTCTACCACTAGGACCTCCATATATTTGACGAGGTAATTCGTCTACAGCTCCTAAACTTGTAATTTCTGAATTAACAGTAGATAAATTCGCTCCCATACTCCAAGTAAACTCATCATTTTGGATAATTCTAGCATTTAATTCTAACTCTAAACCAGAACTAGTAATATCTCCACGGTTAAGTCTAACCTGATCTGTACCAAGAACTTCAGAAACACTTTGTTGAATCAACATGTTATTCACATCTGATGTATAATAGTCTACACTAAATTTTAAACGATTGTCTAAAAATCCTGTGTCAACACCATAATTAGTTTCTTTATTTGTTTGCCAAGTTAAATCAGCATTTGCAACCTCATCAGGAATTAAAAATCCTGTACCAAAAGCAGTTGATGAAGTACCTAAAACACTTAATGAACTGTAAGAATCTAAATCAGATGAAGTTCCTAAAGATCCCATACTAAATCTAAGTTTTAATGTACTTAATGTTTCATTGTCTTGTAAAAAATCTTCTTTATGTACATTCCAACCTAAAGAAACTGCTGGAAATACTGCATATTTTTCATTAGCTCCAAAACGAGAATCACCATCTCTTCTAACAGATGCAGATACTAAATATTTATCGTCATATGCATAAGCAACTCTACCAAAAATACCTCTTCTTGCTTGCACTTCATCAATTCTGTTAGATACTACATCTTCAGCATTAAATAAAGAATAATTTAAAGGTAAACTAATTGGCACATTTGATCCATAAGATTCTAAACCTTTAAATTTTGTACTTACAAGTTCAACTCCAACTACAGCAGAAAGATCATGCTTATCAGCTATTACTGTTGCGTAATCTAAAGTAGTTGTACTTAAAATGGTAGATTTTTTAATATCTGAAATATCTAAAGCAGTCTGATTAGAACGTTGTTGACCATCTGATAATATTCCTCTATAATAATACAACTGTACATCTTGTACATCTGCTCCAAAAATGGTTTTGATATTTAACCCATCAGTTATTTCATACTGTAAATAAGAACTTACATTACCATAAAATGTTTTTTTGGTTCTTTCTGAATTATCAAATTTAGCAGCTACACCTGCATCACCTGTTCCTCCAATACCATTCTGATTTCTACCATATTGCCAATCATGAGCAACATCACCTGGCTGTAAATCATAAATACTTGTAGCATCTAAACCTATACCTCTATAATCTTGGTCAAATGAACGACCAATATTATTACCTGTAAAACCAGAGTCTGCTAATGCTTGTCTTCTAGTATCTAATTCTTGAACAAAATCAATTGAAGATTGCGTATGGTAAATAGGACTAATACTATATGCTCTTAAAAGATCTCTCATTTCCCAAGGCACAATATCTTGGTTACCATAAAACCCATTCATACTTAATCCTGCCTTAAATTTATCATTCAAATTAGCATCAATATTCATACGTCCATTAAATCTTTCATAACCTTGTCCTTTAACAATACCTTCAGTATTTAAATATCCTACAGAAGCAAACGCTTTTATATTTTCTGATCCACCACTCACGCTAAAATCGTGACTAGTTGTAGAACCATCTTGGAAAAGCCAATCTTCTATACTAACAACATCTGGTGCATTCTCATAAGCCCATAATCTATAATCTAATAATCCAGCATCTGTTTGTGTAAGATCATAAGCATCTGTCTGCAATTCTTTTGCCCACTCTCCAGAAGTTTTAAGCATATCAATGTCTTTCACATATTTTCTAGAAACACTTGTATAGGCATTATAACTGAAATTTAATTTCCCTGTCTTTCCTTTTTTAGTAGTAATTAAAATTACACCATTTGCACCCAAAGAACCATAAATGGCAGCAGAAGCAGCATCTTTTAATACTTCCATGCTCTCAATATCATTTGGATTAACTGTTGCTAAATTTCCAGAAATAGGAAATCCATCTACAACAATTAATGGATCTGAATTACTTGAAAGAGATGATCCTGTTCTAATTTGAATTTTTGGATCTGAACCTGGCTCTCCACTTTGGTTTTGAATTAAAACACCAGATAACTTACCTGTTAAGGCCTCATCTACACGCGCAACTTGAACAGATGCAAGGTCTTCTCCACCTATTTTAGAAATTGAACCTGTAAGGTGAGATTTTTTACTAGTACCATAACCTACCACAATAATCTCATCAAGTGCACTAGCATCTTCTACTAAATTTACATTGATATTATTTCTATTGTCTACTTTTACTTCTAGCGCTGCAAAACCTAAATAGCTAAAAACTAAAGTAGCATCTCCATTAGAAACTGTTAAAGAATAGTTTCCATCAAAATCTGTTGAAGTACCATTTGTTGTTCCTTTCTCTTGAATACTAACCCCAGGTAGCAAGCCTTCACTTACACCTCCTGTTACAGTACCTGTTACTTTCTGCTGAGAAAAAGCAAAAAGCGATGCTAACAAAAAGAAGCATGTACTTAATTTTTTAATAATGTTGTGTTTCGACATAATAAAATTTAATTTTAATTAATTAAAGAGTTATATTTTTAATTGGTAATCCAATTTGGTCACCCAAACTGGTTAACCAATATGGTTTTTCAAATATACAATTATATTTGAATTAACAATATATTAACTCTAAAATATTCTAAATTAACCTCTAAAAACTTCAACAACTTTTAAAGAAACACATAAACACCACTATTACAAAGAGATGAAATTAATTTACACAAATAAAAAAATGAGCTATTATTAAGGTAATTTTAACCAATATCAACGTTTTAAAAACCATTTAAGAGTTCTTTTCACGATCAGTTGAATGCATAATTAAAAGAATAAAGCTCGCAGACTGAACTTAATTATCCTAAGAAATAATATGATTATGTAATTTTTTGATTTTTTTATTAAAATCTAATCTTAATATTCACATTGTAGATAACATAAATTATTCATTAAGTACACCCCCTTTTTAAAGAGTGAGAAACACACAATAGTCATTTGATTTTGTGCGACAAACATATTTGTAGACAGGAGCGTGATTAGAATTACAAAGAATATGGTAATAATTTTTTAAACTTTTACATCTAAAATTCAATAGAAGGATAAACTAAAAATTGTAATGAATTCTTTAAAATTAAATACACAACTAGTATTTACAATAATTTCTAATGCTAAAATTAGAACAAAAAAAAACTCCTTTACATATAATGTAAAGGAGTTGTATATAAAAAAATATCTAATTAGATACCTAATGCTTGACCACCACCAATTTGGATAGTTTCTGCAGTAATAAAAGCAGCATCTTTACTAGCTAAGAAAGCAACTACACCTGCCACATCTTCTGGCTGACCTAATCTTCCTAACATAATACTATTTGCCCAAGAAGCAAAAACTTCTGGCTTAGTAGCTTTAATTTGAGCATGAAAAGGAGTATCAATAGTACCAGGAGATACTGCATTTACTCTAATACCATATTCTGCTAAATCTTTTGCTAACGCTCTTGTAATTGCATGAACACCAGCTTTAGAAGTACCATAGATTCCTGCTCCTGGTCCACCTGCATTCCAACCAGCGTTAGAAGTATAGTTAACGATTGAAGCATTGTCACTTTTCTTAAGAAAAGGGATTGCTGCTCTAGAAGCAAAAAATGCTGAATCTAAGTTTAAAGCCATTACAAACCTGTAAAATTCAGTTGTCATTTCTTCAAATCTAGATCTACCACCTAAACCACCTGCGTTATTAACTAACACATCAATTTTACCAAACTTTTCACCAATTTTATTGATGTTTGCAGTTACTTCTTCTTCTTTAGTAACATCAAAACCATAGTATTCTGCAGTAATTCCTTCTGCAGTTAACTCTTCTACTCTTTTAGCTCCTGCTTCATCTTCTATACCGTTTAATATAACAGTATAACCATCTTTTCCTAATCTTTTTGCTACTGCAAAACCAATTCCTCCTGTTGCTCCAGTAATTACAGCAACCTTGTTGTTTAATGTACTCATTTAAATTATTTTTAAATATTAATTATGTTATATTAAATTTTTGTAATCGACTTAACTTTTGGTATAAATACCCAAACACTTACTAAAGTTAAGATAGCTAATCCAGCACCAATAACAAATGCAGGTGTATAATTACCACCACTTGTTAACCAAGGCACTAAATATGTTAAACCAGCAGCAGTCAGTTTAGCAGCCATACCAGAAAGTCCAGATAATGTACCTACTGTTTTTCCACTAAAAAGATCACTTGTTAAAGTTTGAACATTTCCAATCGCTGTTTGAAATCCGAATAAAATAACAGCCATAATAATTACTGCAGTTGTTGGTCCTCCAGGACTAGCCATAGCCAATAATGCTGGTAACATTATTAGACAACCTAATGTAATTATCATTTTTCTGGTCTTGTTAATAGTCCATCCTTTTTTAAGTCTATTTTGTGCCAAAAGACCACCAAACCAAGCTCCTAACATAGCTCCTGCATAAGGCACCCAACCATAAAGTCCGATAGATTTTACATCCATACCATACACTTCATTTAAATAGATTGGTATCCAAAAAACAAACAACCACCAGATAGGATCAATAAATGCTGATGCTAATATTACACCCCAACTTTCTTTATGACCTAATAACTCTTTTGTATCTGGATTGTATTCTTGATCATTTACTCCATCTCCATCAAAATCTTCATTCTTTTGACCTGTTAAGATATAATCACGCTCTTCATCTGTAATCCATGGGTGATTTATTGGTGGCGCTTTTACTAAAATTAACCAAGGCACCAACCATAGTAAACCTGCTAAACCAATTAAAATAAATATACCTTTCCAACTAAAATACACTGTTAAAAAAGCAATTAACGGAATGGAAATAATTCCACCTATCGCAGCTCCTGAGTTAAAGATACCTTGTGCAAGTGCACGTTCTTTGGTAGGAAACCATTCTGCATTTCCCTTTGTAGCACCTGGCCAATTTCCTGCTTCAGAAACTCCTAAGATTGCACGGAATATACCAAAACTTAAAACTCCTTGAGCAAATGCGTGTAATGCTGTAGCAACAGACCACACACCAATAGACAAAACAAACCCGAATCGTGTACCTACCCAATCAAATATTTTCCCAAATATTGCTTGTCCGAAAGCATAAGAAAATACGAAAATAATTGAAATAAGAGCATAAATTGCTTTCGTTTCATCAGCTGTATGCCCGGGATATAAATCCTTGGCTATTTCTGGCCAAAGGACACTTAATGATGTTCGGTCAATGTAATTAATAATAGTAGCTATAGCAATCAATGCGACGACCCACCAACGTAATCCTTTTACTTTCATTTTATATACTTATTTAATTAAACATTATAACAATATGTATAGAGCTCTCTAAAATGCTCTTTCATTTTTAGTTTTGCCATTTGAGGGTCTTTAGCTTTAATAGCTTCAAAAATAGCCTGGTGATCAGCTATTCCTCTATGCGCTAAGTCTGCATCACAAACATGGTGCTCCTTAAAGTTTGTAATAATTTCTGGAGTAATAATCAACATAAATGTATTCATAGTGCTGTTACGACAAGCCTTTGCTATTGCTAAATGAAATAACAAGTCTTCTTGTACAGCGTCTTCTCCATTAAGCACCTTTTCTTTGTGTGCTTCTAACGCTTCTTCTATTTTTAATAAATCATCATCCGTTCTCCTTAATGCAGCTAATCTTACAGTTTTTAATTCTAATAGTATTCTAGTTTCTACTAGAGATTTAAAACCTGATTTTTCTAATCTTAAAATATCGTCTATCATACCATTCATAGCAATAACACCAATATTAGCTACAAATGTTCCACTTTGTGGAATGGATTTTAGAAGGCCATAAAATTCTAATTTCTGAATCGCTTCTCTTACGTTACTTCTACTCACTACAAATTTTTCTGAAAGCATCCTTTCAGAAGGTAATTTATCTCCAGGTTCTAAATTTTTATAATTAATAAGTTCTTTAATTCCTTTAATTATTAAATCCTGGATTTTTTGATTTTCATTTTTTGTAAGCACCTCTAATTTCATTTATTCAAATTTTATAGTTTTATGACTTACTAACATTATTTTTAAAAGAAACATTGTCATAAAAATTAAATTAACCGTTATACTAATTGTTAATTGTTTTGAATTATTTATTATAATTCTAGAAACTTTAATTAACCTTTTAAACTTTAAATACTGCTATTTTATAGTTAAAATAAATTGGTTTTTAAAGAACATCTAAAATAAGCTTACTTCTGGTTTACCAAATTGGTTTACCAGTTTCAGTTTTTCAAAGATATACTATTTTTTTTACCTATAAAACACTTTATTAATTAATTCACTAAACTATTGTAATTTAATTAAAATGACAAATTATGTTTTATTGAAGATTATTCTACTTAAAATTCTAAACAAATTATTGACTTAATAATAATTATTTTACTAAGAAGTTAATCGTTAGTTATCTATTAATTTTTCCTCTTGTAGGTTTAAAATAAAAAAGCAAAAAACAACACAATATTAAAGTGAATTATTATCAAATAATTTTAGTTTTAAAAAGCAATAAAACCAAAAATAAAATATCATAAAAATAGCTACGCTCCTCCCTTAAATATTAAAAAAAACAAAAAATATACCTGAAAATCAATAGATTAAAGCCTATTACAATATACCAATTAGAAAATTCTGTTTACAATAAAAAGCAACTATTCGTATTATATTCAAAATAAAACGGACTTAAAAAGAGATAACTATTCTCTTAATTTTCAATATTATTTTAATGTCAATAACATCACTTTTAAAGCTTCTAAATTATCAATAAAAAGAAGAAATAAAATTAAGTAAATATTCAAAAAAGACCTTAAACGAAGTATTTTTCATGAGTCTTTTTAGAAGTATTTAGGAGGTAAATTAAGTGCTGTTTTATTTAGTATTTATACTTATCAAATACAGTAATTTATTAATAATAAATTGGTAAGAAATTCATCATTTAAAAGATTCAAAATGAAAGAATGGGTATTATTTTCTGATAAAGGCTATTTATCAGTCAAACTTCAACCTGATTTATTTAGATACGTAAATATTAAAATAGCTGTTACAATAAAAAAAAGAAGTGAAATATTATTACTCTACGCAGAAATCATCCTTAATATATTGATTTTTAAAGCTAAAATATACGTAAAAAACCACCACTGATATCATACTTAAATATGCTCAAAAATTTGAATAATTAGAAGTTTAAAAATTAAATATCATGAATTTATAAAGCATATTTATGGCTAAAAATTAGCACAAAAAAAAATAACACACATTATTTAAAAATTATAATGTGTGCTATTTATTCTATGATAGACTTGTAAAACTGTCTACTTCTTTACCATCGAATGAAATAAAATAAGTGTTATTTCATTGTGATATAGTACTTCTTAATTAAAAGCCAGGAGTAATAATATCAATATTATCTATAAATACCTCATTGCTGCTATCTACCGCTTTTAATGCTCTCGCATAAATTACAACAATATTTGATGTAGCCTTAAAGGTAAATGTTGTAGTTGTAAATGTATTATCAGATGAAGATCCTTTACTTGAATTAAAATCATTAGTAATATCAAAATAAGCATCAACATTGCTATTATTTGCAGGGTCTGTATTGATATCTTCTTCCGTAGTAATTTCATTATTTAAAATGAATACTTCGGTATTGATTCCTTCAGCTTCAGAACGAGTATCAATAGTAAAAGAATACACAACACCTGCTTCTACCTCTACAAGTTGGTATAGACGTCTAGAATTATTAGAAAGTTTAACTGCTCTCGTTTTTTCTCCATTCACATAAGAACCATCACTAGAAGAACCTGGTTGTTCATTTGTACCAAAAGCTCCATCTATATAGGCATTTAGAGCAGTATTATTCCATAGTGCTCTAAAAGGACTATCTATAGTATTCCCAGAATTATCTTCTACACTACTGTTAGGAGTCATATCCCAAGCATCTGCATTATCACCTGTATTTTTAGTAAAATCATCTGCTGTACCATTTTGAACAATTGCTTTAAAAGTTGGTTTAACAGCACCTACTGGTACCGCTTTTGTTTCACTTTTAGAAACACCTGCTTCGTTGGTTGTTGTTAAAGTTACATCATAAGTCGCTTCTGCCGGAAAAGTGTGTAATGGACTAACTTCTGTTGATGTAGTTCCGTCTCCAAAATCCCAACTATGTGTAGTTGCTAAAAGAGAAGCATCTGTAAACTGAACAGTAAGACCATTTACATCAAAAGTAAAATCTGGTACTGTAGATAAAACCAATCCTTCAATATTTTTTGAAACCGTAACCTCAGCATCTAAAAAATTAGTTACTGTTAAGGTTACTTCAAAAGTATCTGCTGTTTTATAAATATGAGAAGGGTTAAAGTCTGAATCTAATTCTGTATCTTCTTCAGAGTTCCATGTTAAAGTTTCTCCGTCTCCAAAATTCCAAACTAAAGATTTTGCACCAGAAGTTAAGTTTTCGAAAGTTACTTTAGAATCTATAGAAGTAAAATTAAAATCAACAAAAACAGGAGCTACTGTTGCTGAATCTACAGCTACTAAACCATCTGAACTTGTAGTAGTAAGTTTTACTTTATACTCTCCACCATTGGTATATTTATAATCTGGATTTGCTTCCGAAGAAGTTGTACCATCGCCAAAATCCCACAAATAAGAAGCAGCATCTGTAGAATAACTTCTAAACACGATAGACATAGTATCATCTGCACTTGTACTTGTTGTAAAAAGTGTAGATGGTTGTATATCATTTACATTACCTGTTGGTGGCACAAATTCTTCATACCCGTTGTCATAACAAGAAACTAGACCTAGAAATACAAAAAACAGTGCAAAAATACTGCTATTGAATTTTTTATTTTTTTTATAATTCATAATATTAAATTTTAGAATCTATTATTGTTTAACTATTATATCAAAAGCATCTAGCCTACACTCTGTTCCAGAATTAGTAAGTAAAATAATTACTGATTCATTAAGACCTGCTTCAAACGTAATAGCATGTTTTTTAAATACATCATCTACACGTCCTTCACTACTATCTGTTCTAGATGCAATAATATTAGCTTCTAATTTAGACTCGGCAAGTGTTGTAGCATTTGGACTTATTAAAGAAACTGTTACGTCTCCTGCATTATTAGTATCTAACTCACTAAAATAAGTTAACACATAAGTTGCTCCAGGAGTAACCTCAATTTCTTGATACCCTACTCTACTACCATCTGCAGGAAATTTAGCAGCTTGTAAACCAGAAGGCAATACACCTAACTCAGATTTTGAATTGATTTGAAATACTCCTCCCCAATTTGCGGTACTAGGAGATCTCCAAGAATCTCTACCGTCTCCTGTTCCATCAAATAAAGTTCCATCATCAAAACCTGGCTCTCCAATTTCTGGTATAGCAATGGTTGGTACGGCTTGATTTACAGTTACTAACTTTTCTGTATAAGCAGATTTACCAAGGTTGTCTGTTACCGTTAAACCAATAGTATATGTACCTGGACCAGGAAAAGAAAAAATTAATTCTTGATCTTGTAATGTTGCTGGTGCTAATTCTGAAATTTGTGTATTTAAAGCAGCAACATTTTCTGTAACTTCTGCAGAAACCTCATCTTTAGCTGCTTGTAATTGAACTTTTAAACTTGCAATAGAAGCTTCTAAGACAGCCTTTTTGTCTTCATTTACTTCACATGGTAATTTAAATTCAATTTTAGCTATCTCATTTTCTAATGCTACGACAGTTGCTAATTCCGCATCTATAGATTGCTTAAGAATTGGCAAGTCTTTATTTATTAAAGTTACCCCTTCAGATGGTGTTACTGTCCAATCGTACTGTGTACCATTTACAGCTAAATTAGAACCTGCTTGAAAATTAACTTCATAATTAGCCCATAATTCTACATCATTACAATCAAATTCAGATGTTGTAATATCTGTTGAATTGTAAAAAGGTGTTGGACTTGTAAAATCTTCTAAATCGCCAACTTCTGGTAAGTCGTTACTTACACAAGAGGTTAGAGAAACTACTGTCCCTAACACAATATATTTTAAGTTAAACAAATATTTTTTCATAATTGAGTGTTTTTTAGTATCCATCATTTTGTTTATAAAAATTAGGCAAATTATCTCTTTCTCTTTGTGGGAATGGAAGGTATTTCTTTCCACTAGTATAATTTAAACTATTGTCTGTAGAAAATTTAGACAACACATTATCTGCTTCTCCAAATCTTATTAAATCATACATACGTTGGTTTTCATATACAAACTCAACTCTTCTTTCATCTAATAAGTCTTGTTTTGTTAAGTTTACTACCTCTTCTAAACCAGCTCTTAGTCTCACTTGATTAAAAGCATCTATAGCTCTTTGGTCTGTAGTACTATCTGAGTTTCCTAGAATAGCTTCTGCATATAATAACAACACATCTGCATATCTTAAAACAATCCAATCATTATCTCCAATTTCACCATCCGTAGGATATTTAGCATTAAAAACATCTACAGTATTATTTGCTAAAAAAGCGCTATACCCTAAAGACAAAATAGAGGCAGGAAATCTTACCGGTTGTGCTGTTGGGTTCATAACTTCTAAGAATTCTAAAGTTGCAATATTTACACCGTTAGAAGGTCCTTGTAATGTCATTGCAAAACTGTGAGATTCTGAATCTGTTTCTACTTGATCGCCTAAACCACTATCACTAGTTGCATAGTTATCACTACTAACAAGATCATAAGCTATTGAAAAAATAATTTCGTTGTTAATTTCAAGACCTGAGTTATTAACCCAATCTCCATCAAGAACTGGATCTGATTCTAAATTTGATTCAGAAAAATCACCCGTAAATTCATTCCCAAAAATATGTCCATAATCTACAGCTAAAGTTGCATAATAATCACGGTCTGATAAACCAGCAGCTTTTTCTGTAAACATTAAATCATATTTATAGGTAACATTGTTTTCTACAACTGAAGCTAATAAAAGTTCTGCTTCTACATAATTTGGATTCGGTTGACTTAAATATGCTTTTGCTGCTAAAGAAATTGCAGCTCCTTTAGAAGGACGGTATCTATTTTGTTCTGCATTGTTTAAGTAAGCAATTGAAGTTTTAAAATCTTCAATAATTTTAGCATACACTTCAGCTTCTGGTAATTGAGGATAATCTAAAGCTTCCTTTTCTGTAACATCTAATACTTTGTCTATAAAAGGTATGTTTTGATATGCTCTTACCAAGTTAAAGTGACATAAAGCTCTCATAAAGTAAGCTTCACCAACAGTATATTGTTGACTTTCTGGTGCTAAAAACTTATTATCAATAATTGTATTTGCATGCTTAATAGTATGCATATTATTAGAGTAATACGTTGCTACATCTCCATTATTTGCATCTACATTAAATGCGTTAATTGCAGGAAAGTTTCCGTTTTCTGAATTTGCTCTAACATTATCTGATCTTAATTCTGTTAATAAGAATTCGTTTGCAGGAATTTTTTGATAAGAATCTAAAACTCCATTAGATAATGCTATAAACCCATCGTCTGTTTGTAGTAACTCCTCTAGCGAAAGTGCTGTAGGATTACTTAAGTCCAGTTCTGTTTCACAACTTGTCAATAAAGCTATAAAAGAAAAACCAACTATTATATTTTTATATATATTTTTCATAATTATTTAAAATTGAAAGTTAATTCCCGCTGAAATTGTTTTAACGATAGGTCCATCTCCTCTTTGATATCCTGCTGTTAAAGGCGTATTCGCATTATCTGATGTTTGACCTGCTGCTTCTGGATTAAATCCTTCATAACCTTTAGCTGTAAAGAATAATAAGTTTTCTCCTGCTATGTAAAATCTTAATTTATCAAAATTATATTTTGATGTAAAAGACTCTGGTAATGTATATCCTAAAGTTACATTTCTTAAAGCTACAAAAGATGCATCTTGAATGTGGTCATCAGTAAATCTTCTATGAACCGTTAAGTCTCTATCCGGAAAATTAGATACTTCGTTAACAGCAGACTCACTTGCATAATACAATTGATCTAAATCTGCAACTCTAACTTCTGCTCCATGAGAACCTTGTAATTGAAAAGAAAAATCGAAATCATACAAAGTAAAATCAGAATTAAAACCCCATTCAAAATCTGGGTAAGGACTACCTAATTCTGTTCTATCATCATCATCAATAATTCCGTCTCCATTTAAATCTTTTACATAAACATCTGCATAATCATTGTTAAATCTATTAAAAGGATTGTCTACCCATTCTAAAGGAATTTCTTTTTCATATACCCATCCATAAAAAGAGGTAATTGGCTGCCCAACTTTTGCAATAAATTCTGTTGGTCTTGTATCTTGATCAATTCTAGAGATAATTTGTTCGTTATTTCCTAAGCTTGTTACTTCGTTTCTATTTAAAGAAAACTGACCAGAAACACTCCAACGGAAGTTTTCTTTAGACATCAATCTAGAACTTACCTCAAATTCTACTCCTTCATTTTTAACTTCACCAAGGTTTTGTAACCAATTGTCTGTACCATAAGCAGCAGCAGATGGAGCAAAAAGTAATAAATCTTCACTTGTTCTAATATAGTAATCTGCTGTTAAGCTAAAAAGACCTCTACCAAAAGTAACATCTATACCTGGGTTAAATTCTCTTAATTTTTCCCAACCTAAAATTTGATTTGCTAAAGTTGTTGCTTTTACACCAGTTGTTCCATCATAGCTTATTGTACTATACGCTTCTTCAAATCTGTAAAGAGATTCGAATATGTTATTAGAAATTTGGTTAGAACCAGAAAGACCATAACTTGCTCTTACTTTTAAGAATGATATTAAGTTGCTGTCTGATAAGAATTTTTCATTAGACATAACCCAACCAAGAGATGCAGCAGGAAAAAATCCATTTTTAGAATCTGGACCAAATCTTGTACTTGCATCATTACGTACAGATAATTGAAACAAGTATTTTTCATCATAATTATAGTCTAACCTACCAAAAAATGAAACTAATTTTTCGCTTGCGTTATCTGTATATGTTGTTCCTCCATCTGCAATAGCAATATTATTGTTAAAATCATTAGAAAAACCAACTGCTTCAGATTCTTGTCTGTAATTATCACTTTGCATGTACTCAAATCCTAATACTGAATTAAAGTTATGCTTTTTATAACTTGTATCATATTTAAGTAATGACTCGAACGTATATTGGTTTAATTCGTCTCTCCTTTCTAATCTAAAAGATTCTTGATCTCTGTTTTCTTGACCATACAAATAATCTGCTTCGTTACTTTTATTGTGTCTAAAATCACCAGAAATAGTTTGTCTAAAACTAAGCCCTTTTGCTAATTTAAAATCGATATAAGAAGATGCGTTTAAACTTAACTTCTTCTTAGTTCTAGATCTTTCCATATAATGTACCAAAGGATGTACGTTTTTAGTGGTAGATAAGGTTAAACCACCAGAAGTTAAACCACTAGCAACAGGTAAACCAGTAGCTGGATCTCTAAGAATACTTCTTGGGTTGCTAGGATCTGCTGTAAAGGTATGATCAAAAGCTCTAGAAAAACCGTAACTTCCAACACCAAGGTTTTCAAATAATTTTCCTGCATCTGTAGAAACACCTACCTCTGTAGAAAATGGAGTTACATATTTTAAATGTTCTTCATTTAAATATAATGGCACATGCCCCATTTGTCTTAATGGATCTGTAAATCTTGCAGGTACTTTAGTTTGGTCATTATAATTAACACGTATACTTGCACCATATTTTATTTTTTTATTCTTAGATCTACTATCAATCTTAACTCTAGCATTGTATTTTTTAAAATCATCATTTAAAACAATTCCTTCATCTTCTAAATAACCTAAAGAAGCTGAATAACTAGTTAACTCAGAACCACCTCTGGCAGCAAAAGAATGACTTTGTATAAAACCACCATCAAAAATTTCATCTTGCCAATTTGTTTCACCACTCCCTAATGAAGCAATAAATTCCATAGCTTCTAATTCAGCGTAAGCATTATTATAAGATCCATTATCTGCATTTGCGTTATCACCAACAATTCTACCATAGTTAGGACTATTTACTGATATTGCACTCACTTGACCTTGTAAACCATCTAACCTTGCTCTTTCTTGCGCTATTGTTGTATTAAAGTTGCTATTGTTATCAGAATATTTATACCCTGTAAAGCTGTTATAAGAAAATCTTGTTTGACCAGAAATTCCTTCTTTTAAAGTAACTAAAATTACACCATTTGCACCACGAGAACCATAAATGGCCACAGAAGATGCATCTTTTAAAACACTAATAGATTTAATATTATTATTGTCTATAGATCCTAAAATATCTGAATCTGTACCTAGAATTACTCCATCTACCACAATTAAAGGAGAAGAAGAACCAGTAACAGAACCAGGTCCTCTTAATGTAATTTTTGGATCTCCACCCGCTTCAGAAGAAGTTACTTGAATTCTTAAACCTGCTACTCTACCCTTAAGAGCATCCTCTACACGCGCTACTGCTTGGTTTTGAAGATCTTCTCCAGAAACTTTTGTTAAAGCACTTGTTACGTTTTTTTGTTTTTGATTTCCATAACCTACTACAACAATTTCATCTAAAATATTAGAATCTTCGTCTAAGGCTACATTAATTGTTTTTTGATTTGTAAAAGTTACTGTTTTCGTTTTAAAACCTAGGTAAGAAAACTGAATAACATCTCCAGACTTCACGGTAATTTTATAATTACCATCAAAATCGGTACTTGTTCCTTTTGTTGTTCCAACCAGGATAACATTAGCACCCAATATAGGCTCACTATCCGTTTTAGACATAACATTTCCCGTTACTGTAACACTTTCTTGCGCAAATCCTATTGCACTAAAAAGAAGCATTGCAATAAATACTAACTTAATTTTTAAGTTCATTGTTAATTGTTTTGAATTATTTTTCTTTAAAAAACATTTAATCTTAAATATGTCTTTAAGATTAAAACTGCTATATTTTGATGTAATAGTAACGTCTATCACCTCATTAAATCTTCCTTAAGAGATTCTTATTTTACTTCTTGTCTGCAAAATAAGAAGGTCCATCTCCAGTTAAAAAATCTTCTCTTACAGGACTAAATGTGTCAATTAATTGTCCCTCTTCTAAACAAACAGCACTATGCAATAAATTAGGCTCTATATAAACCCCATCTCCTGCTTCTACAATTTGTTTTACACCGTCAATTTCAAATTCGAATTTACCTGAAACCACATAAGTAGCTTGCGTATGAAAATGTTGATGAGGTGCACCTAATGCTCCTTCTTCAAATTTTACGCTTACCATCATAATTTGATTATCATAACCTAAAAATTTTCTAGAAACTCCTCCACCTAATACTTCCCAATCTAAATCTTTAGAAATTACGTACTTTTCACTAAATCTATTCATTTTTCCCATTTTATTTATTTTTTTTATTTACTTATAATAATAAGAACCTTTCCAATTATACTCCTTATTGCCTATTTTAATTATATGATTTTTATCTGTAGAATTATCTTTATTAGAAATTATAAAAATTTTAGTAGTATTTTTCTTAGTAGTAATTTCTACTGCAGTATAAGCCTCTGTATCTAAAACAACATTTAAGTTTGTAATACTACTATATGCGTTTAAAGCTAATTCAGAAACAGAACTATAACTACCATGAGATTCTATTACAGAAGCAAAAGTGGTGTTTTGAGTATTTTTTCTTCGGATAATAAAAGAAGGTTCTTTACGTAAATTATACTCTGGATCGTTTGCACCAATTCTTGCCAAAATCAACTCATCATTTGCATTAGAAGCGGTTGTTAATGTGTAGAATAAATCATTATTTTTCCAAGAGAACACCGTATTAGCATCAGCAGGTTTTCCTGAAGCCTCTTTCCATAAATGCTGATAACCATTCTTTTTTCCTAAAGGATTTAGTTGATCATACGTTTCAAACTCAAAATTAGTTTTCATAATATGACCTAAGTAATAATAAGGTAAATCATATTGCTTTTTACTATCTGATTTTATTTTAAAAAGATCTATTGTAAATGGTCTTTCAAAATCTTCATCTTTAATTAAGGCAAGAGTTCTAAGCATTTCTGTACCAGGATAAGCATTTACCTCTGTTGCACTTAATATCTGTATATTAGGATTTTTATCATCATAAAAATACAAGTCTGAATGGTGTTTGGTTCCAATCTCAAACTTACCTTCAAAATGACTTTCTTCATTTACGGTAATTGTATTATGTGCAATAGTTTGTTTTGCCCATGTTTGGTTTTCTTTTAAATAATTACCTCCACCTTTTTGTTCAATATTTACAAAACGAGCTAAACCATAATCTTGCAATACTTCATTACCCTTTTCATGTAAAGAGAAAGATAATTTATCATAATGACCATGACTAGAACCATGTGAAGCGTATTTATACACCAACTCTAAATTATCACTTCTTAAAATACCAACTCCACCTTCGTCTCCTTTTTTACCGTCAGATAAATTAACAGATTTTTTTGTAAAAGGTTTCTCTAAGCCTTCTTTAATTCCAATTGCAATTGCTAAACCAGTATCATCTAAAACAACTCTATCTTGTTTTTTAGCAATACTTAACAACTCAGGATTTTCTCCTCCAAACTTATAAGCAATGTCTACTGCAGAAACCAACGCTGCTGTATAATAAGACATTCCTTTCTGGCCATCATTTAATGGAAAAAAATCTCCATCTGCATCCGATAAGTTTAGTAAAGCATCTACTGCTTTTAATAAAACGCCATCTTTATATTCAAATATTTTTAATTCTGGTTTTACATTGTGTAATGCTTCAGCAAAAATTAAAAAAGGATACATGGCATAACGTTGGTAATAAGGACCTTCATTATAATAACCATCTGGAGAAAAAGGCTCGTCTAAGTTACCGAAAAAGCCTAACCTTAATCCTTCAACTTTAATAAAACCACCATCATTGTCTCTCATTCCGGTATTTAAATTATCAGTTTTTAAACCGTTTAATGCATTGTCTAACAACTCATCGTTGTCCATAACCAAGGCAATCATTCCAACAGCTACATTACCCCAAGTACTATGGTTATGTACTCTGTTAAAAAATTGAGGATTCCCTTCTGATATAAATTCAGCAAACGGAATAAATAAATCGTTTTCTAATGTTTCTCTTTCTTCTTTAGACAACCAATCATATACGCAATCATAAGCTTGTGCAGAATACACTAACCAATTAGAATCATTTAAACATTGCCAAAATAATTTACCTCTTGCATACGACCTTGTTTGTGGGTGTACAGGTAATGTTGGATATAATTTTGCATACGCAAACAACATATCTTTAACATAGTTTGCATATTTTTCATCATTCAAAATCTGAAATAAGACTCCAGCTTTTTGAATAATTATAAAGTTTTTCTTGTGACGTTCATGTGTATAACCTCCAGATAAATCTTTAGGAATAGGAACTAATATTCCTAATTCTATTTCGGCATCTACTTCTGCTTTTGTATCTGCTAACGTTTTATCGAAAATAGGCACATTGCCTAAGTTTTTTCTGATGTTATCTACACCTTCTTTGGTTAAAATCAATTTAGGATGTGAACCCTCTTTTTTTGCATCCTCATTAGCATTCTCTGTTGTTTTATTACAAGAGATCGCAATAAAACTAATAAAAAAAAGAGCTATTAATTGTATGCTAAATTTTTTCATATATAAATTGAAATTAAAATTGGTTAACCAGATTGGTGTACCAAATATATGGCTAATTAGTATTTTAACAAAATAATAGTATATAAAATAGTGAATTTAACATATTTTACACGCAGAATTTCATCTTTTTACATTAGTCATGTTATAAAAAAACAAAAAAAAGGCCCATTTATTAAATAAATGGGCCTTAAAAGTAATAATTCAAAAAACTACTCAATAATTATTTTTATAGAACCTACTAAGTCATTACTTATTTATAACATAAACTCATTAAAAAAACAGACAATTCAATTGTTTTTTTGCCTATATATTGTTCGAAAATGGATATTGAAAAAAATTAAAAGAACGATTAGAGGTATAATATATTTTATTAATACATTAATTTCATCACTAAATTTTCTTCAGTTTTAATTTTACCAGAATTGATTAATGTATTATTAGATTCAACGTTGTTTTTTGCTCCCCATAAAATAGAAACAAACTCCACTTTATTGTTTTTAAATACATTCTTAGTGATGTTTACATTTACTATACCTCTATGATTTAACAACATACCGTTTTCCTCTTTACTCCCACATTCTGTAAAAGTACTATTAGAAACCAATAAGTTTCCACCAATAGTAGACTCATCATAACCACCTCTGTAATAGTCTATCACATTTTGCTTAACATTTGTAAACTGACAGTTATCTACCGTTAAATACTCTGTATTATAGTCTCCTCTATCATTTGTTTCTTCAGATAATTCAATACCATTTTCACAATTGGTAATGGTGCTATTTTTAAAGGTAACTTCTTCTGCAAATGTCTGTTTATATGCTTTTAACACATAATTAAAATTATTAATATCGCATCCAGAAACTGTCAATCCAAAATGATTAGACATGTTTTTATTTAAGTTTGCAAACGCTTTTTGTTTTCCGTTTCCAGAAAGCACAATGTTATTGATTGTTAAAATTCCGTACGGATTCAAATTAAACAAAGGCGTATTGTCTGCTCCTTCAAAAATAATTTCCGCTTTTTTATCATCCTTAGATTGAATTGTAAGTGATTTATTAATTACAAGAGATGCAGAAACATTATATGTACCAGGACTCAAAGCAATAACGTCACCAGATTTAGCAGAAGCAATTACCCCTTCTAATTCACCTTTAGCATTTGTAACAGCTAAAACATTTGGTGTTGCAGCTTCTACTACATTAGAATACCAAGAAGCTCCGTATTTAGTTTTATCTAAAATTGCTGGATCTTTCATTAATCCTTGAACTGCAGCTCCTATAGAGTTCGAATTTTCTCTAGAGTTTCCAAAAATATCTTGTTTAATAGTTTCAAAACCAAAACCGTTATAAACATCAAAATCACTCGTTAATTTAGGCATATAAATATGCTCACTCAATTTTGTTAATTCAAATTCGGCAGCTTGTATTCTTTCTGAATTATCAAAACCTACACCCTGATTATTAATGATGTTGTTTTTAAATTTAACTCCATCCGCTTTATCATGTTCTATAATTGGAGTTTCATCTCCTACACTGTTGTAAATAATATTATTTGCAACAACTGTTCTAAGCGCTCTTGCAGAACGAATTTCTGACTTAGGCAATACAGCTGCTTGAGCAATATTTGTACCTACACCAAATTGCCAAGGAGATTTAGAGTCTACATATGTATTATATGCAACTACAACATCGGTAACTTGATTGTATCTATTTAATGGTGATTTAGGAATACCATTCATAATAGCTAATGGACTTCTAAAGTTTTCTCCTATAATTTTATAAAAATAATTATTGATAATCCAGTGTCCGGTATTTACAATTCTAATTCCACCAAATTGTTTATTTACACCATCACCAATAAAATAATTACCATCAATAGTAACGTAATTTCCATGACGGGTTACAACAGAACCTTCACTTTTATAAAAAATGTTATTTTTAATGATATTAAAATTTGTCTTACTAGAAATTATTTCAACTTCTCCATTACATTCTTCAAATAAATTGTTTGCAATGGTTGTATTACTTGGAGACATAGATGTAAAACTACTTCCTAATTGAATAGTTTCTCCTCTTGCACCACCTTTTCTAGGTCTTGGTCCAAAATGATTATTTATAATTTGGTGATAATTTCTAATGCTTTGGTTCCCTTTTAGATCTACTCTAACAGTTGGTCCACCATTTGTTTTACCAGCAATATAGTTATTACTTAATACGTTATGCGTACCATAAAGTTGCACCCATAAATTATCCTGATCACGCTCTAAACTGTTATAATCTAAAATAACACAATTGGTAACTTTACTATAGTTTGCTACATTTTCTTCTGTAATTCTAAAACCAATAACATTTTTAAACGGTGAATATCCGTTTCTAAAAAACAATCCATTTACTTCTAAATAACTACCTCCCATTTGTAAACTAGAAATACCTTCTATAAAAACATTACCAGCATTTTCTGCTTTTAAAATAATAGGATTTTCTTTTGTTCCTTCACCTTCAAAAACAATTTCTACATCTTTGTAAATTCCGTCTTTAATAACAATATTATCTCCTGCTTGCGCGTTTTTTGTTGCCTCTATTAGTTCGGATGAATTTGTTACAACAATACTTTTAGCAACTTTTTGCTCACAAGAAACGATTAGCAATAGTAAACTGATAATTAGAAGTGTTTTTTTCATTTTCTTTTAGTTAATATGTTTTGGGTAAACTCTTATAAAATTTTTAGAGACTGCTAACCCTAAAAAAGTATATTGTTTTAAAAAATAGTACATAAATTATTTGGTAAAACACAAACTGGTTTACCAAATTGGTTTACCAAATATAGTTACTAATTTTGGAATGATAAAACTATTTAAGAAGAATTAATAGTTTCATTAAGAAGTAATTAATTTTATGTTTCAAAAATTAAAAATAAATGTAGATACTTTAATTTAACTTATAATGCTTTGAAAGCATTATTTAATATAGCATTTTAATACTTTTACTATTACTGAATCTTTTGTAAGAACAACAAAATACAATCCTTTAGAAAAACCACTAAAATCTACCGTTTTATTATTAAACCTATTTTCTATAGAAATATTTCTACCAGTATAATCAAACAACGCAACTTCATCATACGCATCTGAATCTGTATTTTTAAACTCTATCTCATTAGATGATGGATTTGGAAATAATAAAATATTTTCTGATTTTGCTTTTAAATCATCAACAGAAAGTAATCCTGTAATTTCTTCAATGCTAAAATCTGCATATTTTACTATTTCATCTTGCAAATCTTGTTTGTTATTTAAACTTCTATAAATACCCCATTTTGGTCTTGCAAATTCTGCACCATCTTGCCAAGTGTCTAATGGACTATTAGAATAACTAAATATTTCTTCATTATTAGAAACTTTTCTTATTTCTAAAGAATAACTCCCTGCATCATCAAATTTAATATACTCTGTTACTTCTACCCAATTCCCTCTAAATAAATCTAAGTTTGCCGTTTCTAAAGTAGTTTGATCATTGGTTGCTGTATACCTTAATTCAAATTTATCCGGATTTCCTTTTCTTAAAGTAAAAGAAATCATTGGTATAGATGCATACGAACCACCAACTGCTTTTATTTGATGAATATGTGTAAAACTTGCTGAAGTTTTAAAGGAATCACTTAACTTAAATTTCCATTTATAAGCTACAGTTTCTCCTTTAGTTACCTTTAAATTTTCAGGTGAATCAGAATATGTTTTTATCTCATTACGTTGCCTATCAAACTTTTTACAACGATCATTATCTGGAGTTACATGAATATGAAAACGGAAAACATTCTTATTTAATTCTGTATCAAAAACTTCATCTATATGATTTCCAAAATCTGTATGATTACAATCTGGAGCTTCCACCACACTTCTGTTTGGATTAGCAAAAACAGCATTTATCAACTCATAGGTATTTCCAGGACCATCTGCACTTAAAACAACCTGACTAAAAATTGTTTGTGAGACTAAAGTCAAAAAAACAATACCAAAAAAAAAGTTTTTCTTCATCAGAAAATATATTTATTGCTTTAAACCTATGTTATCGATATCATTATTTACTTTTAATAATGGAGATTTATCACTTGGAGTAAAAAGATAATTATCATCCCATCGGGGATTTTTATAAATTAAATTTTCCTTTTTAGCATTATCACTTATTTTAACAAAACCACTTTTATGAATTAAACAATTAGAAATACTATTATTAGAACCTTTTAAAGAAACAGGCGTTATAACTTTATAACTATCTTCAATCACAGAATTTGTAATGGAAACATTGCTAATTCCATCTGCTCTAATAATTTTACCTTTTTCATTATTAAAAACATTACTAAATATTGAATTATTTATAATTAAGTTACCACCCGGAATTTCTGTCGATACAGTTTTTCTATAATAATTAATTGCTGCTTCTTCTATATTTTTAAATACAGTGTTGTCTATAATAATTGTATTCGCATTATATAGTTCCATAATATCTTTATCATAAGATAAATTTAGTCCTCTATAATTGTTTTCAAATCTAGAGTTTACAAAACTTAATGTATCTGCTTTTGTACCATTATAGGCTTTAAAAACGCTTCCTCCATTTTTATTCGTAAAGTTTTGAAAGATAATATTATCTACAAATAAATTATAAAGTCCGCCTTCTTGTTTGTCAGGAGAAACAATAGCATATTTTAATTCAGAATTTACACCATCTAGAATTGCATTGCTAATGTGTAAGTTTATCCCTTCATTTACCCTAAACAAATAACTAATCGGTTTTTCTAGATCTTTTTTGGCTGCTATAATGGTAGCACCGCCTTTATCTCCAACAATAGTAATATTCTTAGATACTTTAATTGATTTTTCTAAAATATACTCTCCTGTTTTTAAATTTAAAACAGAACCTGGAGATGCTTTATCAATCGCTTTTCTTAAAGTTTCTATACCAGGTTCTACGGTAATTTCTTCAGCTTTAATAATTGGAGCAACAATATTAGGTGTCCAACCCGGACCAGATCTTAACTTTAAAGCTCTTGGTAAATTATTGGCATCCAGATTAAAAGCGCCTGCATTAAAAACTTCTCTTATATTATTGTTGATATCTTTTTCTAGACTTTTACTATTTTTAGTAACTACTAACAAATCGTTATTCTTAGCAGTCGGCACAGGAAAAGAACCTATCTCTTTCCAATCTATTTTGGTTGCATTAAAACCGTTAATAACTTGTGGTGTTGCCGCATCTATATAATTATTATTAAAAGTGATTCCAGAAACGTCATCAACAAATAAAATATTTTTCCCTGGTTTGTCGTTAAAAATTAAATTGTTTGAAAAATTAGTATTTATAGGTGCAAGCGTTTTTTCATCATCTTTACCTTCTCCAAAGGAAATTGGCCCAGAATTGATAATGGTATTATTCTGAATATCTACATTCTTTACTTGTTCATATCTATTTAAAGGTGAATTTGGCACCCCGTTCATTACTACAATTGGTCCTCTAAAACCATCACCTAACAAACCTACAAATAAATTATTTCTGATAATATGATTAGAGTTGATTACCCTAACTCCACCTGTTTTAGATACACCATTTCCTAAAAAAACATTTCGTTCTACCAACGCGTTATCGCCATGTCTTAGCGTTAAAGCACCTTGGCTACCTACAAATAAATTATCTCTATAAATATTGTCTCCAGATTTATTAGAAATAATTTCTATTTCACCGTCACAACTTGAAAAAATATTTTTTTCTACAAGAGTTTTAGATGATTTTTTAGAGTTCGTACTGGTACCAATTCTAATTGTTTCTCCTCCGTTTTTACCTAGGTCTGGTCTTGTACCAAAAAAGTTATTATCTATTCTATGATTATTTTCTACATGTTCTTCTCCTTTAAGCCAAACTACCAAAGTAGTTCCTTCACTTATTTTACCTGTAAAGTTATTATGATCCACACGGTTATTTTTACCCCAAAGATCTACCCAATGGTCTTTTAAATTTTCTTTAGATTTATAATAAGATATTGTAGAGTTTGTTAAACGACAATTATTAGCAAAGGTTTTAGAATCTTTTCTAAACTGAACAACCGATTTATAGCTTGTATTACCATCTTTAAACCACAAGCCACTTACAATAATGTGTTCGCCATAAATATTTAAGGTAGAGTTTCCTGTGATTATTACTTCTCCAGCAGTTTCTGCTTTTATTAAAATGGGGCTTCCTACCTCACCTTGTCCGTAAGCATTTAATTTAACATCTTGCCAAATACCATTCTTCAAAACAATAACATCTCCCGCTTTTACAGTTTTAATAGTACTGTTATATTCTGTTATATTAGAAACTAATTTTTCTTGTGCAAAGATATTAATATTAGTAATTGATAAAATGGAAATATAAAATAAAACTAATTTTTTCATAAATAGAATTTATAATTAATATATGGTAATAATCAAAAGGTGAGCCACTTTTTAAAACAACCATTTAAGTATAGTTTTAAACTGGTAAACCAAATTGGTTAACCAAATATACGTATTTTTATTAAATAAAAAAATGGTAAGGCCATTCGAAAATTTAAAATAATAAAATGCAATTTAGTTTTAATAATTAAAGGAGATGTATAAAACATAAAATTAGATTAATAAAAGATATAAAGAAGAATAATTAGTTATATATGCTAATAAAATTTTTAATATGGAATAACAATTTTACAGAAAAAAATATTTTAAATTTAATAATTAAAATTTTCTAAATAATGAATTTAATTAACTTTAAAATAGATATATATTTTATTGGTATAAAAAGATTGTAAAAATATTTTAATAAACAAATATGATAAAATATAATTACTTAGGATTTTCATCTTTAAATAAGCACCTAAACATATTATGAAACTAATAATAAATAATAGTTTTCAGAAGAAAACGAATCTTTAAATGTAGGATATAAATGATTTTATGTAATTCATAGATTAAAAAAAGTGACTATGATTTGAGTTTAGGACAAAAAAAAAACCTCAATTCATAAGAATTGAGGTTTAGGATCTTGAATATTCAAGATTAAAGAAAGGCGGCGACCTACTCTCCCACATAAATGCAGTACCATCGGCGCGATTGGGCTTAACTTCTCTGTTCGAGATGGGAAGAGGTGAGCCCCAATGCTATAACCACCCTAAAATTTTCAGCTAAATAATTTTAACTGTATAAGTTAACATATGGTAAAATAATATCTAAATCGTCTAATAAATAAAGAGGTTCTGCTCCCGCCTTTCGGCGGGAAGCGTACATAAGTCTATGGGTTATTAGTATCACTTGGCTATGACATTACTGCCTTTACACCTATGACCTATCAACGTAGTAATCTCCTACGACCCTTTAAAGAAATCTCATCTTGTGGTGGGTTTCGCGCTTATATGCTTTCAGCGCTTATCCCTTCCCGACGTAGCTACCCTGCTATGCTTCTGGCGAAACAACAGGTACACTAGAGGTCAGTCCAACTCGGTCCTCTCGTACTAGAGTCAGATCCACGCAAATTTCTAACGCCCACAGCAGATAGAGACCGAACTGTCTCACGACGTTCTGAACCCAGCTCGCGTGCCACTTTAATGGGCGAACAGCCCAACCCTTGGGACCTTCTCCAGCCCCAGGATGTGACGAGCCGACATCGAGGTGCCAAACCCCCCCGTCGATATGAGCTCTTGGGGGAGATCAGCCTGTTATCCCCGGAGTACCTTTTATCCTTTGAGCGATGGCCCTTCCATGCGGAACCACCGGATCACTATGCTCTTGTTTCCAACCTGATCGACCTGTATGTCTCTCAGTCAAGCACCCTTATGCCATTGCACTCTACGTACGGTTACCAAGCGTACTGAGGGTACCTTTAGAAGCCTCCGTTACTCTTTTGGAGGCGACCACCCCAGTCAAACTACCCACCAAGCACTGTCCTCATCTCTGAGTTAGACTCTAGATAAGCAAAGGGTGGTATTTCAAGGACGACTCCACAACGCCTAGCGACGCCGCTTCAATGTCTCCCACCTATCCTACACATTACTTATCCAAAGCCAATACTAAGCTATAGTAAAGGTTCACGGGGTCTTTTCGTCCCGCTGCGGGTAATCGGCATCTTCACCGATACTACAATTTCACCGAGCTCATGGCTGAGACAGTGTCCAGATCGTTGCACCATTCGTGCAGGTCGGAACTTACCCGACAAGGAATTTCGCTACCTTAGGACCGTTATAGTTACGGCCGCCGTTTACTGGGGCTTCATTTCAGATCTTCGCCGAAGCTAAACCCTCCACTTAACCTTCCAGCACCGGGCAGGTGTCAGGCCTTATACATCATCTTTCAATTTAGCAAAGCCCTGTGTTTTTGATAAACAGTCGCCTGGACCTTTTCACTGCGGCCCATCCGAAGATGGGCGACCCTTCTCCCGAAGTTACGGGTCTATTTTGCCTAGTTCCTTAGCCATGAATCTCTCGAGCACCTTAGAATTCTCATCCCAACTACCTGTGTCGGTTTACGGTACGGGTTCTTATAATCTGAAGCTTAGAGGTTTTTCTTGGAAGCCCTTAGGCACACTATCCAATTGTCCGAAGACGCTTGGTACTATCACATTTCACCTAACTCTGCGGATTTACCTACAGTGCCAATAGCTACATGTTTCAACGAACTATTCCGTCAGTTCGCGGTGCTTTCATTACTCCGTCACCCCATCGCAATTATAAGAAGTACAGGAATATTAACCTGTTATCCATCGACTACTCCCTTCGGATTCGCCTTAGGACCCGACTAACCCTCAGCTGATTAGCATCGCTGAGGAAACCTTAGTCTTTCGGTGTGGGGGTTTCTCGCCCCCATTATCGTTACTTATGCCTACATTTTCTTTTGTAAACACTCCAGCATACCTCACAGTACACCTTCTACGCTGATTACAATGCTCCCCTACCACTAACGTGTCTTTCAACGTTAATCCATAGCTTCGGTAATATGTTTATGCCCGATTATTATCCATGCGAAATCGCTCGACTAGTGAGCTGTTACGCACTCTTTAAATGAATGGCTGCTTCCAAGCCAACATCCTAGCTGTCTAAGCAATTTCACCTCGTTTTTTCAACTTAACATATATTTGGGGACCTTAGCTGATGGTCTGGGTTCTTTCCCTCTCGGACATGGACCTTAGCACCCATGCCCTCACTGCTGAGAAACATTTTATAGCATTCGGAGTTTGTCAGGAATTGGTAGGCGGTGAAGCCCCCGCATCCAATCAGTAGCTCTACCTCTATAAAACTTTTACTCAACGCTGCACCTAAATGCATTTCGGGGAGTACGAGCTATTTCCGAGTTTGATTGGCCTTTCACCCCTACCCACAGGTCATCCAAAGACTTTTCAACGTCAACTGGTTCGGTCCTCCACTGTGTGTTACCACAGCTTCAACCTGCCCATGGGTAGATCACTCGGTTTCGCGTCTACTACTACTAACTAAAGCGCCCTATTCAGACTCGCTTTCGCTACGGCTCCTTGACTTAATCAATTAACCTTGCTAGAAACAGTAACTCGTAGGCTCATTATGCAAAAGGCACGCCGTCACATCATAAATGATGCTCCGACCGCTTGTAGGCGTACGGTTTCAGGTTCTATTTCACTCCCTTACTTAGGGTTCTTTTCACCTTTCCCTCACGGTACTAGTTCACTATCGGTCTCTCAGGAGTATTTAGCCTTACCGGATGGTCCCGGTGGATTCATACAGGATTACTCGTGTCCCGCACTACTCAGGGTACCACTATCTTAAATTCGCTTACTTTTACGGGACTATCACCCTCTATGGTCAGTCTTTCCAAACTGTTCTAATTCACTTATCTTCGAATATCGTGGCCCTACAACCCCTATTTTGCCGTAACAAAATAGGTTTGGGCTAATCCGCGTTCGCTCGCCACTACTAACGGAATCACTATTGTTTTCTCTTCCTCCGGTTACTTAGATGTTTCAGTTCACCGGGTTTACCCCTATTGCTAGGTGACATGTCTTCAACATGCCGGGTTGCCCCATTCGGATATCTACGGATCAAAAGGTATGTGCCCCTCCCCGTAGCTTTTCGCAGCTTATCACGTCCTTCGTCGTCTCTGAGAGCCTAGGCATCCGCCATACGCCCTTACTTAACTTATTGTACTTTTTGCTACAGTATGTTTCCATACTATAATGAACTCTTTTATATTTTTATAAAAAAATTATTTAATTAGAATATAAATATTCTAATTGTTCTCTATCTATTTGATTCTTACGATATCATTTTACCAATATGTCAATGAACTTGTGGTCTATTTACTTGAAATTGACCGTTGTGGAGAATATCGGAGTCGAACCGATGACCTCTTGCGTGCAAGGCAAGCGCTCTAGCCAGCTGAGCTAATCCCCCATTATGAAATTCAGAATAAATCCTAAATTATGAATGTAGAATCCTCTTACTTCCAGAATTTCCTTAGTACTTTAGCTTTTTGTAGTCCCGGGCAGACTCGAACTGCCGACCTCTACATTATCAGTGTAGCGCTCTAACCAGCTGAGCTACGAGACTATAATAGCTTAAAATACTTATATTATAAAATTAACAGCAAAGAGTAAAAATGACCTTTTTTTGTAACTCACCATCTTTCTCTAGAAAGGAGGTGTTCCAGCCGCACCTTCCGGTACGGCTACCTTGTTACGACTTAGCCCTAGTTACCAGTTTTACCCTAGGCGGCTCCTTGCGGTGACCGACTTCAGGCACTCCCAGCTTCCATGGCTTGACGGGCGGTGTGTACAAGGCCCGGGAACGTATTCACCGGATCATGGCTGATATCCGATTACTAGCGATTCCAGCTTCACGGAGTCGAGTTGCAGACTCCGATCCGAACTGTGATATGGTTTATAGATTCGCTCTCTGTTGCCAGATGGCTGCTCATTGTCCATACCATTGTAGCACGTGTGTGGCCCAGGACGTAAGGGCCGTGATGATTTGACGTCATCCCCACCTTCCTCACTACTTGCGTAGGCAGTCTCGTTAGAGTCCCCAACTTTACTTGATGGCAACTAACGACAGGGGTTGCGCTCGTTATAGGACTTAACCTGACACCTCACGGCACGAGCTGACGACAACCATGCAGCACCTTGTAATCTGTCCGAAGAAAACTCTATCTCTAAAGCTGTCAGACTACATTTAAGCCCTGGTAAGGTTCCTCGCGTATCATCGAATTAAACCACATGCTCCACCGCTTGTGCGGGCCCCCGTCAATTCCTTTGAGTTTCAGTCTTGCGACCGTACTCCCCAGGTGGGATACTTATCACTTTCGCTTAGTCACTGAGCTAATGCCCAACAACTAGTATCCATCGTTTACGGCGTGGACTACCAGGGTATCTAATCCTGTTCGCTCCCCACGCTTTCGTCCCTCAGCGTCAGTACATACGTAGTAGACTGCCTTCGCAATCGGTATTCTGTGTAATATCTATGCATTTCACCGCTACACTACACATTCTATCTACTTCCATATGACTCAAGTCAACCAGTATCAAAGGCAGTTCCATAGTTGAGCTATGGGATTTCACCTCTGACTTAATCGACCGCCTGCGGACCCTTTAAACCCAATGATTCCGGATAACGCTCGGACCCTCCGTATTACCGCGGCTGCTGGCACGGAGTTAGCCGGTCCTTATTCTTACAGTACCGTCAAGCTGGTATACATACCAGTGTTTCTTCCTGTATAAAAGAAGTTTACAACCCATAGGGCAGTCATCCTTCACGCGGCATGGCTGGGTCAGAGTTGCCTCCATTGCCCAATATTCCTCACTGCTGCCTCCCGTAGGAGTCTGGTCCGTGTCTCAGTACCAGTGTGGGGGATCTCCCTCTCAGGACCCCTACCTATCAAAGTCATGGTAAGCCGTTACCTTACCATCTAACTAATAGGACGCATAGCCATCTTTTACCAATAAATCTTTAATTAAAACTCGATGCCGAGTCTCAATACTATGAGGTATTAATCTTCATTTCTAAAGGCTATCCCTCAGTAAAAGGTAGGTTCTATACGCGTTACGCACCCGTGCGCCGGTCGTCATCTGTGCAAGCACAATGTTACCCCTCGACTTGCATGTGTTAAGCCTGCCGCTAGCGTTCATCCTGAGCCAGGATCAAACTCTTCATTGTATATTTTAAATATTTTAATGAATAAGTTTCAAAAGAATTTGTTTAAATAAATCTAAACATGGTTATTCTACTCTTTAATTACGCTGTCAATTTCAATATTTTCAATGAACTTTGCTTCAATCTTAAAAAGCAACTTAAAAGCTACTCCCTAAATAAAACTTTGTAGAAATGTTAGACTCGAACTAACTAACTCGTTTAAGAGTCATTCCAAATTTTCTTTGATCGTTTTCGCTGTAATTCTTAGCGGCTGCAAACATACAAACTATTTCTAATCTGACAATAAAAAATTAAACTTTTTTTTTAATTTCTTTTTGCTTGCTCTAAAACTAAAAAAACCTTGAACGTTTTTGCCGAAAATTTCGGACTGCAAACACACAACTCTTTTTAATTATAAACCTAAGGAAATTGTTATTTTATTTTTAATAAAATTTTGACATTTTATCTAATTAAAATACTAATAATCACCTTACTTACAACTCCTCAATGAACGTTGCTAACTGTGTGATATTACTGTTAGCGGGTGCAAACTTACAACTCATTTTTAATCTAACAACTATTTTTTTACCTTTATTTTAATTTAATTTTACAATAGGTTTTAAGACACTTGTTTTTAACTGTTTATGAAGGAAGTTTTTTTGAGGGTATTTTGAAGGTTTTAGGTTTTAGGGTGGTTTTGGAGGTGGATGCTTGTTTTTAACAAAGAAAACATAAGATCGTTGGAAGGTTATTTTAGTAAAAATAGACCTTTTTATTGTTTGAGATTTGTTGAAATGTGCGTTGCTCTATGAAATAGTGTGGTTGAAATGTGTTCAGTTAGTTAAGAATTACATCATTTCTGGCGCAATAATAGTTCTTGCCATGGTTCTTTTTGTAAAAAAAGTACTTGGGCTGACAACTCTGGAGATATTTGAAATAAAAATTTCTACAAAGTAATTCTTAAAATCGGAATAATATGAGCTTTTATATAAGTTAACATTTTACGGAAATATGCAATTATGGAAATATAAGTTCAAGATGAAATTGTTTAACGTCCTGCAATGACATTTCTATTGTAAGAAAGGAAATTAAAAACCACGCTTAGTGAAAGTGAAAAAAGCAGTTTCTTTATTAATGACAAAAGTTAAAACAGATTAAATAGATTCGCTATAAGTACAGAAGCCCGACCGCACTTTTTTGTGCGGGAACACCCGAAAAAAAATAGTATTTAATAAGTAGTCATATATATTGTGTGAAATATTGTTTTCTAATATCTTTGTATCCTCAAATATTATACATTAAATGATTAAAATAACTTTACCTGACGGAACTATTAAGGAGTTTGCTAAAAATAGCACTCCGATGGATGTTGCAAAAAGCATTAGTGAAGGGTTTGCTAGAAACGTAATATCTGCAAACTTTAACGACGTAACTGTTGAAACCTCTACCCCACTAACCACGGATGGTTCTTTAACTTTATATACATTTAATGATGATGGCGGAAAGAAAGCTTTTTGGCATTCTTCTGCGCACGTATTAGCAGAAGCTATTTTAAGTTTTTATCCGAATGCTAAATTGACTATTGGACCAGCTATTGAAAATGGTTTCTATTATGATATTGATTTAGGAGAAGATGTTATTTCTGATAAAGACTTCCCTTCTATTGAAAAGAAATTTTTAGAGATTGCTCGAGGAAAACATGAGTTTTCTTTACGTTCTGTTTCTAAGGCAGATGCTTTATCATTATATAAAGCAGAAAATAACGAATATAAAGTTGAGTTGATTGAAAACTTAACAGACGGAGAAATCACTTTTTGTGATCATAGTAACTTTACAGATTTATGTAGAGGAGGTCACATACCAAATACAGGAATTATAAAAGCGATTAAAATAATGAGCGTTGCTGGTGCTTATTGGCGCGGTGATGAAAAGAATAATCAGTTAACTCGTGTTTATGGAATTAGTTTTCCGAAACAAAAATTGCTAACTGAATATTTAGAGCTATTAGAAGAAGCTAAAAAACGTGACCATAGAAAATTAGGTAAAGAATTAGAGTTGTTTACTTTTTCTCAGAAAGTTGGTGCTGGTTTGCCTTTATGGTTACCAAAAGGCGCTGCTTTACGTAATCGTTTACAAGATTTCTTAAAGGTAGCACAAAAGAAAGCTGGTTATGAAGAAGTAATGACACCTCATATTGGTCAGAAAGAATTATATGTTACTTCTGGTCATTATGAAAAATATGGTGAAGACAGTTTTCAGACAATAAAAACCCCTAAAATGGATGAGGAGTTTTTGTTAAAACCGATGAACTGCCCACACCACTGTGAAGTTTATAATTTTAAGCCTTATTCTTATAAAGATTTACCAAAACGTTTTGCTGAATTTGGAACCGTTTATAGATACGAACAAAGTGGAGAGTTACATGGTTTAACGCGTGTTAGAGGTTTTACACAAGATGATGCGCATATTTTTTGTACACCAGAACAATTAGATCAAGAATTTAAAGATGTTATCGACTTAGTTTTATATGTTTTTGGTTCTTTAGGTTTTGAAAATTTTACAGCACAGGTTTCTATTAGAGATAAAAGCAACCCTGATAAATATATTGGAGATACTGAAACTTGGGAAATTGCCGAAAATGCAATTATAAGTGCTGCAACTGATAAAGGTTTAAATTTTGTGATTGAAGAAGGTGAAGCTGCCTTTTATGGTCCTAAATTAGACTTTATGGTGAAGGACGCTTTAGGCAGAAGTTGGCAACTTGGAACGATACAAGTTGACTATAATTTACCAAAACGTTTTGATTTAACCTATAAAGGAGCAGATAATCAACTACACAGACCGGTGATGATTCACAGAGCACCATTTGGTTCTATGGAGCGCTTTATTGCCGTATTGCTAGAGCACACGGGCGGTAACTTCCCACTTTGGTTAACTCCAGATCAGGTTATCTTATTGCCAATCAGTGATAAATATCAAAAATATTCAGAAAAAGTTTTAAAATCGTTAGAAAATTCCGAAATTCGCGCCCTGGTAGATAACCGAAGTGAGAAAACTGGTCGTAAGATTAGAGATGCAGAAGTAAGCAAAGTACCGTTTATGGTAATTGTTGGTGAAAAAGAAGAACAAGATGGCACAGTTTCTGTAAGAAGACACGGAGAAGGAGATCTTGGTACATTTACAATTGAAGAATTTATTTCTTTAATTAAAGCAGAAGAAAGTAAAACATTGAAGAAATTTTAATTAATTTTGAAATTCATCTAGAAAATAAAAAGGTTGGAAAACAACCATTAGTTAAATTTAAAATTTATAAGTCATAGCAATTCGTAGAAGCAGGTCAAGAAGACCGTTAAGAGTAATCAAAGAAGATCAACATAGAATTAATGAGAAAATAAGATATGTTGACGAAGTTCGTCTTGTGGGCGATAATATAGAAGTTGGTGTATATCCTTTAGATAAAGCTAAAGAGCTAGCCAGAGAGCAGGAATTAGATTTGGTTGAAATATCACCAAAAGCTAAACCACCTGTTTGTAAAATTATTGATTACAAGAAATTCTTGTATGAGCAAAAAAAACGTGAAAAGGTTTTAAAATCGAAAGCTACAAAAGTAACGATTAAAGAAATTCGTTTTGGACCTCAAACTGATGAGCATGATTATGAGTTTAAAAAGAAACATGCTCTTAAATTCTTACAAGAAGGTGCTAAGTTAAAAGCATTTGTATTCTTTAAAGGACGTTCTATTATATTTAAAGAACAAGGTCAAATTTTATTATTAAAATTAGCCCAAGAATTAGAGGAATATGGTAAAGTAGAACAGTTACCAAAATTAGAAGGTAAACGTATGATTATGTTTATAGCTCCTAAAAAACTAAAATAAAAAGAGTTTTTAAAGTTTAAAGCTTCTTATAGATTTTAAAGTTATGTATTATTTAACTTTAAAAAATTTATGGACTAATAACTTTAATACTAAAGATAATAAGCAAGTTAAAAACGAAGGAGAGATGCCTAAAATGAAAACCAAATCTAGCGCCAAAAAACGATTTAAAGTTACTGGTACTGGGAAAATCAAAAGAAAGCACGCGTTTAAAAGTCACATCTTAACAAAGAAGTCTAAAAAACGTAAGCTAGCCTTGACACATTCTGCATTAGTTCACAAAGCTGATGAATCGAATATCAAGCAACAATTAAACTTAAAGTAAATTTAAGTTTAAACAGGAAATTTAATTATTAACCATGTAATGTAGCAATTAAAAGTCATTTTTAATTAAAAGTACGTACGTAGCGTCGCTCTTTACAAAACACATTGAAATTATGCCAAGATCAGTAAATTCAGTAGCCTCAAGAAAAAGAAGAAAAAAAATCTTGAAGGCTGCAAAAGGTTACTTCGGACGTAGAAAAAACGTTTACACAGTAGCAAAAAATGCAGTTGAAAAAGGTATGCTTTATGCATACAGAGACCGTAAAAACAATAAGAGAAACTTCCGTTCTTTATGGATTGTGCGTATTAACGCAGCAGCTCGTTTACACGGAATGTCTTACTCTCAGTTTATGGGGAAAGTTAAAGCTAACCAAATCGAATTAAACCGTAAGGTTTTAGCTGATTTAGCTGTAAACAACCCAGACGCTTTTAAGGCAGTTGTAGAAAAAATAAAATAAATAATAATACTTGCTTATAATAAAAACCCAAACAATTACGTTTGGGTTTTTTTTATAAATTTACAGATGTTAAAAAATCAACCAATGAAATCATTATTAATTACCTTACTATTATTTACTGCTACTTTTTCTTTTTCACAAGAACCTACAGAAGAAACAAACTCGATAGAAAATCAATTTGATAAAATTTATAGAGTATCTACTACTTATCAGTCGTATAAAGTAATTAGTAAAGATAGTTACCAGAGCTTAAAGTCGAATGTTTTAGATTCTCTTAAATCTTCAAAAATGATTATATCAAAAAAAGATATATTATTAAATGCAGA
Organism: Polaribacter sp. HaHaR_3_91; assembly: GCF_019278525.1. Classification (NCBI taxonomy): domain Bacteria; kingdom Pseudomonadati; phylum Bacteroidota; class Flavobacteriia; order Flavobacteriales; family Flavobacteriaceae; genus Polaribacter; species Polaribacter sp. HaHaR_3_91. The sequence goes on from NZ_CP058986.1 coordinate 3,620,616, forward strand.
AAAAGAGAATATTGAAAAAAACAAAATTCTTCTATCTAAAACACAATTAGATTTAGAAGCTGCTTTAATAAAAGAAAATTCTATTTCGGTTGCAGGTTTACAGCTAAGTAAGGTAACGTATAACCTTATACTTTGGAGTATTGTAATTATCTTACTTTTAGCACTATCTTATTTTATATTTAAATTCACTAGAAGTAACGTGCTAACAAGAGAAGCTAAAGATAATTTAGCTGAGATAGAAGAAGAGTTTGAGAAACACAGAAAAAACACCTTAGACAAGGAACAAAAACTTAGAAGACAATTGCAAGATGAAATAAATAAACAGAGAAATAGTTAATTTCACATGCAAAAAATTCATTAATTAAACATAAACTCTAAAATCAATGATAATTTTATATTAAGGCTCACAATTTACACCTTAATATTATCACTTTCGTAATATTTATGACTGAAATAAAAATACCCTCAATTATTTAGTCCATTAAATAGTATTTTGTTAACTTAGGATTTCTAAAAAAAACTAAACCAACTTAATTACTAAAATTTTATGAAAGCCCTTTTTTATACTAGAGAATATCCTCCTTATGTATATGGTGGCGCTGGTGTTCATGTAGAATATCTTGCTGCAGAATTAGCGAAGCTTATGTCTGTAGATGTTAGATGTTTTGGAGATCAGGATGACACTAACAATAACCCAACTGTAAAGGGTTTTCCCTATGAAAACCCTATTTTCGATAACTCAGACGATAAGCTTAAAGCCATCTTTAAAACTTTAAGTACGGGTCTTCATATGAATGCAGATCCCATAGATGCAGATGTTGTACACTGCCATACTTGGTACTCGCACTTTGCAGGGATTGTAGCTAAACTTTGCTACGGTATTCCTTTAGTAATAACTACACACTCTTTAGAACCATTAAGACCTTGGAAAAGGGAACAACTAGGTCGTGGTTACGATGCTTCTTCTTGGATAGAAAAAACAGCTATTGAAATGGCTGATGCCTTAATTGCTGTTTCTGAAGAAACAAAAGAAGATGTTTTAAAGCATTTTAATGTAGATGAATCTAAAATTAAGGTTATTTACAACGGTATTAACTTACAACAATACATTACAACTACTGAAACCTCAACTCTAGATGAATATGGTGTAGATAAAAACAAACCTTATGTACTTTTTGTTGGAAGAATAACAAGACAAAAAGGAATTATTCATTTGGTAAATGCCATAAAATACATTGACTCAGATACTCAAATAGTACTTTGTGCTGGTGCACCAGATACTCCTGAAATTGGTACGGAAATGATGGATGCTGTTAACGAGGTTAAAAAAACTCGTAAAAATGTAATCTGGATTGATAAGATGGTCTCCAAAGAAGAAATTATACAATTATATTCTCATGCGGATGTATTCTGCTGTCCATCTATTTACGAACCTTTTGGTATTATAAATATAGAAGCAATGGCTTGTAATACAGCTGTTGTAGCTAGTGCAGTTGGTGGTATCAAAGAAGTTGTTGTGCATGGAGAAACAGGTTTCCTAATCCCTGTAGAACAACAAGACGCAGCTCCATTTGAACCCATAAACCCAGATAAATTTGCTAGAGATTTAGCAGAAGGAGTTAATAAAGTTATTAGTGATCCTAAATTAAGGGAAACGATGGCTCAAAAAGGAAGAAAAAGAGTAGAAGAACATTTTGATTGGATATCAATCGCTAAGCAAGTAGAAGAATTATATAAATCACTAAAAAAATAACGCAATGATAAATGAAAAAGTATTAGGAATTATTTTAGGAGGTGGACAAGGCTCCAGGTTATACCCACTAACAAAGGATAGATCTAAACCTGCTGTACCAATTGCAGGTAAATATAGACTCGTAGATATCCCTATTTCTAATTGTATCAATTCTGATATTAAAAGAATGTATGTATTAACTCAATTTAATTCTGCTTCTTTAAATAGACATATAAAAAATACTTATCATTTTAGTTTCTTTAGTTCTGCTTTTGTAGATGTTTTGGCGGCCGAACAAACCATTAAAAGTGATAAATGGTTTCAAGGAACAGCTGATGCTGTAAGACAAAGTATGCAACATTTTTTAGCAAACGATTTTGAATACGCTTTAATTCTTTCTGGTGATCAATTATATCAGATGGATTTTAATGATATGATTAAAAAGCACGAAGATAGTGGCGCAGAAATATCTATCGCTACGTATCCTGTAGAAGCTAAAGATGCAACCTCATTTGGTTTACTAAAAACAAATGAAGAAAATATAATTACTTCATTTATAGAAAAACCCGCAGCAGAGTTATTACCTGATTGGACTTCTGATGTAGGTGATCAAATGAAAGCACAAGGAAGAGACTACTTAGCTTCTATGGGTATCTATATATTTAATAGAGATTTATTAATAGAGTTAATGAGTAATCCTGATACAAATGATTTTGGTAAGGAAATTATTCCTCAAGCAATTGATAAGCATAAAACATTTAGTTATCAATATGAAGGTTATTGGGAAGATATTGGTACTATAGAGTCTTTCTTTGAAGCAAATTTAGGTTTAACAGATGATGTACCTCAATTTAATTTATATGATGAAAAAGGAATTTATACAAGACCAAGAATATTACCTACTTCTAAGATTGCGGGTTCAATTTTAAATAAAGTAGTTATAGGAGACGGTTGTCTGATTCATGCAGAAAAAATAGAAAGATCTGTTATTGGTATTCGTTCGAGAATTGGAAAAAACTCTTTAATATCCAATACCTATATGATGGGTAACGATTCTTATGAAACTTTAGACGAAGTGTCAGAAAATAATATTGATATTATGATGGGAATTGGAGACAGATGTTACATACACAACTGTATTGTAGATAAAAACTGTAGAATTGGTGATGATGTTAGAATTAATGGAGGAAAGCACATAAAAGATGTAGAAACAGATACCTATATGGTTAAAGACGGTATTGTAGTTATTAAAAAAGATGCTATTATTCCTAAAGGAACAAACATAGGATAGCACATTTTTTTACTTTTTTATTATTTAAACTTAACAAAATTAATGCAAAATCAAAGTAGAATTGTAATAGAAAATATTGCTCCACAAATAAACCACGGAACAGTAAATATTAAACGTGTTGTAGATGAAATTGTAAATGTAACTGCAGATGTTTTAGTTGATGGTCATGATGTACTTCAGGCTAATTTATTATTCAAACATGAAAAAGATAATGAATGGTCAGAAATTAGAATGACACCAACATCTAATGACGAGTATTTAGCAAGCTTTCAAACATCAAAACAAGGTTATTATTCATATAAAATTGAAGGTTGGGTAGATTATGCCTTAAACTGGCAACATGGTTTAGGTAGAAAAATTGATGATTCTCAACATGTAAGTTCAGAGCTTTTAGAAGGAGCAGAACTTTTAGCTCCAATGCTAGAAAAGGTTTCTTCTGAGGATAAAAATTACTTACTGCACCTTATATTCATCTTTAAAAATAATGAAACCTATTCCGAAGCTGTAAAAGAAGCTGTCTCTAAAAGATTAACATCTATTTTTAAAAAACATCCAGAGAAAATTTTAATAGAAACTTCTACTGAATACAAAGTGTATGTAGATAGACTAAAAGCAAGATTTAGTACTTGGTATGAATTTTTCCCACGTTCTGCTTCTGAGCAAGAAGGAAGACATGGAACTTTTAATGATTGTCACAGATTATTACCCAGAGTTGCTAAGATGGGTTTTGATACTTTATACTTCCCTCCTGTTCACCCAATTGGTGAAGTAAATAGAAAAGGTAAAAACAATACTACTGTAGCACAAGATGGAGATGTTGGTTCTACTTGGGGAATTGGATCTAAATATGGTGGTCATAAAGACTTACATCCAGAATTAGGTTCTTTAGAAGATTTTAAAAACTTAATTACCAAAGCCAAAGAATTAGGTATTGAAGTTGCTATGGATTACGCTTTGCAAGCAGCACCAGATCATCCTTGGGTAAAAGAGCATCCAGATTGGTTTAAATGGAGACCAGACGGAACTGTACAGTATGCCGAAAATCCACCTAAAAAATACCAAGATATTCTTCCAATTTACTGGGAAAGTAAAGACTTTAAAAATCTTTGGAAAGAATGTTTAGACACATTATTATATTGGATTGATTGTGGTATTAACGTTTTTAGAGTTGATAACCCACATACAAAACCATACTTTTTTTGGGGTTGGATTATTGCTGAAGTAAAAAAACAGCATCCAGATGTATTATTTTTAGCAGAGGCATTTACACGTCCAAAAATAATGCAGCAACTAGCAAAACAAGGTTATACACAATCCTATACTTATTTTACTTGGAGAGATTCTAAACACGAGTTAATCGAGTATATGAGTGAATTAACTAAAACGGAACAGAAAGAATATATGAGACCTAATTTCTGGCCAAATACACCAGATATTAATCCGTTTCATCTACAAGGAGCTCCAGAAAGTAAATACTTACAACGTTATGCTTTAGCTGCGACTTTAAGTTCAAATATTGGAATTTACGGACCTGTTTTTGAACAAATGATAAGTGATCCTATTCCTGGTAAGGAAGAGTATTATATGTCAGAAAAATTTCAACTTTGCAATTATGACTGGTTTAAAGAAAATAAAGTAACTACTTTAATATCTAAAATCAATCACATTAGAAAAGAGCATGAATCTTATCAACAAACAAATAATATTCAATTTTTAGAAACTGGTAATGATCAAATTATAGCTTTTTATAAATGGGACGATGATAGAACTAATGAAACCATAACAGTTATAAGTTTAGATGCTTATAACTCACAATCTGGTTCTATTCAATTACCATTACAAGCCTTAAAAATAAATCATGGTCAGAAAATTGAGGTAGAAGATTTGGTAACTAGAAATTGTTACAATTGGTATAACGAGTGGAATTATGTAGAATTACATGCAACCCTTCCGTTTCATATCTTTAAAATCAATAAATAACAAAAAGTACCTTTTTAAAAAGGTACTTTTTTGAACTTATAAAACTATGGCACAAACAAAAGTACACAGTCTTTTTACAGAATTTGATATTAGCCTTTTTCAAGCAGGTAAGCATTATCGATTATACGAAAAATTTGGATCGCACATTGTTACTGTAGATGGTGTAGAAGGAACCTATTTTGCCGTTTGGGCTCCAAGCGCAAAATCGGTCGCAGTAATTGGAGATTTTAATTTTTGGTTAGAAGGAGAGCATCACTTAAATGTACGTTGGGACGGAAGCGGTATCTGGGAAGGTTTTATTCCTAATATTGGTAAAGGAACAATTTATAAATATAAAATTAGAAGTACTAATAACGATATAACAACAGAAAAAGCAGATCCTTTTGCAAGGAGATGTGAGCACCCACCAAAAACAGCTTCTGAAGTTTGGGAAGATGACTACGCTTGGAATGATAAAAAATGGATGAAAAATAGAAAGAAAAATAATGCATTAGATGCTCCTTTTTCTGTTTATGAAGTTCATTTAGGTTCTTGGAAAAAGCAAATTGAAGAAGGGCGCTTTTTAAGTTATAATGAATTAGCAGAAGAATTGGTTAATTATGTTGCAGAAATGAATTTTACCCATGTAGAATTTATGCCAATTATGGAATTTCCGTATGACCCAAGTTGGGGATATCAATTAACCGGTTATTTTGCACCAACTTCTCGTTTTGGTTATCCAGACGAATTTAAATATTTAGTAGATAAATTTCACGAAAAAGGAATTGGAGTCTTATTAGATTGGGTTCCTTCTCACTTTCCATCAGATGACCACGGATTAGGTTTCTTTGATGGCTCTCACTTATATGAACACCCAGATAGAAGAAAAGGATATCACCAAGATTGGAAAAGTTTAATTTTTAACTACGGAAGAAACGAAATAAAATCATTTCTAATTAGTAATGCTATTTTCTGGCTAGACCAATACCATGCAGATGGATTAAGAGTAGATGCAGTTGCCTCTATGTTATTCTTAGATTACTCTAGAGAAGAAGGAGAATGGGAACCAAATGAATTTGGTGGAAGAGAAAATTTAGATGCCATTAATTTTATTAAAGAGATGAATGCAGCTGTCTATGAATCTTTTCCAGATGTACAAACTATTGCAGAAGAATCTACATCATTCCCAAAAGTATCTAAACCCATTTATGATGGAGGTTTAGGTTTTGGAATGAAATGGATGATGGGTTGGATGCATGATACGCTAGATTATTTTGCAAAAGAACCTATATACAGAAAGCATCATCAAAACGAATTAACATTCAGTTTAAATTATGCATTTACAGAAAACTTTATGTTACCTCTTTCTCATGATGAAGTAGTATATGGTAAAAAATCTTTAGTAGATAAAATGCCTGGTGATGAATGGCAAAAGTTCGCAAACTTAAGAATGTTATATAGTTTGATGTACACACACCCAGGAACAAAATTATTATTTCAAGGTGCAGAATTTGGACAAACAAGCGAATGGAATTTTAACGGAAGTTTAGATTGGCATTTATTAGAATACGGTGTACATAAAGGTGCACAAAATTTAGTAAAAGACTTAAATAAACTATACAAAAAAGAACCCGCTTTACATGAAAAACAATTTTCTCATGAAGGTTTTGAATGGATAGACCATGGAGATCATGAAAATTCTGTTATGTCTTATATTAGAAAAGGAGAAAATGAAAAAGATAATATAATTGTTATCTTAAACTTAACTCCTGTTCCAAGAGAAAACTATAGAATAGGTTTACCAAAATCGGGTACCTTAAAACCTATTTTTAATAGTGATGACAACAAGTATAATGGTACTGGAAACTATGCAAACAAAAAGTTAGCTTCCGAAGAAAAGGAGTGGAATAACAGAGAAAATTCTATAGAATTAAATTTACCTCCGTTAGGAATGATTGCTTACAAGTACAAATAAATTTAAAATGTAAATCCTCTTTTTTTATCATTCTATTATTCTGACAAAAAAAGAGGAATATTTTTTTTAACTTCACAATAAGAAAACCTCATTTTTAAGACATTAAGAAAAATACCGTCAATTTAAAAAAGAAAATGTAATCTATTTATATTTAAATAAATAAGCAATATTTTTACATCTTAATTAAACCAATCCATTATCGTAGATAAAAAAGTATTCCATAATACTCTTTTACAAATAATTACGATTTTTATAAGTACAACAAACAACCAAAATTATGATTGTTAATACAGAGTTAGAACAAAAGGGAAACTTATTTCCTTCAGAAATAGTGAGCTACAAGAAAGATGTAGACACATTATACTTTACTACAAAGAACAATGTAATTTTACAACTTACTGTAGTAAGAGACAGTGTAATAAGATTTAGATACTCTACAACAGGTAAATTTGAAAACGATTTTTCTTACGGAGTTACCATTCACGCATCTAGAGGGTATTACTTTTTAGACGTAACAGAAGATGAAACTCACTATGTTGTTACAACTTCCAAATTAATCTGTAAAATAGAAAAAAGTAGTTTACAAGTTAAACTTTTTGATGCTGTAGACTTAAAGTTAATAAACGAAGATGAAATTGGATTTCACTGGGAAGAAAGTTATGAATATGGTGGAGACATCGTAAAAATGAGTAAAGCTTGCCAAAGAGCAGAAAGTTTTTATGGTTTAGGAGATAAACCTGTAGACGTTAACTTAAAAGGTAAACGTTTTGAAAACTACGCTACAGATTCATATGCATTTGGTAAAGATACAGACCCTATATATAAAGCAATTCCTTTTTATACGGCTATACAAGGTGATAAGTCGTATGGAATTTTCTTTGACAATACTTTTAAATCACATTTCGATTTTGCACATGAAAGAAGAAATGTAGCAAGTTTTTGGGCACAAGGTGGTGAAATGAATTATTATTTTATCTACGGACCTAAAATGGAAGATGTAGTTAAAAATTATACAGATTTAACCGGTAAACCTCACGCTTTACCTCCATTATGGGCTTTAGGATTTCATCAATGTAAATGGAGTTATTTTCCTGAAAGCAACGTAAAAGAAGTTACAAAAACTTTTAGAGATTTAAAAATACCTTGTGATGCTATTTATTTAGACATCGATTATATGGATGGTTTCCGTTGTTTTACTTGGGATAAAAACCATTTTCCTGATCCTAAAAGAATGGTTAGAGAATTGGAAGAAGACGGTTTTAAAACCGTAGTTATTATAGATCCGGGAATTAAAATAGATTTAGAATACGATGTTTTTAAAGAGGCATTAGATAAAGATTATTTCTGTAAACGTGCCGATGGTCCTTATATGAAAGGTAAAGTTTGGCCTGGTGAATGTTATTTTCCAGATTATACAAAACCAGAAGTAAGAGAATGGTGGTCTGGTTTATTTAAAGAACTAATTGAAGATTTTGGAGTAAAAGGTGTTTGGAATGATATGAACGAGCCAGCAGTAATGGACGTTCCTAACAAGTCTTTCCCAGATGATGTTCGTCATGATTATGATGGAAATCCTTGTTCTCATAGAAAAGCACATAATATTTATGGAACTCAAATGGCACGTGCAACATACCATGGTTTAAAAAAATATGCATATCCAAAAAGACCATTTGTAATTACAAGATCTGCTTATTCTGGTGCGCAAAGATATACTTCTACTTGGATGGGAGATAATGTTGCTACTTGGGAACACTTAGCAATTGCTAATAACCAAGCACAAAGAATGGCTATGTCTGGTTTCTCATTTGCAGGTTCGGATATTGGTGGATTTGCAGAACAACCACAAGGTGAACTATTTGCTCGTTGGGTGCAATTAGGTGTTTTTCATGCTTTTTGTAGAGTACATTCTTCTGGAGATCATGGAGATCAAGAACCTTGGGTATTCGGAGATGAAGTTACAAACATTGTAAGAAAGTTTGTGGAACTTAGATATCAATTATTACCATATCTATATACTTGTTTCTGGAATTATATTAACGACGGAACACCAATTTTAAAATCTTTAGTTTTATACGATCAAGAAGATACTGCTACACATCATAGAAGTGATGAGTTTGTGTATGGTGAACAAATTTTAGTTTGCCCAATACAAGAACCAAATGCTAGAGGAAGAAGAATGTATATTCCTAGAGGTAAATGGTATAATTTCTGGACAAATGAGCTTGTAGTTGGTGGAAAAGAAATGTGGGTAGATGCAGACATAGATAGCATGCCAATATTTATTAAAGAAGGTGCAGTAATACCAAAATATCCAGTACAACAATATGTTGATGAAAAAGAATTTGATGAAATTACTCTAGATCTTTATTATAAAGAAGGAAAAGAATCTTCACAATTATATGATGATGCCCATGATGGATATGATTATAAAAAAGGTAGATTTAGTTTACGTACTTTTAAAGTAACAGGAAAAAAAGAAGAATTAATTATACAACAACATAAACGTGGTGACTTTAACGCAGGTTACAGCAAGTTTAATATTGTGTTCCATAATTTACCTTTTACTATTACTTCTATTCAAATAGATAATGTTGAAACTTCTATAGATAGAGTTATTTCTGGAAACACTCAATCTATACTTCTAGATAAAGGTTTTTCTGAATTACATCTAATAGGAAAATAAGTTTTTTCTCACCGTTTTCAGTGAACAGACTCACCAAAAACAGTGAGATAAAATACCCCATAAATGGGTATTGCAGTGGTTAGATTTCTACTGTATATTTGTATCATAAGGAATCTTTTCCCCAAGCAAGATATAATTTGCTTAAGGTTCTTAAATATTTAAATTACACAAAAGCGATTAATAGTTATCTAAACTATAATCGCTTTTTTTTGTTATAATATTACACAGATTTTAATTTACACAAATACATAACCCTTTCAAACGAATATGTTAAACAACTAAATAAATATTGTATTTTATAAGAATACAAAAGATTACAGTAAAAGAATTTTATCAACTATATATCTTTACAAATAAAATTCATCTCACTGTTTTCAGTGAGATGACTACCTGAAAACAGTGAGATGAAAATACCCCATAAATGGGTATTGTAGCATCTAAATTACAAGTATATATTTGTACCATAAGTAATCTTCCCCCTAAACAAAATAAAAATTGTTTAAGATTTCTTAAATAATTGAATGAAAAAGAAGCGGTCTATAGTTTTTCTAAACTATGATCGCTTTTTTTTGTTACCAAAAAAAAAATGCTCAAATTTAAAATTGCACAAATAAAAGAATCTAATGGGCAATCAAAATAACTAAATCAATGCTACTCTTATAAAAGTTATTACAAGCAGTAAAGCAAAATAGTTTTAACAGCTATATATCTTTACAAATAAAATTTATCATCACCATTTCTGGTGAACTGACTCACCGAAAACAGTGAGTTGAAATTACCCCATAAATGGGTATTGTGTAGTTTCAATTACCAGTATATATTTGTAGCGTAAGTAGTCTTCCCCCTAAACAGCATAAAAACTGTTTAAGATTTCTTAATTATTTGAATACAAAAAAAGCGATCTATAGTTTATCTAAACTATAATCGCTTTTCTTTTTTGAGCAAAAAAAAACCTTAAAACAATGTTTTAAGGTTTTTCTTATAATTATTAAGAGAACTATATTCCGTCACTTAATCCTTTTAATTTTTGAGTATTTTCAGCTAACATTAATTCATCAATAATTTTCTGAATATCTCCATTTACAATATTTGGAAGGTCGTACAAAGACAAACCAATTCTATGGTCTGTAACTCTACCTTGTGCATAGTTATAAGTTCTAATCTTAGCACTTCTATCACCAGAAGAAACCATAGAACCACGTTTTAAAGCGTCTTCTGCATTCTTCTTAGCCAATTCCATATCATACAAACGAGAACGTAACACTTTAAATGCTTTTTCTTTATTTTTATGTTGCGATTTTTGATCTTGACATTGTGCAACTAAACCAGTTGGAATATGTGTTAAACGCACTGCAGAATACGTAGTATTTACAGATTGACCACCCGGACCAGAAGAACAGAAAAAATCGATACGAACTTCTTTTGGATTAATTTCAACATCAAACTCTTCGGCTTCTGGAAAAACCATACAAGTAGCAGCAGAAGTATGCACACGTCCTTGTGTTTCTGTTTGTGGAACTCTTTGTACACGATGCACACCTGCTTCGAACTTTAAAATTCCATAAACATCATTACCAGTAACTTCGAACTGAATTTCTTTAAAACCACCATTGGTACCTTCAGAATAATCTACCGTAGAAACTTTCCATCCCCTACTTTCACAATATTTTGTGTACATTCTAAATAAATCTCCTGCAAAAATACTTGCTTCATCTCCACCTGCACCTGCACGTAATTCTACAACTGCATTCTTAGAATCTTCAGGATCTTTTGGTATTAATAAAACTTTTATTTCATCTTCTAATTGAGGAATTCTAATATTGGCTTCTTCGATTTCCATCTTCGCCATTTCATTCATTTCGGCATCAGAACCATCGGCAAGTATTTCTTTTGCCTCCTCTATATTGTTTGTTAAGGTTTGATATTCATCTCCCTTTTTAACAACATCACCTAAATCTTTATATTCTTTCATCAATTGCGCATAACGCTTTTGATCCATGATGATTTCTGGCTGAATAATTAAATCAGAAACTTCATCATAACGCTGCTTAACAATTCTTAATTTATCTAACATCTTCTGTCTTTTCTTGGATTGCGAATTTACAATTTTTATAATTATATTTGAACAAAGCAAACTATTTTTATGAAATTACTCTTTATAGTCTTTTCTTTTTTATTGATCACTTCTTGTCAGAAAGAAAAACCTAGTATGCTTATCCCCAATTTTCTAATAGGAGATTGGATTCGTGTAAACGAAGAAGAGGGCAATACTACTTATGAATCTTGGAATACAAACCTTAAAGGTTTAGGTTATACTTTAAAAGAAAACGATACTATTTTTAAAGAAAGATTGAGCTTTATTACGGTAAAAGATACATTATTTTTAAAAGTGGAAGGCGTAAATGACACTGCTACTTTATTCAAATTAACACAACAAACGGACTCTTCTTTTGTTTGCGAAAATCCTATAAACGAATTTCCTAAAACGATAAAATACTATTTAGAAAACGAGCAATTAAAAGCGATTGCATCTGCTAATAATTTTAAAATTGAATTTATTTTTGATAAGCTCTAATGCTGATAAAACCTTAGACTCTTTCACTCAACAATAAAACTAAAAATTAGAAACTTCTTCTACTTTTTAGTTTCTGCAATCTTATACTTTCTAAATTTATTACCAAAAGTAAAAAGATGAACTAAATATTCTCTTTTAATAAATAAGTCAACTTTTTCTCTTCTAAATCAAGAAGAAAAATTTGTTGGTTTTGATATTATTTTGGAGCTAAAATTCATTTAATCTTGTATATAAAATCAGAAATATATAATTGTATAAGCTAGCAAATTTAACATTGCTATATTAATCAAAATAAAAAGAGATAGATGTTCCATAATAAGCAATACTAACTCTCCATAAATTTTATTTTAGTAAATTAAAACCATAAATTCGCTAATATTTATAAAAAATCAATAAACAAACCTCCAATACCTTGCATAAAATGAAAAATAAATTTTTATTAACATTCACATTTCTAGTTTCTTCTTTTTCACTTTTTGCACAAACCTATATCACCAACGTAACAGTAGTTGATGTAGAAAAACAAAAACTAGTATCTAATCAAACTATAGAAATTACAAACAATTTAATTTCTAACATCAGAAAAAGTACTAAAATAAAACTACCTAAAAACGCAACTATTATTGACGGAACTGGTAAGTATATTGCTCCTGGTTTGGTAGATGCACACATTCATTTTTTTCAAAACGGAGGATTATATACACGACCTGATGCTATTGATTTAAGAAAATATGTTAGTTACACAGAAGAAATTGCTTTGGCAAAATCTGATATGGAAAACAAACTGAAAAGGTATTTAAAAAACGGAATTACAACTTTAATTGATGTTGGTGCTACCTACAATTTTCTAGAACAACGTAAAGATTTTGTAGATAAAGATTTTGCTCCGGAAATTTTTATAACAGGTCCTTTATTAACAACTTACGAATCTGAAGTTTATAAGAATTTAAAACATGATGAGCCTTTTACGTTAACAGAAAGTATTGAAGATGGTATTAATGGCGTTAAAGATCAATTAAAATACAAGCCAGACTTTATTAAAATATGGTATATAGCGGGTAGAGATGGATTAAGTATAGAAGAAAGTGCTCTTAAAAACTTACCTATCGTAAAAGCTGTTATTGATGAAGCTCATAAAAACAATCTAAAAGTTGCAGTACATGCAACACAAGAAATTACGGCAAAATTAGCTGTAGAAAATGGTGCAGATTTTTTAGTACATAGTGTAAAAGATAAAATTTTATCAAAAGACTTTATACAATTATTAAAGAAAAACAAAACGATTCTTTCTCCTACATTACAAGTCAGCGGAGGATACGGTAAAACATTTGGACAAAGATTACAGTTTAGTAATAATGAATTATTAACAGCAAATCCTTATCAATTGGGTTCTTTATTAGATTTAAAACACCTTTCTGATACTTTATTAGTAAATAATTATAAAACGCGTTTAAACAAACCCAATAGAATTGCCAACTTAAAAAAAGCAGATTCTATATGTAGTGTAAATCTTAAAACACTTTCTGATGCTGGTGTATTAATTGCAACAGGTACAGATGCAGGTAATATTGGTACATTACATGTTTCTTCTTATATAAAAGAGCTAGAATTAATGCAAAAAAGCGGCATGAGTAATTGGCAAATCCTTGAAGCTTCTACAATAAATGGCGCTAAAATTTTTGATAAAGAGAATGAATTTGGAAGTGTTAGCATTGGTAAAAAAGCAAATCTTATTCTTTTAAATAAAAATCCTATAAAAGATATAAATAACCTAACTGATATACATACTATTATTAATAAAGGTGTTGTTTATAATCCGAATGATTTATTAAAAGATACTCCCAGAGACTTAGCACAAAGACAATTAAACGCTTACAATCTTAGAAATATAGAAGCTTTTTTAGAACCTTATGCAGATGATGTAGAAGTATATACTTTTCCGAATACTTTAAACTATAAAGGAAAAGAAAATATGAGAAAGAGGTATGCAAAAATGTTTGAGAATGTTACCAATTTACATTGCGAATTAACAGAAAGAATTGTAAAAGGTAATGTTGTTATAGATAAAGAAGTTGTACAATTTAATGATATAACAAAAGAAGCAATAGCTATTTATCGTATTGAAAATAATAAAATTAAAAAAGTTTACTTTGTAAGAGAATAATATCTATATAAAAACTCCTTTAGATTTTAAAACCTAAAGGAGTTTTTAAAAATTAATTAAAAGATCTTTAAGAAAAATTAGAAACTTCTGCTTCTATTTTTTCCCAGTTTTCCATTACTGTATCTAATTTAGCTTTTTTAGCTTTGTATTTTTCAAAGAAATTTGGTCTAGCAGAAACTTCATCATAATTCTGTGCTAACTCTAAATCTATTTTAGCAATTTCCTTTTCTAAATCTGCTATTTCAGTTTCAATATTAGACAATTTGTTCTTTAACTTCTTTAATTGTTTTTCTTGATCTCTAGATAATTGATGAGATTCTTTTTTAGAAGTATCCTTATCAACTTTTACAACCGTTCTTTTTTCTGCTTCTCTAAGATTTTCAATTTTATGTTGCTCTAAGAAATAATCAATATCACCTAGATATTCTTTAATTTCTTTGTCTTTAAATCCATAAACAGTTTCTGTTAAACCTTGTAAGAAATCTCTATCGTGAGATACTACAATTAAAGTACCATTAAAGTTTCTTAAAGCTTCTTTTAACACTGTTTTAGAGGCAATATCTAAGTGATTGGTTGGCTCATCCATTATTAAAACATTAAATGGTTGTAATAATAATTTACACAATGCCAATCTATTTCTTTCCCCTCCAGAAAGTACTTTTGCTTTTTTATCTACAGCATCTCCACCAAATAAGAAGGAACCTAACATATCTCTAACACGCATTCTGTTCGTATCTGTGGCAGCATCTTCCATAATTTCCAGCACAGTTTTTTCTCCTGGCAATTCTTCAGATTGGTTTTGAGCAAAATATCCAACTTCTACATTATGCCCAAGTTTTAAATACCCTTCAAAAGGAATTTCACCTACCATCATTTTTGCCAAAGTAGATTTCCCTTGTCCATTCTGACCTACAAAAGCAATTTTACTGTTTTTTTCTATTAATAAATCTACGTCCTCTAAAACATGTTTATCGCCATAACTTTTACATAAATCTTTTGCTTCAACAATAATCTTACCGGGCTCTTTAGAAATTGCAAACTTAACATTCATTGCTTGGTTATCATCTTGGTCAACCTCAATTAATTCAACTTTATCAAGTTGTTTCATTAAAGATTGCGCCATAGAAGCCTTACTAGCCTTCGCCTTGAATTTATTAATTAAGTGTTGCTTTTGTTTTATTTCTTTCTCTTGGTTTTTCTGTGCCTGTAATTGCTTTTCTTTAATTTCTCCTCTTAATACTAAGAACTCAGAATACGGTTTTTTATAATCGTAAATCTGACCTAAAGAAATTTCAATAGTTCTGTTGGTTACATTATCTAAAAACATTTTATCATGCGAAACCAAGACAATAGCGCCAGAATATCCTTTTAAGAAATTCTCTAACCAAATAATAGATTCAATATCTAAGTGATTTGTAGGCTCATCTAATAACAAAATATCATTATTTTGTAAAAGTAATTTTGCCAATTCAATACGCATTCTCCAACCTCCAGAAAAAGTATCTGTTTTTTTGTCAAAATCTTCTCTCTGAAAACCTAAACCTTGTAAAATCTTTTCAGTATCACCTTGGTAATTGTACCCACCAAGTAACTCATAACGCTCTGTATTATCCGTTAAATCATGAATTAATTCTGTATACCCTTCACTTTCATAATCGGTTCTAGTAGCAAGCTGCTGATTAATTTCATCAAGTTTTACCTCAATTTCTTTAATTTCCACAAATGCCTGATACGCTTCTTCTAAAATAGTTCTTCCTTCAACAAAATCTATATCTTGTCTTAAAAACCCCATTCTAATATCTTTATCAAAAGCCATGGTACCACCACTTGTTTCTATATCTTTAGAAAGCACTTTTAAAAGCGTAGATTTCCCTGCTCCATTTTTTCCGATAAGACCAATTCTATCTCCTTTATTTAACTTGAAAGTAATTCCTGAAAATAAATCAGTTCCCATAAAAGAAACCGATAAGTTGTGTACGTTTAGCATCTAATGTAATAATTGTTACTTAAAAAAAAGTTTAAAACTCTATATTTGCAAAAGTATACAAATTTAAGGTCTATTATGTTGAAAAAGGGTACCAAGTTATATAGTATTTTTAAAGCCAAATGTCCTAGATGTCACGAAGGAGAGTTCTTTGCCCATAAATTTACTTTTAATCCAAGTAAAGTAACCAAATTACATGACAATTGTCCGAACTGTAATTTAAAATACATGATGGAACCTTCCTTCTTTTACGGAGCTATGTACGTTAATTATGGTTTAACAGTGGCACTTTCTGTTGCTGTATTTGTAATAAGTAGTTTGTTTTTTGGCTTAAGTCTTTTACAATGTTTTGCCGCAATTGTAATAGCATTATTAATTTTAGCACCTTTTAATTTACGTTTATCTAGAATAATTTGGATAAATATGTTTGTCCATTTTGATAAAAAGTTCAAGAAAAAAGAGGCATAAACTTTTTTTTGGCGCTTTAACAGGCTTTCGCTACTCGCTTTTTTTTGTGCCAGTTCTCGATACAAATTTGTTGAAAAACAAATTCTCTCTAACTGACACTAAAAAAGAGCTCAAACATACCGCTCTATCCTTAGCGCATATTGCTAACCGAGAAGAAAAATCATGAAAATCCACTAAAAAAATACATCTAATAATCAAACTTGTAAAGAATTAGCAATATTTTTTTTTAATAAATTATTTAATTTTTCAATATATTCTTTTCGCTCTAGTAATTGACCTATGTCCGCCTCAAATGTTTTAGTTTTATTTAATTGTGGAAATGATAATTTATTTTTTGCTATTGAATTTGAAATTAAAATATTAAAGTAATTATAAGTTAGGATTATTTTTTGTAAAAAATCAGTTTCAATAATTTTAAAGCCAATTTTTTCAGCAGTTCTCCTATTTATAATATAGCTAGTACCACTAATTTTCATTATTTTATTCTTCTCATACTTTTTAAGTAGATGTAAAAGTCCTTCTAAATATTGTTGGATTATAAAATCAGTTCTTTGTTTTCCATTCATTTGATTTTCAATTACGAAATAGTAATCAAATAAAGTTCCCCCGTGAATTTTGATTCGGTCATTTTTAGGTTTTTCGATTACAAATAAAGATGAATAATAAATTATTCTACCACTTTTTTTTAAGGATGGCATATCAAAGAATGGAGCAATTATGGATAAAGTAATAGAAAATGTTAAAATTCCAATCACATATGTTCTTAAATATATTGATATAATAATTGACAACACAATAATCATAAGAGAACAAATTGCTATCGCAATTTGTATTCTTTTTTGCTCTTTTTCATTCTTATTATAAAAACGATGGTTCAACGTATCGGTATGTCTTTTTTATTATTACTATCTTTTATCCTTCAAATGCTTAAAACGAACAATATCTATTTCTTCATCTAAAGATTCACCATTATAAATATGGTTAAATAGGTTTTTAGCTACTGTTGGGGCAATCATTACACCACGTGTCCCTAAACCGTTTAAAACAATTAAATTGTCATAATCTGGATGTATCCCAACCAATGGTCTTCTACCTGAAACCGTAGGTCTTATTCCTGCAGATTGAGAAACGATGGTATAAGGAACATTAAGTACTTTCTTTAATTTTTCTACCAATTCTCCTTTTCCTTCCTCCGAAGGGTCGGATGTTTTGTCTATCCAATTAAAAGTAGCTCCTACTTTATACATATTGCCTCCCAAAGGCATTACAAAAAGTGTTGATTTTAATAAAAAGTCGATATTTAATTCTGGAGCGTGAATGGTTAATAATTCCCCTTTTGCTTCATTAATGGGTAAATAATTAAAATAAGGATTTTCTACCACACCAAAACCTTCACAAAAAACAATTTTGGAAGCTTCAATATCTTTATAGGTTAGAGCTTCTTCTTCAATATTTAATTCTTTATGTTTAAATTGTTCAAAACGAATGAAATTTTCAGATTCTAAATATGCTCGGTAAGCATTTATTAATTTTTCTGTATCTATTCTACCTGTTTCATTTACGTTTCCAAAACTAAAATCGGCTAAAACTCCGTGATAAGAATTGGTATCTAATTTAGGATCTAAATAATCTGTTAACTTAGGTTTGTCTAAAGCACCAAACCAATTATTTTGATCTTCTACAGATTTAAAAGATTTTTTAATTACAAATTTTTGGTCTATAATTATGTTTAGTTTTTCTTCTAACCGTTTATAAAAAGGAAGTGCAACTTCTAATTGTTCTTTCGCGTTCCACACTGGTGTAAAACGTTTTAAAATTACGGGATTATAAACCCCTCCAGCAACTAAAGAAGAGGTTTGAGAATCGTCTTCAAAAACGACAAATGTTTTTTTTGCAGCAATTAATTCTTCTGCAAAAGCCAAACCTGCTAATCCTAAACCAACTATTATATAATCTACTTTCATGTGATAAAAATACGTGAATTTGCAATAATTATGATATTATTACTGAACTTTATTAAAATGAATAGCCCCGATAGAACGGTATGTTTGAGCTCTTTTTTATTCCTCTTTAGGATAAAAAAAGCGAGTAGTGATAGCGGGAGATAGCTACAAAAAAAAACGTCCCAAAGTATTGGAACGTTTTTATATTTTTAAAGAATAATAGAATTTTAGTAATTCCACATATCCATTTCTCTATTTCTAATACCTTCTTTAATTTTATTAGCTTCTAATAACTGGAATAAAGAATTTCCTCTAACGTAATCAGATATTGCTCTATCTCCGTAAATGTTTTCTTCTCTAACAATGGTACTGCTAAATCTTCTTGCATTTAACATGTGATCAAAAGAAATTGGTTGTGATGCATTTTTTGGATTGAATACTTTTGCATCGTGTAAAACATCTCTTGCAGATGGATAAAACACCCAAAATAACTCAAACAATTCTTCTTCATTTCCTCCATCAAGTCCCAATCCTAAAGTTTGTACATCTTTAGCCATTGGAGCAATTGCTAACAATCTGTATTTTAATTCTCCTTGACGTTTATCAAAATACCACATTCCTTTCATCATATAACCTTCTACATCCTGAGATTGAAGTCTAATAGTATCGCTATATCCATTTGATTCTCTTACACTAGACATTCTAGAATCTATTTCATTCTGAGTAATCTTAGACGTAAAGAAAGAGTCTGAATATACTTCTTCTATATTACCTTGTTTAATTCCTTTAATTAAAGTATCAAATAAAGATCTTCTGTTAGAAGATACATTTGAATTATCGATAGGAAAATAATACGGTAAATTTATTTTTTGATTTAGATCTACAAATTCCCAAACTACTTTAGACCATAATACATCTCTATCATCTACATATCCGTAGGCTAAAGGAGCATCGTTATCTGCAGCAATTTGTTGCTCGTTTTTCTTTCCTATTTGATCTACTGTTTTAGCATTTAATAAACCTATTTGTGCGTTTACTGAACTACTAATCATCAAACCGAAAAATAATACTAAACAATTTTTAAACATATTTTATTTTTTAACTTCTAGTTTGTTAATTCAATACTAACAGGTAATACTTGTTTAAGTTTTACTCCATTAGCAGTTGCCTTAATATCGAAAATGTTAATTTGATCTCCTCTTTTTGCTTTGGCTAATTTTTGTTTTGCTGCTGCACTTAAAGAAGAACCATTTACAATAATAGTTAATTCTCCTGGTACTTTTATTTTAAAACTCTGAACTCTAATACTTAAATCGAATTCAAAATCTGGTAATCCTGCCGCAATTGGAGCATTAGATAAACCTGATTTAGGCATCCTTACCGTTCCAAACTGTCCTCTTACAGATCCCATGGCTGCTGGTATGTCTTTAATTCTAAAGGTAGCTTTAGAGTTTACAGATTTTCCATTGCTTAATGTTGCGCTCACATTAATAACAGCTGTGTTACCTCCACCTGGTTTTAAAATATATTTACCTCTTCCACCAGATAAAGAACCTCCGGATGCAGAAACTCTTAAGTTGTTATCGCTAACACCTGGTAATGAAACAGAAATAGGATTGCTTAAACCTCTATAAACTACATTCATTTTATCTGCAGAAACAACAGCATCACCTGGTTGTGGTATTACAGAATAAGAACTTTCGAAATCTACATCTACCGGTTTACCATCTTGTGTAAAAGTTATTTTTCCTTTAATATCATGACTACCAACATTACCTGCAGGCATGTCTATAATTACTTGACCCGATTGAATGTTTTTATAATCTTTACCATTTAAAGTTACATTATCAGGAATCATAGTAGCATCATAACGACCTAAAACAATTTTACCTGTTACTTTTTCTCCAGCAAAATAAGCGTTCTTGTCTAAAGCAACAATACCTTTATAGTTGTTTAAAGACAATGCCTCTTCCATTTTTCCTCCTAACAAATCAGATACAATATCACTTTCTGTATTTTTGATATCTGCTTGCATTTGCGTTAAATTGGTTAAAGAAGCTACTAAAGGAAACCCTTTATATCTATAATCTAACCATTTAATGGTTTTACCATCTCTATTTTTTTCATCTTCCGTAGAAAATCTTTTTGCTAGAACTGGTACAAACTTGCTTTTTTCTCCTAAAACGTTAAGTACATCTGTTCTATAACCATTTATTTTAGCTAAAAACTCTTCACCTTCTGCTGTAAATTTTTCTCCTTTAAAGAAATACTCATCTAAAAAAGAGGTTTTATCCATTGCTTCATAGTCGCTTTTATCTTCAATATCTGCAGCCATTTTAGCTTTCAGCTCTTCTATATATGTATAGAATTCAGATGAATATCCCTTTATTTTTATTGCATCTTTATTTAATTCTTCAAATTTTGCCGCTTGCTCTGATGCTTTTGTTGCTAAATTAGCATACGCCTCATTATTTTTTGCTGTAGTTGAAATATTATTTTCAATCAACTTTTCATTCATAAAACCAAAAGCAGATAAAACTTCTTTACTCATATTCATTGCCAACATTGCAATAAACACAAGGTACATTAAGTTTATCATTTTCTGTCTTGCGGACACTTTTCCTCCTGCCATTCTAATTAGTTTTTTAAGTTAAAATTATTGTTTGCAACTAATTATTATTTAGACATTGCAGAAAGCATACCTCCATAAACTCCGTTTAAAGAAGATAAGTTTTTTGCTAAAGATTCCATTTGATCTTTTAATTTTTCTGTATTCTCTACAACAGCTCCATTTAAAGCAGACTGTTTGCTTACATTTTCTACCTGTACTTTATACAAATTGTTTAAAGACTCCATTTGAATAGCAGCCATAGACATTTGCTCATTGTATTTGTTAGTAGATGAAATAGATTCTGATGCAGCAGATAAACCTTCTGCAGCTCCTTGAAAGTTTTTCATACTATTTCCTAAACTAGTCATTAAACCTGCATCAATTTTTGCTTCTTTTAATAAGTTATCTAACTTTTCAGATAACATTCCTTGAGATCCAGCTTCTTCTTTTTCTTCTTTCACTGCTTTTACAGTAGTAAAACCATCTTCTCCTAATTCAGGATATACTTTAGACCAATCAAAATCATCTTCTGGTGTCTCAAAAGCAGACATTAAGAAAATAAGAGCTTCCGCAATTAATCCAACAGCTAAAACATTAGAACCATTAAACCAACCAAAACTAATATGATTTAATTTAAATAATGCTCCTAAAATTACAATTGAGGCTCCAATATTGTAAGCCATGTTAAATAATACTTTTTTTGTTTTTGACTGTGCCATAATTTCTTTTCTTATTTTTTTGATTATTTGTTAGTTGTACCAATGTAATTCTGAACGGTTCTAAAACCAATGTAACTTCTAGCAGTATCTGCATATTCATAATCTCTAGAACTCACTTCTAAAAAGTATGCTACATCTTTCCAAGAACCTCCACGAATTATTTTTCTTTTGTTTTTTCTATCTTCTACATTTGGGTTCATTGTAGAAGCCATGTAGTAAGAAGATAAGTTATAAGCAGTGTTTGTCCATTCAGAAACATTACCAGCCATATTATACAGACCGTAATCATTTGCATTAAAAGATTTCGCTTCCATAGTATATAGCGCTCCATCTACAGCATAATCTCCCCTTACCGGTTTAAAGTTTGCTAAGAAACAACCTCTATCTGTAGTGGTATTACCAGTACCCCAAGGATACGTAGCAAATTCTAAACCTCCTCTTGCAGCATATTCCCATTCTGCTTCTGTTGGTAATCTAAAGTCTGGAACACCAATTGAGTTTTTTCTACTTTTTAAATAATTATTTTTCTTCTTAGTTCTCCAATTACAAAAAGCAGTTGCTTGCCCCCAGTTTACCCCAACAACAGGATAATCTCCATAAGATTGGTGGTAAAAATAATCTTGGTGCATTGGATCATTATAAGAATAACTAAAATCTTTTACCCAAACAGTAGTATCTGGATAAATGTTTAATTTTTCGTGTTTTACAAAATCTTTTCTATTACCACCTTGTCTTGCCGCATTATCTCTATCAAACCAAGTGTATTTATATTTTAAGTATTTTACGTTAAAAGTTCTAACACCATCTACAGCTTCATCTCTCGCTACAAATAAGGTATCCATAACCTCTACATAATTTGCATCCGGAAAATCTTCTTTTTCCCAAATAATATCATTTTCCCAATTTAATGGTCTTACAGAATCTGAATCTAACTCTAAACTTGTGTAGTTTTCATACATGTATTTTTCATAAGCATTAGCTCCAGTAGTATCTTTTAAGACAGCAAATGCATAATCATTAATACCTCCAGAAGGAAGTGCACCGTTTGGATCTGGTGTTCCCATCATACTTGCAAATTCTTGTTGATAACCTAATCTAGTTCTTACAACAGAATCTCTAACCCACTGAACAAATTCTTTATATTCGTTATTGGTGATCTCTGTTTCGTCCATGTAATATGGTCTTAAAGTAACTGTTTTAGTAGGTGAATTCATTGTACCGATAAGGTCCTCGTCTTGTTTACCCATTGTAAAAGCACCTCCAGGAATCAACGCCATGCCAAATGGTTTTTCTGAAAACCACTTTTTATTCGATTTAACTCCAACCAATTCTCCTCTATCATTAGAGCCACAACTGTAAAAAACTACTATTAAAAGTGCAAATATTGCTGCTTTCTTCATATTTAAAAATGTCTTTACTATAAAGTCCGTAAACCTATTATTTTTTTTGTTAAAAAACAATAAGCAAATTGCTTTTTAACGTTCTAATTTCCTAATCTATATTTATTACACTAATTTTCGCATCGCTTTATACCACTTTTCAGGAATATTTTGCTTAGTGGCTTCTGTATAATCATTATATGTACATGGTATTAACGCATGTCTTTTGTATTTATTATCTGATAAGATTTTTATCTCTATCCACCATCTTCCAGATTTATTACTTTTATAAAACGTTAAAGGATCATCATCATCTAATAAAACGGTAAATTTCTGATAATTTTCCTTTCCAGAGAACGGATAATCTTTTACTCTAAAGTTAACGCCCTCAATAAAATACCAAATCATTTGAGCAATTAAATGTGCTGTCTGATGGTTGTTATCTAACTTAGAATTGTACTCATAAACACCAAATGAAGTTACTTTGTCGCTAAGACCTGCATATCTAGAAATGGCACAAATTTCTTCTCCATAAAACCCATTTGGAGAAGCATTATTGTTTGCTGGTGCTTCACTTTGTCTTACAGAACCTAGATCTATAGAAACAATATCTGCATTTCTAAAAACAGGTTCAATATTTTTTAATTCTTTTGCATTCCCTAATCTATAAGCATCAAAAAATAAGTTATCTAACAACTGTATTTCATCTTGCGAATTAAAATACGTCTGATAACCTACATTACTATAATTAAACAAGTTATTAGGTTCTTGCATAATTATTTTACTTAAATAAGATTGAGAAGTTAATGGATCATCTAAATGACCTAAATCGAAACGACTGTCTACAGCAGCAATATTAACGGTTTGCTCTAAAGAATCATAAGCTCTATAATTTACGTAGGTAAGATCCTGACCTCCACCAATAATTACGGGTATTATATTTTTCTTAAGTAATTCCGTAATAATTTCTGAAACAGCATAATACGTATCTGTAACCGAATTTCCTTTTAAAACATTTCCTAAATCAGCTATCTGCGTGTTCCAATTACCAGGAAACAAATTGTATAATTTTTTTCTAATAAAATGTAAATCTTCTCCACAGCCAAAATTATTCTCTGAGTTTCTGTCTTCTTGAACTCCTAAAATAGCAATTTGCACATTCTCTAAATCAGGCAAACCTTCTTCTAGGGTATGTATCCTAAAGGTTTTTCCTAAGCACAAATTAGATTGTTCTTCTAAAGATTTTACAATCGATTCTTTTACAGGGGTTAAAAAGTCTTGGTTCATTAATTTTTTAAAATCAAATGTAATTTATGAAAAATATTATTTCTTTTTGGTTACTTTCTTCTTAACTACCTTTTTCTTGACAGCTTTTTTCTTTGCCACTTTTTTCTTTGGCGTTTTAGCTTCAATCATTTTAACAGCCTCTTCCTTAGATAGTTTTTCTATTTCTGTAGTTTTAGGTAACTCTATTTTAATCTTTCCTTTTATTACATTAAAACGTCCCCATCGTGCTTTTTCTACACGAATTTCTACATCTTCCCAATTATGGATTACCTTATCGATCTCTTTCTGTTTCTTTACCTCTATTAATTCAATAATATCGTCATCAGTAAGATTATCGAAATCATATTTTTTGTTAACATTGATAAATATATTATTCCATTTTAAGAAAGGTCCAAAACGTCCGACTCCCTTTTGTACAGGCAAATCCTCATAATGGTAAATTGGTGCATCTGCTTTTTGTTTTGCAACTATTAACTCTATCGCTCTTGGCAAGTCTACTTCCATAGGATTTTCTCCTTTGTCTAAAGAAACAAACATGGTTCCAAAACGAATATAAGGACCAAAACGACCGTTAGAAACAATCACTTCTTCATCTTCATAACCACCTAAGGTTTTTGGAAGC
Organism: Polaribacter sp. HaHaR_3_91; assembly: GCF_019278525.1. Classification (NCBI taxonomy): domain Bacteria; kingdom Pseudomonadati; phylum Bacteroidota; class Flavobacteriia; order Flavobacteriales; family Flavobacteriaceae; genus Polaribacter; species Polaribacter sp. HaHaR_3_91. The sequence continues at coordinate 3,646,008 of NZ_CP058986.1, forward strand.
AAGAATAACTCTAATGCTTCTTCCATGGTGATGGTTCCTAAATTCTGATCTTTATTTAAGCTAGCAAACACTTTTTCTTCGTCTTCTGGCGCTCCAATTTGTGCAATTGGTCCAAATTTACCTAAACGAACTAAAACTGTTTTACCTGTTTCTGGATGTTTTCCTAAAATACGTTCTCCACTTTCTCTTTCTGCATTCTCCTTTACATCTTCTACAGTGACATGAAACTTGCTATAGAAACCTTTAATCATTTCTATCCAATCTTCATTTCCTTCAGAGATATCATCAAAAGAAGATTCAACCTTAGCAGTAAAACCGAAATCTAAAACATTAGAAAAGTTAGCAACTAAAAAGTCGTTAACAATATTACCAATATCCGTAGGAATTAATTTATTTTTATTTGAACCCGTTTTTTCAGTCAAGGTTTCACTTTTTACAGTACCTGAAACTAAAATCATTTGTTCGTAATTTCTTTCTAAACCTTCATCCTCTCCTTTTTCTACATAACCTCTTCTTTGTACAGTAGAAATTGTTGGTGCGTATGTAGATGGTCTACCAATACCTAATTCTTCTAATTGTTTTACCAAAGAAGCTTCTGTAAAACGATAAGGCGGACTTGTAAAACGTTGTGTTGCATTTATAAAAGAATACTCTAATGCTTCACCAACTTTTAAATTTGGTAGCATTCCTGCTTGTTCTTCCTCATCATCATCTTTTCCTTCTAAATACACTTTTAAGAAACCATCAAACTTTATCATTTCACCATTTGCAGTGAATATTTTAGAGTTCTCAGAGTTCTCTATCTTAAAATTCGTTCTTTCTAACTGAGCATCACTCATTTGAGAAGCCAATGTTCTTTTCCAAATTAGATCGTACAATCTAGTTTGGTCGTATTCTGTATCAATAGAATGCATTTTCATGTTGGTAGGGCGAATAGCCTCATGCGCCTCTTGAGCACCTTTTGCTTTCGTTTTAAAAACACGTTGTTTGCTATATTCTTTACCGTAGTAATTTGTAATTTCTTCTTCAGCAGCGTTTCTTGCATCAACAGATAAATTTAAACTATCTGTTCTCATATAGGTAATTAAACCGGCTTCATACAAACGTTGTGCAACTTGCATTGTTTTTGCTACTGGAAAACCTAATTTCCTAGATGCTTCTTGCTGTAACGTAGACGTTGTAAATGGTGCTGCTGGAGATTTCTTTGCTGGCTTTTTAGTTAACTCTGCAATCGAAAAATCTGCATTTGCACACGATTTTAAGAAATTTTCTGCTGTTTTTTTAGTATCAAAATTCTTTGGAATGGTTGCTTTAAACGTTTTTCCTTCAACATTAGCAAATTCTGCAACTACTTTATAATGTGTTTCTGCATTAAATTCTTGAATACTTCTTTCTTTTTCTACAATTAAACGAACCGCTACAGATTGTACTCTACCTGCAGACAAACCTCCTTTAACTTTTCGCCATAAAACAGGCGATAATTCATACCCAACAAGTCTGTCTAAAACTCTACGTGCTTGTTGTGCATTTACCATATTATAGTCTATATCTCTAGGATTTTCGACTGCTTTTAAAATGGCATTTTTTGTTATTTCATGAAAAACAATACGTTTTGTATTTTCATCCTTTAAACTTAATTGCTCTTTTAAATGCCATGCAATTGCCTCACCCTCTCGATCCTCATCACTTGCTAACCATACAGTATCTGCTTTCTTTGCTAAAGCTTTCAACTTTTTAACTACTGGTTTTTTATCATCAGAAATAATATATTTTGGACTAAAATCTCCTTCTACATCAATACCCAATTCTTTGGATGGTAAGTCTGCAATATGACCATAACTAGATTCTACTTGAAAATCTTTTCCAAGAAATTTTTCGATGGTTTTTGCTTTTGCTGGTGACTCTACAATTACTAAATTCTTTGCCATTTATCTCTCTTTTGTCGCTAGAACGCTTTAAAAACGTGCTATTTTTGATTGCAAAAGTAGTTAGTTTTTTGTAAAAAAAAATTATTTCATCAATTTTCAACAAAAAACATTAGAATTAGTCCATTAAATTTCTGCCAATTTGTCACAATAAATTAAATTTGGTTGTATCTTTGCTCACCTTTAAATGATAAATTGAGAGATGGAATACGTAGAAAAAATCATAGATGAGAAAATACAAGGGAAAGCTCTTGTTACCGAAAATAAAAAAAATAACACTAAAAAATTATTCATAGAAAGCTACGGCTGTCAAATGAATATGAATGATAGTGAAATAGTAGCCGCTATTTTAGATAAAGAAGGCTACAACACAACCCAAATTCTAGAAGAAGCAGATTTAGTTTTAGTAAATACCTGCTCTATTAGAGAGAAGGCAGAAACTACTGTTCGTAAAAGATTACAGAAATACAACGCTGTAAAACAAGTGAACAAAAACATGAAAGTGGGTGTTTTAGGCTGTATGGCAGAACGCTTAAAAGAAAAGTTTTTAGAAGAAGAAAAAATAGTTGACTTAGTTGTTGGTCCCGATGCGTATAAAGATTTACCTAACTTATTAGAGGAAGTAAACGCTGGTAGAGATGCCGTAAATGTAATTTTATCTAAAGAAGAAACCTACGGAGATATTTCTCCGGTGCGTTTAAATTCTAACGGAGTTACCGCATTTGTATCTATAACCAGAGGTTGTGACAATATGTGTACTTTCTGTGTGGTTCCTTTTACTCGTGGACGAGAAAGAAGTCGTGACCCAAAGAGTATTATTGAAGAAATTCAATCTATGGTAGATAGAAACTTTAAAGAAATTACACTTTTAGGTCAGAATGTAGATAGCTTCTTATGGTATGGTGGTGGATTGAAAAAAGACTTTGGCAAAGCATCTGAAATGGCACAAGCAACTGCTGTAAATTTTGCACAATTATTAGATATGTGTGCTACAGAATTCCCAAAAACACGTTTTCGTTTTGCGACTTCTAATCCGCAGGATATCAGTTTAGACGTAATTCACGCCATAGCAAAACACAAAAATATCTGTAAATATTTACATTTACCTGTACAAAGCGGAAGCAACAACATGCTAAAAGCCATGAACAGACAACATACTCGTGAAGAATACATCGAATTAATTGATAATATCTTTAAGATTGTACCAGAAATGTCTTTAAGTCAAGATATGATTGTTGGTTTTTGTGGAGAAACAGAAGAAGATCATCAAGACACTTTAGATTTGATGAAGTACGTAAAATACGATTTCGGTTTTATGTTTACTTATTCTGAAAGACCAGGAACTTTAGCAGCTAAGAAAATGGTAGATGATGTACCTTTTGCTACAAAAAAACGTCGTTTACAAGAAATTATAGATTTACAACAAGAACACGCTTTATACAGAACACAGCAACATTTAGGAAAAGTAGAAGAATTTTTAATTGAAGGTACTTCTAAGAAAAATCCGAATGAGTGGAAAGGTAGAAACACCCAAAACACCGTAGCTGTTTTTGATAAAGGAAATTATAAATTAGGAGATTTTGTAATGGTAAAAGTAGAAGATTGTACTTCTGCAACCTTAAAAGGAACTGTTGTTGGGTATTCTGATAATAATTAGAAGCTATTTCCTGCTTTTCAATACATCTTTTGTATGAAAAATAAAAAGGATAGAGTCTGCCCTGAGTAAAATCGAAAGGTTTCAATCAGGGTTAAGCATTTTAGAAAAGAAAGTATAGTAAAGATATAAATTGCTTATTTATTATTAATTGACAAAAAAGAATCATGACACAAGACCATCTTGGATCTTGAATCAAAAATAATCCTATTTCAAAAAAGAAAATATGGAAAACTTACAAGCTTTAAAACAGCGTTTTGGAATTATCGGTAACGATATTCACTTAAATAGAGCTTTAGAAAAAGCACTTAGAGTTGCACCTACAGATATTTCTGTTTTAGTTACAGGAGAAAGTGGTGTTGGTAAAGAAAATATTCCAAGAATTGTACATCAATTATCACATAGAAAACATGCAAAATATATTGCTGTAAACTGCGGTGCAATTCCAGAGGGAACTATTGACAGTGAGTTATTTGGTCACGAAAAAGGATCATTTACAGGAGCAACACAAGACAGAAAAGGATATTTTGAAGTTGCCGATGGCGGAACTATTTTTTTAGATGAAGTTGGAGAGTTACCACTAACAACACAGGTACGTTTACTACGTGTTTTAGAAAATGGCGAGTTTATAAAAGTAGGTTCTTCTAAAGTTATAAAAACGAATGTTAGAATTGTTGCAGCAACAAATGTTAATATGCAATCTGCAATTCAAACAGAAAAATTTAGGGAAGATTTATATTACAGATTAAGTACTGTAGAAATTCATTTACCTGCTTTAAGAGACCGTAATGAAGATATTCATTTATTGTTTAGAAAATTTGCTGCAGATTTTGCTCAAAAATATAGAATGCCTTCTATTCGTTTAGATGATAACGCGGTAAAAATGTTATTAAACTATCGTTTTCCGGGGAACATTCGTCAGTTAAAAAATTTAGCAGAACAAATTTCGGTTATTGAAGAAGAAAGAGTTATTTCTGCCCTTAAAATGCAACAGTATCTACCTAATAATAATGGTAATTTACCTGCTGTTATTGGTAGTAAAAAAGAAAATGATTTCTCTACCGAGCGTGATATTATGTATAAAATTTTATTTGATATGCGTAATGACATCAACGATTTAAAAAAGTTGACGCTCGACTTAATGAAAAGTGGTAATGTAGAAGAAGTGCAAGAAGAACATCATCAATTAATTGAAAAGATGTACGAAAATAAAGATGCTCATAAATCTAATGTAGAAGTGATGAATATCCCTCAAAACTCATCCACAGAAAAAGATTATGATTTTATTGAGACTATAGAAGAAGACGAGTCTTTATCTTTACAAGACAAAGAAGTAGAAATGATAAAAAAATCTTTAGAGAAAAACAGTAATAAACGTAAATTGGCCGCTAAAGAACTAGGGATATCTGAAAGAACTTTATACAGAAAAATTAAACAATACGATTTGTAAAAGATTGAGTAATTGTTTAAAATTTAATCACTAAAAACTATCCCTCGAGCGCCGTCGAGAGGCATTAATAAGTAACTATTTTAGGTCTCGACTGCGCTCGACCAGACAAAATCGATGAAAAAAACACTATACATAACACTATTTACACTAAGCACACTCTTTTTTATTGCTTGTGGTGCATATTCTTTTACAGGAGGAAGTACAGGTGATGCAAAAACATTACAAATAGATTTCTTCCCAAATCAAGCATCTTTAGTAGAGCCAACTCTAAGTCAGCGTTTTACCCAAGACATGTTAGATTTATTTACAAGACAAACCAATTTAACCACAGTAACCTCTAATGGAGATTTATATTTTAGCGGAGAAATTACAGGTTATAGAATTACTCCTATGAGTGCTACTGCAGACCAAACTGCTGCTCAAAATAGACTTACCATCACCGTTAATGTTCGTTTTGTGAATAAACTAGTTGAAAAAGACGATTTTGAAAAACAATTCTCTTTTTATTCAGATTTTGCCGCAGATGCACAACTTACAGGTAGTGTATTAGAGGCTGCCCTAGATGAAATTATGGAGAGATTAACACAAGATATTTTTAATGCTTCCGTTGCAAAATGGTAATATTAAAAGTTAAAAATATTCAGTTGTAGTATTCAGTAAAAAGTAGATAAAATAACTAAGATTTGAAATCAAGTACTTTTATAGATTTAATAAAAAACAAAAGACAAATTCAGGAAGTGGAAACTGCTGAATTAAAAACTATTGTTGAAGAATATCCGTATTTTCAAGCAGCACGTGTTCTATATTTAAAAGGATTAAAAAATCAGGATAGCTTTAAATATAATAACGAATTAAAAGTAACTGCTTCTTACACCACAGATAGAACTTTATTATTCAATTACATTACTACAAATAATTTTAATAATCAGAAAGAAGATATTCATCAACAAATATTTGAAAAAATATCAGCAGAAAAAACAGTAGCAACTCCTTCTGAAAAAATTGAAAGCCTAATAGAAAAAGCTGAAGCAGTTTCAGAAAATATTGCTGAAATAGAAACGGCATTAGAAATTGGCAAGCCTATATCTTTTTCTTCTGCAGAGAATCATTCTTTTGGAGAATGGTTACAACTTTCCTCCAGAAAGCCTATTGTTAGAGAAGAAAAAAAGCAAATAGAAAAAACTCCTGTAGAAAAACCTACAGCAAAAGAGGACTTAATAAACACTTTTATTGAAAATAACCCTAAAATTAAGCCTTTAGCAAAAGATAAAATAGTAGCTGTACCGGTTGCTAAAAACAGTCAAGATTCCTCTTTAATGACAGAAACATTGGCTAAAGTTTATTTAGAACAGAAAAAGTATGAAAACGCAATGCAAGCTTATAGAATTTTAAGTTTGAAATATCCAGAAAAAAGTGGTTTCTTTGCAGACCAAATTAAAAGAATACAAATTTTACAAAAAAATAAATCATGAGTTACACAGCATTTTTAATTCTAATTTTGATTGTAGCCGTTGCATTAATCTTAATCGTGATGGTTCAAAATCCTAAAGGTGGAGGATTAACTTCTTCTTTTGGAGGTAGTGGAGCACAATCTTTGGGGGGTGTACAAAACACTAACAATTTCTTAGACAGAACAACTTGGACTTTAGCAATTGCTATGTTTGCATTAATTTTATTAGCAAACTTTGCAATTCCTAGAGATGGAGACAACAACTTTGAGTTAAATAATACTTTAGATGGTATTGAAACCTCTACTCCTGTTGAAAACACAACTCCTATAACTAACGATAGTTTAAATTAATTATCCGTTAGAGATAAATTAAAAATGCCAACGTAAATGACACGTTGGCATTTTTTTTATGCTTAAAATTTAACAATAAAATCAATCAAAGAAAAATTGTCAGTTTTAGTGTAATGGCACAATTTCTGACAATTTACAGTTAGTAACATATAAATTAATTAACTAAAAATATAATAATGGGATTAAACATTAAACCTTTAGCAGACAGAGTTCTTGTAGAACCTGCTCCAGCAGAAACAAAAACAGCATCAGGATTAATTATTCCTGATAACGCAAAAGAAAAGCCACAACAAGGAACTGTTGTAGCAGTAGGTAATGGTAAAGTTGATGAGCCTTTAACTGTAAAAATTGGAGACACTGTTTTATATAGTAAATATGGTGGAACTGATTTAAAATTAGAAGGTAAAGATTACCTAATGATGCGTGAGTCTGATATTTTAGCGATTATCTAAAAGTATTTAGTTTTCAGTTGCGGTTTACAGTAGCAACAATTAAACGAATAAATAGTTAAACAAATAAACATTTAAAGAAAATGGCAAAACATATAAAATTTGATATTGAAGCAAGAGACGGATTAAAACGTGGAGTTGACGCTTTAGCAAATGCAGTAAAAGTAACTTTAGGACCAAAAGGAAGAAACGTAATTATTTCTAAATCTTTTGGAGCACCGACAGTTACTAAAGATGGAGTTTCTGTAGCAAAAGAAATTGAGTTAGAAAATGAGCTTGAAAATATGGGAGCTCAAATGGTAAAAGAAGTTGCTTCTAAAACCAACGACTTAGCTGGAGATGGTACAACAACTGCTACGGTTCTTGCACAAGCAATTGTAAAAGAAGGTCTAAAAAACGTTGCTGCAGGTGCAAACCCAATGGATTTAAAACGTGGAATTGACAAAGCTGTTGCTGCAATTATTGCAGACTTAGAAAAACAAGCAAAAAAAGTTGGTAATTCTTCTGAAAAAATTCAACAAGTTGCAGCAATTTCTGCAAATAACGATGCTGTTATTGGAGACTTAATAGCTACTGCTTTTGCCAAGGTTGGTAAAGAAGGCGTTATTACTGTTGAAGAAGCAAAAGGAATGGAAACGTATGTTGACGTTGTAGAAGGTATGCAATTTGACAGAGGTTATTTATCTCCTTATTTTGTTACCGATGCAGATAAAATGATTGCAGATTTAGAAAATCCTTATGTTTTATTATTCGACAAAAAGATTTCTAACTTGCAAGAAATTCTTCCAATTTTAGAGCCAGTTTCTCAATCTGGACGTCCTTTATTAATTATTGCAGAAGATGTAGACGGACAAGCGTTAGCTACTTTAGTTGTAAATAAATTAAGAGGTGGTTTAAAAATTGCTGCTGTTAAAGCTCCAGGATTTGGAGACAGAAGGAAAGCAATGTTAGAAGACATCGCAATCTTAACAGGCGGAACTGTAATTTCTGAAGAAAGAGGTTTCTCTTTAGAAAACGCAACATTAGATCTTTTAGGTACTGCAGAAGGTATTACTATTGATAAAGACAATACAACTATTGTAAATGGTTCTGGTGATGCAGATGCTATTAAAGCAAGAGTTAGTCAAATTAAAGCTCAAATAGAGACTACAACTTCTGACTATGACAAAGAAAAACTTCAAGAACGTTTAGCTAAATTAGCTGGTGGTGTTGCTGTTTTATATGTTGGTGCTGCTTCTGAAGTAGAGATGAAAGAGAAGAAAGATAGAGTTGATGATGCTTTACACGCTACAAGAGCTGCAGTAGAAGAAGGTATTGTTGCTGGTGGTGGTGTTGCTTTAGTACGCGCTAAAAAAGTTTTAGAAAAAATCACTACAGAAAACTTAGACGAAACTACAGGTGTACAAATTGTAAACAAAGCAATTGAAGCACCTTTAAGAACCATCGTAGAAAATGCTGGTGGTGAAGGTTCTGTTGTAATTAATAAAGTTTTAGAAGGTAAAAAAGACTTTGGTTATGATGCTAAAAACGACATATATGTTGATATGCTAGAAGCTGGAATTATAGATCCTAAGAAAGTAACGCGTGTTGCATTAGAAAATGCTGCATCTGTTGCCGGAATGATCTTAACTACAGAATGTGCCTTAGTAGACATTAAAGAAGATGCTCCTGCTGGCGGAATGCCTCCAATGGGTGGTGGAATGCCAGGAATGATGTAATAGCGAATCGCTATGGATAGTTTATTTTACTCTTGGGTGAAATAGAGATATTAAAAAATCCGATAGATTAATTTCTATCGGATTTTTTTATTACCTACAAAAAAGAAGTATTATTCCTTCTTCTGCTTCTTTAAATCACCATTATGGTCTTTAATTATTTCTTCTTCCCTATACTTACAACAACCATGTACAGAACCATACGCTTCATCTGTTGCAATTAGTTTATTTTCTTCATCTAAAATAACATCATGTCCTACTGCTAAAACACTTTTCTGAACAGCCTCTACATCTGTTTTACGTTCATCTAAAATTACATTTAATTGATGAGTCTCTACACTCCAAATTGCAAACTTTACCCCTTTTGTTTTTAAAGCAGCAGTTTCAATACGTTTTTTACACATACCACAAATTCCATCTACTTCTATAGATACTTTAGCACTTTTCTTCTTTTTTACTTCTTGTGATTGTGTTGTAAAACCAATCAAACATAAACTGAATACGAATAGTATTTTTTTCATCTTTTTTCTATTTTATATTTTATATTATATTACTTAATCCCACTCTGTGGCTATTTTATTTTAAATCTTAACCCCATATAAAATGCTCTTCCAAAAATAGGAGAATACACAATTGTACTATCAAAATTAGATCCAAATGGATCATCACTTGCTAAAATAGGATTTTTCTGCTGAACATTTGTTAAGTTTTCGGCACCTACATAAACTTCAAATTTGTCTGAAAAAACCTTTGTAATTTGAGAGTTTAACAATTGATAAGAATCTGAATGTGATGGCAATTGATATTGCACAGGATTAGATACCGTATTTGGTAAACGCTGTTTTCCTATATTATTAAAAGTAACATCAAACTTCCATTGAGCTCCACTATCTTTAGCAGGGGTTTCATAAGAAAGGTTTGCAAAAAATCTATTTTTAGGTTGAATCGGTTTCTGTAAATTACCCGAAGTATAATCCGTAGAAATATCAAAATACTTATACGCTGTTCTAAAATTAAAATACGGTGCAATATTATAATTTACTTCAACTTGAAAACTATTTGCAATACTTTTTCCGTTTAAATTATAAAATGATATTTCTTGAGGGTTTTCCCAATCTACCACAACTTGATTTGTAAAATCTGTTTGATAAAAATCGAAAGTAACATCTCCCTTTTTATTGAATAAGTTAAATCTTTGCATATAAGAAACTCCGTAATTCCATGCAACCTCAGGATTTAATCCGTAGATATTACCACCAACATCATCAATATTAATACTCCTTGAACTTGCAAATAATTGTTGATTTTCTGCAAAAATATTAGCACTTCGCTTTCCTCTTCCTGCAGAAGCTCTAAAAATACTGTTTTCCCAAGGCACATATCTTGCATGAATTCTAGGAGTAACAAAAGTTCCTAATAAATTATGAGTATCTATACGCAAACCTGCAGTTAAGCTAAAATCATTCAAATTATCGAATGCATATTCGAAAAAAGCTCCTGCAGAAGTTTCTTTTCTATCGTAATCGGTAATATTTACCAATTCTTCATAATTATCATGCGTAAAACTAAGTCCGGTTTTAAACTTATTTCTAGTATCCCCTATTATAGAATTAAAAATAATATTAGAAAATATACTTTCATGCTCTATATTATAAATTTTTTGTCCAAAATAAGAATCTTGCTGATGATTACTATACGCAAACTGAAGACTTACACTCTGAAAAGGCAACTCTGGAAAAACGTACCCTAATTTAGCCGAAGTCTCAAAACGTCTTGTATCTATTTCACTTCCCCAAGCATTTGTGGTTCCTTTATCTAAAGATGGATTAAAATCAATCTCACCCGTTTGTTTTTCATCATTTAAAAAACGTACATTAATAAAACTTACCCAACCTTTTTCTGCATCAACATACTGCCAACGATTCATTACATTTATTTGATCTGCTAACGGACTGTCTAAAAAATTATCATCATTTTTATCGAATTTCTCACCTCTATAATTACCGTGAACATAAATACCTGTAGACCATTTATCTGAAACTTTTTGGTTAAAATGTGTATTTAACTCGAGTCTTCCATTTAAAGAAGAATAAGCATTAACAAAGAATTTATTATCAGAAAAAGGTTTTACCAATTCTGCATTTATTTGTCCAGATATACTTTCATACCCATTAACAACAGAACCAGCACCTTTTGTAATCTGTATACTTTCTACCCAAGTACCTGGTGTAAATGTGAGTCCGAAAACCTGAGCAGCACCTCTAACAGAAGGAATATTTTCTTGTGTAATTGACAAATACGGGCTTGTTAAACCCAGCATTTGTATTTGTTTCGTTCCGGTTAAAGCATCAGAAAAACTAACATCTATAGATGGGTTAGTTTCAAAACTTTCTGCCAAATTACAACACGCAGCTTTTAATAATTCTTCAGAATTTACAGTAAACATATTTGCCGTAGACAAAAATGATTTCTGAATTGCATTTCGTTTACTTTTAATTATTACTTCATCTAAATCACCTTCTGGAGTAATATAATGATGAATAGGGTCTAAGTTCTCAATAGTTAAAGTATCGGTTTTATACCCTAAATAATTAATTACTAATTTTTTATATTCTGGTTTATAACCTATAGTAAACCAACCTTTCTTATTTGTAGTTGCACTTACGTTTGTATTTAACCAATGTACAGTTACATCGGCAACCCCTAAATTATCTTTAGGATTATTTTTATCCATAATCATCCCTTTAAATGTAGTTTGAGAAAAGAGTATGACAGGAATAAATAGCAGAAAACTACTAATTATATATTTTTTCATTATGTGTATTAATTTTAATTCATAACGCTAAATTTTATCGCCTTTAGGCAATATTTATAGTTTAAAAAATTAAAATCAAATTAAAAAAGACTGGTATATAACCTGATAATCTAATAGAATTTCAGGCGGAGAAATGTTGTTGTAGTTTGTTTCTTTAAAATCTTGTTCAAGAAATAGATCATTAAAAGAAATATAAAACGATGCTAGAAATTGTTGTTTAGAAAAATCAAAATCGTCAACTTGAGTTTGTCTTAATTGATCTTGACCTTTAATTTGATGAATTTCATCTTTACAACAGTTAGTCTTAGCTGCAATTTTTTGCATTTCTAAGCCGCAATCGTTTGTACTCCCTATAAAAGAAACATCCATTAGAGAATCTCCACAATAATGCTTTTCTACCGTAAAAGAAAACGTAGAAAACAACACTAAAAGTGCCAATAAAAAAGACGCTATTTTAGAAAAAAACTGTTTCATTGCTTCTGCAAATTTACAATAAGAAAATCAAATTCTATATAAAATTATCTATTACTCAATTTTTGATAATAGAAAGCTGGAAGCAGTATTAGTAAAAACAGCGGATGGATTATAAATCTACGTATATAAAACGGTAACAAATAACCACTTTCAAAATTATTTTTAATTAAAATTACGAATACAGTAATAAGAATTACGAAAGCTATCATTAAAAAATAACTAGCAAATTTTAAATACTCTTTTCGCTCAAACAACACCCAAATTATACCTAATGAAATAACAGAGTTTATGAGGTACCTAAAGAGCATATTTACCACTAGCTTCCAAACAACTATATTCTGAATACCTGTGTACAAATAATCATTTTTAAAATATACTATTAAAGGGTCATAAAACAAATTCGTTTGAAAAGCTCTTACCGCGACCAACAGCACAAAAAGCAAGAATACTAATACTATTTTTAGATATTTACTCATTTCTTAAACTTAGAAAATTGATTAACCCAAATAACCCAAAGCATGAAAATGGTACCATAAATAATTGCCGGAAATACCAAACCATGTAAAAATTCTTGATTTTCTGGATATTTATAGATCATTACTGTCAGAAATGCAATTCTTAATACATTGATTGTATAAATAAGCAAACTACCAAACAGAGAATAAAAGAAAGTAGCTTTTAAAGACCCAGAAAAAGCAATAATAAATGATATAAATAGAACAATTAAACTAATAGAATTACACCCTTCTATAACCCTAGCGGTATATTTACCTTCTATGATTAGTTTTACAGAAACTTCTTTATCATGCTGAACAGCCTCTACGCTATAATCGAAAAAAGTAAGCACTTTTACGGTTTGGTCTGCCACAAGTGTTGTTATGGATGCTGTTTTATAAACCCCTTCTTTTTCTTGAGAACGCTGTAAGTAAGTGTTATAGATTGTAACTAATAAAAAATAGGTTACAAAAAACTTAATCAGAAAAATGATGATGCTTTTATGTTTCTTCACAATAAATTTTAATTAATTTTGCCACTTATTTACACAACGAATATACAAATGAATATAGATATTTTACAACCACAGATCGACAAAATTATTTCGTCTAACACTACAAGAGACGAAAAATTACAAGCGATATGCGATTATTTAGAAAAAGAAATCTCTTACTATGATTGGGTTGGTTTTTATTTTAAAAACGGAGATAAAAACGAGTTAAAATTAGCGCAATATACAGGAGAAGAAACAGAACACACTATTATTCCGTTTGGGAAAGGTATTTGCGGACAAGTAGCGGTTAGCAACGAAAACTTTGTAGTACAAGATGTTTCTGCTCAAGACAATTATATTTCTTGCGGTTGGAAAGTAAAATCTGAAATTGTAATCCCAATTTTTGTAGCAGGCGAGAATATTGGTCAAATTGATATAGACTCTCATACAGCAAATACATTTTCCGCAAAGGACGAGGCACTTTTAGAGTATATCTGTAAAGAATTGTCAAATATTCTTTAATTTTGTTGACTTATATTTATCTTTTAACTACTTTTGATAAAAATAATATAATTCACAAATCGACATATTCCTAAATAATGAGAAAATACGAATCCACTACCATAACATCTAAAAATTCAACATCTAATTATGCTTCAAAAAAAACATCTATTGTAGATAATTTTGTTGTTTGGTTTCGAGATTTTTTAGATAACGCCGAGTAGTGGATCTGTTTTTTTCTAATTAAAAAAACTTCATTAAAAGTTTGTTGTTAATTACTTACTTGTTTTGTTACTATCTTTTATTGCCTTAGAAGATTGCTTTACCTAAATTTGCACGCTTAACAACACAACACTAAATGAGCACTTCAAAAACAATTAAATCCGCATTAATTTCGGTATTTCACAAAGATGGTCTAGAACCAGTTGTAAAAAAATTAGATGCACTTAACGTAACTATCTATTCTACAGGTGGTACAGAAAAGTTTATTAAAGATTTAGGAATCAATGTAATTCCGGTAGACGAGGTTACTTCTTACCCATCTATTCTTGGAGGAAGAGTTAAAACATTGCATCCAAAAGTTTTTGGAGGTATTCTTAACAGACAAGACAATGAAAGCGATGTTGCTGAATTGGCTGAATACAATATTCCACAAATAGACTTAGTAATTGTAGATTTATATCCGTTTGAAAAAACGGTAGCTTCTGGAGCACCAGAACAAGATATCGTAGAAAAAATTGACATTGGTGGTATTTCTTTAATTAGAGCTGCTGCAAAGAATTTTAAAGACACGGTTATTGTTTCATCTATGGATCAATACGAAGGTTTCTTAAACACACTTTCTGAAGGTAATGGAGAAACTACCATTTCTGAAAGAAAAAAATTAGCTGCAAAAGCATTTAATATTTCTTCTCATTACGATACTGCTATTTTTAACTATTTTAATGAAGATGAAATAGTTTACAAAGCAAGTGAACAAAATGCAAATGTTTTACGTTATGGAGAAAACCCTCATCAAAAAGGATATTTCTTTGGAGACTTAGAAGCAATGTTTGATAAACTTCATGGTAAAGAATTAAGCTATAACAATTTATTAGATGTTGATGCTGCTGTAAATTTAATTCAAGAATTTAAAGGTGAAGCACCAACGTTTGCTATTTTAAAACACAACAATGCTTGTGGTTTTGCACAAAGAGACACAATTAGTCAAGCGTATACAGATGCTTTAGCAGGAGATCCTGTTTCTGCTTTTGGTGGTGTATTAATTGCAAATACAGAAATAGACAAAGAAACTGCAGAGAAAATTCATACTTTATTTTGTGAGGTTGTAATTGCTCCTTCTTTTTCTGATGATGCATTAGCTATTCTAAAAGGTAAGAAAAACAGAATTATCTTAATTCAGAAAGATGTTGCATTACCAACATCAACTGTAAGAACTTGTTTAAACGGTTCTTTAGTGCAAGATAAAGATAGTATTACAGATCAATTATCAGATTTAAAGTACGTAACTAACAATAAACCAACTCAAAGTGAGTTAGATGATTTGTTATTTGCTTCTAAACTGTGTAAAAACACAAAATCGAACACCATAATACTTGTTAAGAACAAACAATTATTAGCTGGAGGAACAGGACAAACAAGTAGAGTTGATGCATTAAACCAAGCTATTGAAAAAGCAACTTCTTTTAAATTTGATTTAAATGGATGTGTAATGGCAAGTGATGCATTTTTCCCTTTCCCTGATTGTGTAGAAATTGCAGATAACGCAGGAATAAAAAGTGTTATTCAACCTGGAGGATCTATTAAAGACCAATTAAGTATAGACTATTGTAATGAACACAATATATCTATGGTAATGACAGGAACAAGACATTTTAAACATTAATAATAAATATGTATTTTACACACAGAATTTTAGTAATTTTGTAAGAATACATCAAGAATAAAACAACAAATATATTTTATGGGTTTTTTCGATTTTATGACGGAAGATATTGCGATTGATTTAGGTACCGCAAATACTTTAATAATCCACAACGGAAAAGTGGTTATTGATAGTCCTTCTATTGTTGCCAGGAACAGAATTACTGGAGAAATCATTGCAATTGGTAAAGAAGCCAACCTAATGCAAGGAAAAACCCATGAAAATATTAAAACTATTCGCCCTTTAAAAGACGGAGTTATAGCAGATTTTGAGGCATCTGAACAGATGATTAAAGAATTTGTAAAGCAAATTCCATCAATTAAGAAGCGTTTATTTCCACCCGCATTAAGAATGGTTATTTGTATTCCATCTGGAATTACAGAAGTAGAAAAACGAGCTGTTCGTGATTCTGCAAAACACATGAATGCAAAAGAAATCTATTTAATTTATGAACCTATGGCTGCTGCAATTGGTGTTGGTATAGACATTATGGAGCCTAAAGGAAACATGATTATTGATATAGGTGGTGGTACTACAGAAATAGCTGTAATAGCATTAGGAGGTATTGTTTGTGATCAATCTGTAAAAGTTGCAGGAGATCTATTTACAAATGATATTATGTACTACATGCGTACCCAACACAATTTACATGTTGGTGAATCTACTGCAGAAAAAATAAAAATTACCATTGGTGCCGCAACGGAAGATTTAGAAACTCCACCAGACGAAATGTTGGTTCAAGGTAGAGATTTACTAAGCGGAAAACCAAAACAGGTACAAGTTTCTTATAGAGAAATTGCAAAAGCATTAGACAAATCTATTTTAAGAATTGAAGATGCTGTAATGGAAACTTTATCTAAGACTCCACCAGAATTGGCTGCAGATATTTATAATACAGGTATCTATTTAGCAGGTGGTGGTTCTATGTTAAGAGGTTTAGATAAGCGTTTATCTAGAAAAACAGACTTACCTGTTTATGTAGCAGAAGACCCTTTAAGAGCAGTTGTTCGTGGAACAGGAATTGCATTAAAAGAATTAAAAAAATACAAAAATGTATTAATGAAATAGTAGTTTTTAAGTTCTTACAATGCAACAGATTATCTATTTTTTTCAGAAGTTTAAGTATTTTCTGTTTTTTATATTGTTAGAGTTAATAGCGCTAACTTTTACTTTTAACAACCTTCGTTTTCATAAAAGCAAGTTTATAAACTCAGCTAATAGTGTTACTGGTGGTTTTCTTACAACCCTTTCTAACTCTACAGAATATTTAGGATTAAAGTCTGAAAATAAATTATTGTCAGAAGAAAACACACGTCTAAAAAATCTTTTAGAAAAAAATACATCTGTAAATTTTGATATTGATTCTACAGTGATGGATTCTACAAAATATCATCAAAAATATACGTTCACAAACGCAAAAATCATCAACAATAATTATTCTAAACCATTTAATTTTATAACTATAAATAAAGGTAAAAATCAAAATATAGATAAAGAAATGGCTGTAATTAATAGCAAAGGAATTATTGGAATTACAGAAAACTCATCAAATAATTATACGAGAGTACAATCAATTTTAAATAAAAATAGTGGTATTAATGCACGTCTTAAAGGAAATGATTTTTATTACGGAACGTTAAAGTGGAATAGTATAGATTACAATATTGTTCAGTTACACGATATGCCAAGACAAGCTCCTTTAAAAATTGGAGACACTATTGAAACAGGAGGAAAATCTACTATTTTTCCTGAAGGAATACCTATTGGAACAATCTCTAAAATAAACAAAGGAAACACCGCTAATAACCAAGTAGATGTAACGTTATTTAATGATATGAGTAACCTTAGTTATGTATATATTGTTAAAAATTTAGATAAGGAAGAATTACAATTTTTAGAAAACACGAGCAATGAATAAAAGTATAAATCAAATTTTATCTTTTTTTTTCTTGCTATTCTTGCAAGTATTAGTGCTAAATAATATCAATTTTTTAGGACATATAAATCCATATCTTTATATTAGCTTTGTAATTCTATATCCTTTAAATGAAAAAAGATACTCCTTTCTTTTTATAAGTTTCCTTTTAGGACTATTTGTTGATTTCTTTTCAGATTCAGGAGGTATACATGCATTTGCTACTTTATTTATCGCTTATATTAGGTTGTTTTTTGTGAATGTTTATTTTAGAAAAATACCAGCAGATTACCCTTTCTTTAGCTTAAAATCTGAATCTTTTGGTAAAGTTTTTAACTATGTAGTAACTTTAACAGTAATTCATCACCTTATTTATTTTACTTTTGCTAATTTTAGTTTTGAAAATTTATCAATGGTTTTTTTAAACACATTATACTCTAGTGTTTTTACATTGATTTTATTTTTTTTAGGAACTTATATTTTTACTAAAAGCGAATAATGCAAAGAAGTTTTTTACTCTATTTTTTAATAACACTTATCGGTATTCTTTTTATTGGGAGACTTTTTCAATTACAAGTAATTAGAGGTGCCAGCTATGACCCTATTCATAATTCTGCTGTAAAAATAGAGTATGATTATCCAGAAAGAGGATACGTATATGACAGAAACGGAGAACTTTTAGTTGCAAACCAGCTTTCTTATGACGTTATGGTGCAACCCAACCAGGTAACACCATTAGACACATTAGAATTTTGTAATCTATTAAAAATAGATAAAGCAGACTTCTTAAAAAGATTAAAAAAAGCAGATAATTATGCCCCTTACCTACCTTCTGTATTTTTAAAACAATTGGCAAAAGAAGATTTTGCTTTTCTTCAAGAAAAATTACATAAATACACTGGTTTTTTTATTCAAAAAAGAATCATTAGAAAATATCCTATAAATGCTGCCGCAAATGTACTTGGCTATATTGGAGAAGTAAATGAAACTTTAGCAAAAGAAAATGCCTATTACCAACCTGGAGAATTAATTGGAAAAGATGGAATTGAAAGACAATATGAAGATTATTTAAGAGGAACTAAAGGTAAAAAATATCTACAAAGAAATAACCTAAATAAAGTTACAGGATCTTATTTAGACGGTTCATACGACACCATACCAGAAAACGGAAAAGACTTAACATTAACCTTAGATATAGAACTACAAGTTTATGCTCAAAAACTAATGTCTGGTAAAAGAGGCGGAATTGTAGCGATAGAACCATCAACTGGAGAAATCTTAGCATTGGTTACTGCACCTTCCTACGATCCTAACATGTTGGTTGGTAGAAAACGATCTAGAAACTCAACCATTTTATTTAACGACACTGTAAGTAAACCTTCTTATGACAGAGGTTTATTGGCTACCTATGCTCCTGGTTCTCCTTTTAAAATGATGAATGCTTTAATTGGCCTTCAAGAAGGTGTTATTACAGAAGATACCGGTTTTAGATGTAATCATGGTTTTAGATACGGTAGTAGAGCAGGTGCTTTTATGGGATGCCATTGCGGAATTACAGGAAGGCCAGTACTACTAAAAGCAGCTATTGCTAGATCTTGTAATACTTACTTTTCTCAAACTTATAAAAAAATTATAGAAAAAAACAATAATCCTTCAGAAGGTTTAGACACCTGGCATAACCATATTGCCAGTTTTGGTTTAGGCAATTATCTAGGTTATGATTTACCTGCTGGAAGTCCAGGTTTAATACCTACCGGAAAATATTATGATGATATTTATAGATATTCTTGGAACGGTTCTACTACTATATCTAACGCAATTGGTCAAGGAGAAGTTTTAACAACACCTATTCAGTTAGCTAATTTTACAGCAGTAATTGCCAACAGAGGATATTTTTATACACCACATGTATTAAAAGAAGTAAATAAAAACCCTATTAAAGATTCTGTATATACAATTGCAAAAAAAACAACGATAGATAAAAAGTATTTTTCTCCAGTAGTTGAAGCTATGCACGAAGTATTTAAGACAGGAACAGGGAGATTTAATCAAGTAAAAGGCATTGAGATTTGTGGAAAAACCGGAACTGCAGAAAACTTTGCTAGAATAGACGGTCAAAAAATTCAACTACCAGATCATTCAATTTTAGTGGCATTTGCACCTAAAGAAAACCCTAAAATAGCGATAGCAATTTTTGTTGAAAATGGTGGGTATGGATCTACAATAGCTGCTCCAATTACCAGTTTACTTATAGAAAAATATATAAATGGTAGCATCTCTAAAGAAAATAAATATAGAGAACAACGAATGTTAGACCTAAACTTAAAAGATATTTACGCTAAACTAAATCAAAAAACTCAATAAATTGCGCCAAGAACGAAATAACATTTTTGCTGAGATCGATTGGCTTTTAGTTTTCTTATTTGCTATTCTTGTTGGTTTTGGATGGATGAATATATATGCAGCATCCAAAACTGAAGATAATATACAGATATTAGATTTTTCTACTAATTATGGAAAACAAATTCTTTGGATTATTTTAAGTGTTCCATTAATTGTGATCATTCTTTTTTTTAATTCAAAATTTTATGAGAAATACTCAAGTATATTCTACATAATATCTTTGATTATGTTATTTCTTTTATTTCCACTTGGTAAAGAAATAAATGGTGCAAAATCTTGGTTTAGTTTTGGTGGCATGAGTTTACAACCATCTGAATTTGTAAAAGCATTTACAGCACTTGCTGTTGCCAAGCTTTTAAGT
The DNA here is from genome assembly GCF_019278525.1 of Polaribacter sp. HaHaR_3_91. Taxonomy (NCBI): domain Bacteria; kingdom Pseudomonadati; phylum Bacteroidota; class Flavobacteriia; order Flavobacteriales; family Flavobacteriaceae; genus Polaribacter; species Polaribacter sp. HaHaR_3_91. Next base: position 3,666,383 of record NZ_CP058986.1, read on the forward strand.
GATAGACAATACAATTTAGGTTTAATAAAAAACCAAATAAAGGCTTTTATAATCATTTTTACACCTGCCCTATTAATAACCTTACAACCAGATGCAGGTTCTGCCTTAATTTACTTAGCATTTTTCTTTGTTCTAAACAGAGAGGGATTAACCCTAAATTACATAATTTTGGGTACTTTGGCTATCGTTATTTTTATTTCAACTATTTTCTTCGGATTTACATCTGTATTATCTACCCTATTATTATTAATTACAGTCGCTGTTGGTTATGCAATTTATAGAGGAGGTAAAACATTTTTTCGTTTTAATTGGTATAAAGTATTAGCTCTATATATAATTACCGCACTTTTTGTATTCGGAACAAACCTAACTTATAACAATATTTTTAAACAACACCACAGAGATCGTTTTGAAGTGTTATTAGGTTTAAAAACTGATAAAAAAAATATTGGATACAACTCACACCAGTCAGAATTAACAATTAGTTCTGGTGGTTGGACAGGTAAAGGTTTTTTAAAAGGAGATATTACTAAAGGAAATTTTGTACCAGAACAACACACCGATTACATTTTCAGTACTATTGGAGAAGAATGGGGTTTCCTAGGAAGTAGTATTGTTATTATTCTTTTTATGTTGATGATGTATAGAATAATATATCTATCGGAAACACATGCTAATAAATTTGGACGCATATATGGCTACAGTGTGGCTTCTATTCTCTTTTTTCATGTTATTGTAAACATAGGAATGGTTATAGGATTACTACCAACTGTTGGTATACCTCTACCCTTTTTTAGCTACGGAGGTTCGTCTCTTTGGGGTTTTACAATCTTACTCTTCATCTTTATTAGATTAGATGCTCATAAACACTACGATTGGTAAAATAATATTAATACATTCTGTTAGTAGTTGGTTTAATAAGCGTTAAAAACCTATAATTCTTCCTTTTTAGACAGACTAATATTTATGCATAATTTTTAAATACGACAACTTTGGGACTTGATCCAAATAATGTTTGATCTGTAATTCAGTTTTTAAAACTAACTTATTCTGTACCCATCTCATTAAAATAAAAAAGGCTTCACATTTCTGTGAAGCCTTGCTATACTTAGTAGCGGGAACTGGACTCGAACCAGTGACCTTCGGGTTATGAGTTTGACAAAAACTCCATAAACCATGCTATTTCGATCTAATTTATATAAAATCGTGTACGTTTTCGTGTACGTTGATTAATAATTAATTTAAGTAAAAATAATAAACATATTTGAGTGACACAAGAATAAAAACTAAAGACTTTTTAAAGTTGTAAACTCTCCTCTATTATATTAAAATAATACTACTCATTTTAAAAAGTATAAAAAGAAATTCAAATAGCAACAATTGTAAAACTTAAATAAAAAACTACAAAAAGAAAAAAGAGAGCAACAAAAATGAAACAGTCTGTCAACAATAAAAAAAATCTAAGCCTTTAATTCCTAACATTTTTTTCATTAAATTTAAATTTTAAAATAAAGAATGAATATCTTACTTAAGAAAGTCCTGTTTTCTATAAAACTTCAGAATCATTTTTTTTAAATATTAATTCTAAACAAGCGTGATAATAAAAAGTAAAAACTTTTATTATCCGGAATTTATAAACGGATAAACAATATATTTGTTTGCATATAACCAGTTACCTTGCATTTAACAAAAAACCAATGGCAGTTTCAATAGACGAACTATTTAGAGAGTTTAATTTAGACTATTCGCTTCCAGTAAAATGGAACGAAAAGTTGGATGCGGATTTTAGCGGAATTTATATAATTGCTCTTACCGACAATCCAAACGTAAAAGTTACATCTAATTATAATTTTGCAATTTGTCCAAATGAATTCAATGCTTGGAAAAAAATTGCGGTTGACTTAAAAATCGAAAACTCAACAACGGCTGATGCAAATGTGGCTACTGAATACTTTAGTAAGTTTTGGCATAAGAACGAGAATATAGTTTATATCGGACAATCAAGCTCAAAAACTACTTCGTTAAGCAAAAGGGTTAACGATTTTTACAAACATAAAGTTGGAAACAAAGGACCACACTCTGGAGGCTACTGGCTGAAATTATTGAATTGTTTTAAAGAAACTTATATTTATTACGCAAAGACCGAAAACGCGGAAGAAATTGAATTCAAAATGTTAATGAAGTTTGCTGATTTAAATGCTGGAAAGAGTTTTTACGAAGTTGATAATTTTAGCAATTACTTTCCATTTGCAAATTTAAAAGCTGATATTTATAAAACGCACGAAATAGAAAACGCAAAGAGCAAGCGGAAAAAAAACGCAAGGTAACACCGCATAAAAAAAATTGCTTATTTTAGTTAAAACGAAAAGTAGTTGCTTTTTTACTAGCTGCTGATTTTCCTGCGGAAAATCCTCGCATGCAAAACCGCAACTCTTTTTATGCAAAAACGTTATGGGGTATTTAACACCGCGTATCCGACAAAAAAACGAGAAATTAAAACAATATGAAAAAACATTTTTTATTTTTTTTAACAATGATATTAAGCTTTTCTTCCTACTCACAAATTTCTTTTGAGAAAGGTTATTTTATTGATAATACAAATCAAAAAATTAATTGTCTAATTAGAACTGTTGATTGGAATAATAATCCAACTCAATTTGAATACAAAATATCCGAAAAAGATAAATTTAAAAAGTCTAATTTAGAATCAGTTAAAGAATTTGGTATTAATGGTATTTCAAAATATATCAAGGCTAATGTGAATATTGATAGGTCAAATGAAGTTATTAGTAAAATAAGTAAGAACAGAAACCCTGAATTTAAAGAAGAGGTACTTTTTTTAAAAGTATTAATAGAAGGTAAGGCTAATTTATACCAATACCTTGATACTGGATTAACACGCTATTTTTATAAAACCGGAAATTCAAATATCGAGCAATTAGTCTTTAAAAGTTATAAAACGGTCGAAAATAAAATTGGGAAAAACAATCAATTTAGACAGCAATTATTGAATGATTTAAAATGTCCAGACTTCAAAATGAGTAAATTTAAAAGTTTAGGGTATAACTCAAAAGATTTAAAAACAATTTTTACAGAATATAGTGAATGTCAAAACTATCTTTTAAATTATTTCGAACCAAAACAAAAACGAGATATCTTTAATTTAACAATCAGACCTCGTTTAAATAGTTCATCTTTAACAGTACAAAATGATGGATTTACTTCTAAAGATGTTATAGATTTTGGAAATAAAACAGGATTTGGAATTGGGTTAGAAGCTGAAATCACTTTACCTATTAAAAAAAATAAATGGACAATTTTCATTGAACCAACTTATCAGTATTTTAAATCTCAAAAATCAATCAATAATGTAGATGTAGTATTTAGTGAAGAATTACAGAGTGGAGAAGAAATAATACAGGTGCTAAATGCGGATGGAATAATTAAAGTTGATTACACTTCTATTGAAATACCTATAGGTTTAAGACATTATTTATTACTTAATAGTAATTCAAAAATTTTTATAAATGCTTCAATCATTTTTGATTTAAGCACAAAATCATCATTTGAATTTAATACATCTAACAGTCCGATTTTTAAATCTGTAAACATTGAATCTTCTCAAAATTTGGCTTTTGGAATAGGTTATAAACTTTATGACAAATATAATTTAGAGATGAGATATCAAACAAGTAGAGACACTTTTTATAAAGAGGAATTTTGGAGTTCTAACTATAAAACATTTTCAATAATATTTGGGTTTTCTATATTATAAAAAACACCCCATAACACCGTATATAATTTATTGCTAGTTCTAGCCTACTTACGAAAATTCTCGAGGATTCTATATTCGGTTTTTATTTGCTAAATTAGGTGCTTAAAACACGCAACAAACTATATACAAACACGTTGGGCAACATGTTGGACGAACTGAATAATTAAATTAATAAATTGAAATGAAAAAAAATCTACTTATCCTATTTTGTATTATAACATGTATAAATAAAATTCACTCTCAAACAAATTGGGAATTACTAAACCCAAAGCCAACTGCTAATACAGGAAAAGATATTGAGTTTGCAACAACTAATATTGGATATATAATAACATCTAATGAGCTTTTAGAAACAATAGATGCTGGAAGCACTTGGTTAAAGAAACAGAATATCTCTAGTGGAAATGATTTGAGTTTATATAATGCAACTGGTTATATTGTTGGAAACTATGGATACGTCTTAAAATCTATTGACAGTGGAGCATCGTGGAGTCAAATATCTACAGGATTTAATAGCAGTTTTAATACTGTAAATATTATTGATGATAACACTATTATATTGTCAACTTCAAATAGTATCGTAAAGACTGAAGATGGAGGAACTACATGGGAAAGTTTGAGTATTCCAAACTCTGCAGTAAATAAAACATCTTTTACTAGTTCTTTAGTTGGGCATGCAGTTTGTAATAATGGAATAATACTAAAAACCGTAGATGGAGGTCAAAATTGGTATATAACAAGAGATAACAGTAATATTACGCCTTCAGATTATTTTACGGTTTATTTTGTTAATGAAAATATCGGTTTTTCAACTCAGGAACATAGTGACATGTTTAAAACCACAGATGGAGGAGAAACATGGATAGAAGTGACAGATATTAATGATGCTATATATTCAATCTATTTTTTGAACGAGAATATTGGTTATGCAACAGGCGATCATGGAGTGATTTTTAAAACTATAGATTCTGGAAATACTTGGACTTGGGCAGGTTTTCAAAATGGTAGATATGGTAATACTTCCATGTATGGTATTTATTTTCAAGATAACAATATTGGCTATGCAACAGGAGCTCGTGGGCGCATAATTAAAACTATTGATGGTGGAAGCACATGGACTCAACATTCAACAACATATAATGATGTGAATCAAATAGAATTTATAAATCAAAATATTGCATATGTTCTAGTTGGTAATCAAGTTTTTAAAACTACAGACGGTGGCAATACATTTGTTTTGTTAGGAACACCTGTAGAAGGTGGATATACTTATGAAATTTCATTTATTAACGAAAACATTGGTTATGCTTCTGCTGGTGGAAATCTAGGTAGTAGTTTTGGAGCTAGAAAAGTTTACAAAACTACTGATGGTGGATTAAACTGGAATCCGACAAATAATGGTAATTCGTTAACATCAAACAATTTAAAATATATTCATTTTATAGACGAAAATATAGGTTTTGCCGGCGGAGGAGTAATTAAAACAATTGACGGTGGAGATACTTGGTCATACCTTAATTCTGTTATAGGGTTTGGACAAGTTCAATTTTTAAATAGCCAAATAGGTTATGGTAGAAGAGTAGGTTACTCTAATGGAAGAATATATAAGACTATAGATGGTGGAACTACTTGGAATGTTAGTATCGAAGTAGAAGAAGACATTAATGACTTTTATTTTTTAGATGAAAATAACGGTTACTTTGTCGGAGATAATGCTTTAATGCATAAAACAACTGATGGAGGAACAACATGGCAAGAACTTTCAATCCCTTATGAATATTATGAATTAGTTAAATTCTATTCTAAAAATGTTGGATATATCGCTGATGAAGATGGAAAAGTATACAGAACTATGAATGGTGGAGAAAGTTGGGGCTACTTGACTACTCAATATGGTATAAATTCAATTGAACTTATCAATGATAAAATTTTTACAGCTGGCTCAAATGGTAAAATATATAGAAGTGATGTAGAATATGATGCAGCTATTTTACATGCAAATTCTGCACAAAACATTACAAATTCTAGTGTTAATTTAACTGGTAATGCAACTTCTAATGAAGGAGTAATTTCTAATATTGAGTTTTTTGTTAGTGGAGGCAATAATATGACAGTATCACCAAATTCAATAAATGCTGACGAGTCTTTAAACGTTTCTACAGATTTAACTAACTTAAACCCAAACACTACATATTATTTTAGTTTAAGAGGTACTCATAATTCTACTAATTATAGCAGCCAGCTTTTAAGTTTTACAACTCTTCCAGATTATGAAATAACAACAAATTATACTTACAACTATACCTCAAATAGTGCAGCTATCTCTGGAAATATAGTTTCAAATGAGAATGACATAACTAATATTGAATTTCAGTATGGCACAAGTGCAGATGCTCTTAATAATATTGTAAATGGAGCACCGTTTTTAGTAACAGGAAATACAAATGAAAATATTATAGCTGATTTAAATAATCTCATCCCTGAAACACAATATTTTTATAGAATTAAAGCTACTCATGAAGGCGTAGATATTTATGGTGAAATTTTATCTTTCACTACCTATCCAGAATATAGTATTAATTTATATAATCCAAACATTAATGGAAATGATGTTACATTATCAGCAAATCTAACATCTTACAGTCAAGATATCACAGATATAGTTTTCGAGTATGGCACTATAGATTACGAAAACAATGTTGCAACCAGTCCTTCACAACTTAATGCTAATAATTCAGCTTATATAAATGCTACAATATCAAATTTGGATGCAAATTCAGTTTATTATTATAGATTAAAGGCTTTACATAATGGTGAAACAATTTTTAGTGAAGAACGTGTCTTTAATCTTTCTGGGTATATAATAATGGTTTCCGGCACAATAGATGAGCCAGAAACAAACACTCTAGAATTAAAAGGTTTAATTAATAGCTATGGTTCTTATTTAACAAATATTCAATTTGAATATGGTATAACAGATACTTTTGGTTCGTCAATTATGGGAACACCTAATTTTGCTTATGGTTACAGTACAAATTTAATAAAAGCCACAATTAACAATATCCTTCCAAATCAAACTTATTACTATAGACTGGTTGCTACTAATAACGGCAATACTATTTATTCAGGCACTTATCAATTTACAACAGGTACATTAAGCATAAGTGATTTTTCCATAAATGAACTAATATCTGTTTATCCGAATCCTGCTAATAAATTTGTAAACATTCAATTAAAAAGTTCCGAACAAATAAATTCTATTGTATTGTATAATGTTTTAGGAAAACTTATTTATAAAGAAAATAAACCAAATAACTCTGAAGCTATAAAAATAGACGTATCCAATTTTGGAAAAGGGATATATTTTTTAAAGGTGAATTTCACAAATAATAAAACGATATCTAAAAAATTTATACTGAATTAATATAAAAACACGATTGCCCAACACAGTATATAGTTAATTGCTATAAATCGCTTAAGTAAAGTTAAGTGTTTATTTATATAGTCCAGTGATTAAATAAAGTTTAGTGAATTTTAAGATGCAACTAACCATATACATAAACGTTGTGCAACATAAAACAAAATACGAAAATGAATAAAAAATTGACTTTATTATTTTCAATTTTTATACTATTGAGCTGTAATGGAATTAAAAAGGAAAGGAATATTGATGGAAACTGGTATTCGAGTAGTTTAATAAAACTTGAAAATGGAGAAATTGACTATGCTGAAATTTTTATAAAAAACGATACTGTTCATATTTGTTCAGAATATGTCTTAATGATGTTTCCTAGAAATATGATTTTGGAAAAAGATTCGCTATTCTTCTTTTCAAAAATGGACTCTAATTTCAAAGGAAATATCTTAACGCAAACAAAAAACAGTTTTGAATTAGGTATAGATAATGAACATAAAAGAATATATTATAAATTAGAAAACGTAAAGAATCTTGAAAGTTTAATCAAAGAAGAAATAACAGAGAAAGAATTCTATTTTGAATTTAATGAACGAAGAATTAACCGATACGAAAAGTTAGGAATTGAAAATTAAATAAAATTACGTTGCACAACAACGTGTAATAAAAATTGCTTAATTTTAGCTTAACCAAAAGTTGTTGCTTTTTTACTCACTTCTATTTTCCTGCGGAAAATAGAAGTGAGTAAAAATCGCAACTTTTAATACACAAAACCGTTACCTGTAATTATGAAAAACATCCTGCTTGCCATAATATTATTTCCGATTTTGACTTATTGCCAGTCATCTAAAACTTATTTGGAATTAGTTGACGACGCAAAAACGAAGAAAAGTTCGGAACAAATTGAAAAACTGTTTATTGGAACGTGGGAATTTCAAAAATTGACTGATAAAAACGGAAAAATTATTACCGAAATAAAACATTTTGTAAACGACACAATTACTGCCAATGAAGTTGTTTGGAGACCAAGTATGCGGATTGAAAAAAATGGAACTTATAAACTAATTGGTTGTGAAAATTCGGAAAATTGTGAAAGTGGAAAATGGGAATATGACTCAAAAGAAAAGGTCGTTATAATGACCTTTGACAAACCACAATACAACGTTCCGATTGACAAACTTGCGCCTGGTCTTTTGGAACAATTAAAAAAATCTGGTTCTTTAATTGAGTTTACGAAAAACGAAATAGAAATAGCGGAAATCACTCAAACGGAATTGAAAGTGTTTGAATTTTTGGAAAGTGACGGAACTGAATTTAAATATAATTTAAAAGTGTATCGGAAAAAATAACTACAGGTAACACCGTATAAACTTTATTGCTAGTTGTAGCTCACTTGGGAAATTCCTTCGGAATTTCGCCGTTCGTGTTTTATTTAGTAAATTCATTGCTTAAACAACGCAACAATGCTTATACAACAACGTTAGCAAACATTAGAATCAACATTATTCATTCCTAGAATTCTATTCATAATTACGTAAATGGAAATTAACTATAACATTGTCAGTTTAATCGATATACTCGGGTTAGTTCAAGGTGTGTTTTTAGGCTTGGTATTAATAATCGAGGGCAGACGCATAAAACCCAAGCTTTTTTTAGGCTTATTTTTAATTGCGTATTGCGCAGAACTCTTAAACTCAATCCTTCACGATTTAAACATTCTTGAATCTGAACCTTGGTTGCTGTTTTTACCATTTAACTTTTTTTATTTAATACTTCCTTTATTCTATATATATGTTAAAGGAATTTCTAATATTAATTTAACTAAAAAGAAAATTGTACTCATCCTTTTGCCTGGAATACTAGAATTTATAAGTTATACAGTACTTTTTATGCTAAGTGTGGGTACAAAAGTAAAATTGCATAATTCAGAAAGTTTTTCTAATGTATTGTCTCTGATTGAAATATTATCATTTGCTTATTCAATATATTATATCTTTCTAACTATTAAATTCATTAATAAGCAAAAAACAAAAGTTGAAGAATTTTACTCAAATACAGAAGGAAAATTACTCACTTGGGCAAAGGGTGTTCTTATGTTTCTGTTTACCTTTCTGATTATTATATTGTCTTCACTTTTTTTAGAAGGAATATTTTATGATGATTACATCTATCCAGCCATTTCAATAATTAATGTCGTTTTTATTTTCTGGATAGGGATTTCCGGTATAAAGCAGTCTAAGCTTTTTGTCACTAAAATCGCTAGTATTAAAAAGATAGACCATCAACAAAGTGATGTTAATGAAACCAATAATAGATTAAAAACTAATAATAAAGATCATTATGAAAAGTTAATTGCATTAATGGATGATGAAAAATTATTTTTAGAGCCCAATTTATCTTTAGCAGATGTGTCTTTAAAACTTAAAATAACGCAACGGAATTTATCGGAACTCATACGAGACGAGTCTGACAAAAACTTTAATCAATTTGTAAATCATTATCGAGTAGAAGAAGCAAAAAAGTTATTATTAGATACTTCAAACAATCATTTAAATATGTTAGGAATAGCTTTTGACTCAGGATTTAGCTCAAAAGCAACATTTTATAGTGTTTTTAAAAAACACACTTCCCTTACACCTACATTGTTTAAAAACAACATATTACCACAAAACTACACGAGTCTATAATTATGTAATAAGTCTAGAAAACGGTTTTCTAGACTCAACAAGCCTTTTTTAAGACTTAAAAAATAGTCCTTGGCCGTATCTTTGCACCAGCAAATCAAGAATTAGAATTATGAAGACTAATAAACTGACTTTGATGGTAATAATCTTTATCTGGATTCTTTTCATTTCTTGGGAATTACTTGTAACAGAATGGAGTCTTATAAAAAACAAAGATGCATTTAGGGTAGACCTACTTATTATTTTTCCACTACTTCAGTTTATTACAATTTATACATTAATTAAAGTATTTAGTAAAACCAAAATAACAAAATAAATAATTGCGCAAAAGTGCGCTAAAAATTAAAAAAAATGAAAATTAAAAATTTATTTAAAACAGTAATTTGCTTATTAACTTTAAGCTTAACATTTAGTTGTTCTAGCGATGATGATTCTATGAATCCACCAACTGTTAATAGTAACTTTACAACTAATTCCAACACAGATTTTTTTATAAATTTTGATGGGACTGTAAATCTAATAGTTTCGGGAACTTTTCAAGAAGATAGTGGTTTTGGGACAGTAACAGACAGAGGTTTTGTTTATGGTACTTCATCTAACCCTGAGGTTGGTGCTAATAGTACTTCAGGTATATCTGGTAATAATTCTGATGCAACAGGTTATATAGAAAATTTAACAAGTGGTCAAACTTATTTTATAAGAGGTTATTTTGAATACAGTGATGGCACTCATTTCTATGGAAACGAGATACAAGCAAGTACTGATGTTGATGCGAGTACTAGTAGAAATGTTACTTTAGATATAGAATCAGACGCGTTTTTAATTCAGACAGACTTTATCACAGTAACATTAAATATTAATAATGTTGTTAAAGAAATGCCTATAGAATTTGGTGTTGAATATAGTGTAAATAGCGATTTCACTAGCAGTAGTATAAATGCAATTGAGAATTTTGATGGTATACATAACGAAGGTACTATTGTAATTACTAGTTATTCTGCTGTAGCAGAACCTCTAATGTCAGGAACTCAATACTATTTTAGGCCATACGTAAAATATGCTGACAATACAGTAACAAATGGCGGAACTAGTATAGCTAATTTCGCTACAAACTAAATAGAATAAAACGTTTGCTAACAACGTATATAAAAAATAGCTAATTAAGCGCAAATCATAATGGTTTGCGCTTTTTTAATATCTTTAGGCAAAGAGAAAAGTATTGAATACCTAAACGCTACTTTTCATATACAAGACCGTTAGCGCACATTGCTCACTTGTACTCCTCCATTCAATAACTTAACGCAACAAATCTAAAATTATAGATTTGTAAAATGGAAGTAAAAAAACATAGACGATTAACTTTGAAAGAAAGAGTGATTATTCAGACTCTTTTAAATGAAGAAAAGTCTAAATCTTATATAGCAATTAAACTCAATAGATCTCGTTCAACTATCGGTAGAGAAGTGAATAAATGGGTGCAAAAAAAAGAACATAGATATGATGCTGAACTTGCTCATTGGTGTGCTAAAGAAGATTATTTAAACAAGAGAAATTTAGATAAAATAAGCACTTATTCTTTACTCAAATTTTTTGTCTACAAAGGACTTTTATCAAACTGGAATCCTGAACAAATTTCTGGAAGATTAAAAGAGTTGTATCCTAATAATCTAATAATGTCTATTTCACACGAAGCTATTTATAGACACATTTATACTAGACCACAAGCTCGTTTAAATAAAAAGTTAATCAAACTATTAGTACGTAAAAAAACAAGACGTAGAACTCCTAAAAAAAGACGTGGTGGTGGAAGTAAAATCATTAACCAAGTCAGTATTGACAACAGACCACAACATATTGAACTTAGAAATGAAGTGGGACATTGGGAAGGAGATTTAGTGATTGGAAAAAATCATAAAAGTGCTATTGGAACTATTGTAGAGCGCAAAACTAGATTTACTTTAATAGTAAAATTAGAGTCTAAAAAAGCAGGTGAAGTAGCTAATGAGTTTTCTAAAATATTAAACAAATTAAATCCTATTTATAAAAAATCAATGACATATGATAATGGAATTGAAATGGCGAGACACGAAATGATTACTAAAAAAACAGGTATGAAAATATACTTTGCACATCCATATTCTTCCTGGGAAAGAGGAACAAATGAAAATACAAATGGACTCATTAGAAGATATCTTCCAAAAGGAACAAACTTCAATGAAATTGACGTAAATAAACTCCAAAATATTCAAGAAAAATTGAACAACAGACCAAGAAAAATTATAGGATATAAAACTCCAAAAGAAATGATGGATTTAGAACTTAAATTTGTAGCTTAGTAACATCAATAAACAAAAACGGTTTGTTGCGTTACAACATTGAATCCAAGGTGCAAACCATTAAAATTTGAACTAAAAAAGCCAACCGCACAAACAGCACATTTGGTTTTTTTGCCGACACATAAGCCAACGCTAAAAAAACTAAAAGAGCTATTTTTTAGCCAACGCACAAAACGAAACGATGAATACTTTCAATGACATAAAAGAATTGGTTACCGCTTTGAAAAGAGAGGAAAAACTGATATCTGAAATGTTTAGTAAAAGAAAATCCATAGACTACAGATTGAGTGATGCACTAGAACTAGTTGATTACGAAGAAAGTCGAATTGATAAGTTAATAGAAAAATCTGTTATAAGAGAAAATGGAGGCTTATTAGAACTTGATGGTCAATTTTTAGAATTCTTTGAACAAGTACTTTATGTTAGTGAAGAAATTAACTTGTCCTACATTGATGATAATATCAAAACTATAAAAGAACATATCCTTTATTTTTTAAATGAGCCTAATGAAAATCGCAGATATTCATATTTAAGGCTAATAAAAAAAACGTTTAGAAATATGGGACTAGTCACACTACGAAGTGTGGTAGATTTAAGAAGAAATATTGAAAACACCTTTAAAAACGAATCTAATTACAAGAATAAACAATTAAAGTTAGAACACCTTGATGAGAAAAGAACAATAATAACAAATTTGATACAGCAAACATTGACTCTAATTAACGAGGAAGAATTAACTTTTTTTAATAGAGCCTTAGACGAAGAATTGAATCGAATTATTATTGAATTAAAACATCAGCTAGGAGAATGCTCACATAACCTAATTGAAATAGAAAAACAGATAATTGATTTTCTAAATCAAATAAAACAACAAGGGAGGTTCTTAGAAAAATTACGAAAACTAAAATATTTAAAAGACAATTTTACTATTGAAGCAGAAACAGACATTAAACAAATAGTATCAAATAAGAATCACGTGATTTTTGAGGGAAGAACAAATCAGTCTTTAAACTTATCTATTGATTTTCTTAGAGAAAATGAAAAAGCTTTTGAAGCAATTAAGAGAATTGCTAAACAGCATAAGGACAGGTTACTCTTCAAACCAGAAATAGCAGATAGTATTTCTAATGAATATCTTGAAAATAGTATTGAGAAAGAAATAATGATTAATTTAGAAGAAGTACGAAATCGATTTGTTGCTACAAGTGATAACTTATTCAATTTTATTTTAAATTATGATTTTTCAAAAGACGTAGATTTTAATGAACGAGTAACAATCTTCTGCCAAATCATTTCTCAATATGAGCAAGAATTAAAAATAAAAGACAATTTCCAAATCACCAATGGTATTGAATATGCTATGGTATTTTCAAAATAAATTTTAATGATTACAAAATATACATCAGAAATATTTGACGTGCTTCGCAAAGGACAATTCATCTGTTCAAACAGCCCAGATAATGACATTCAAAAGCTTTATAGGATTTTAGAAGATCAAGAAACATTTGAAGATTTATACGAATACTTTTATCAAATCAACTATATCTTAGAACAAGGCAATGAATTTTTCTATTTCAGTCGTATAGAAAATAATGCAGACTTAGACAGGAAACTAGAAAAAGCATTTAATTGGATTGACATACTAGACTTTTTTAAAACTTTTGATTCTTCTTTTGATGTAGGCTTTAGGTTTTCACCATCAGACATTGTAAATCAACTAAAAAACAATGCAGATTTAAAAACCAAACTAGAACAATTAAAAAAAATAGGTGTTGACAAAAAAAGTTACTCAGATAGAATAAAAAAAATAATTGAGAAACTTGAAAAAGATAATTTTATAACATTAGAAAATGAGATTTCAGAAACATACAAAGTACTTACTTCACTAAATTATTTGAAAAACATTATAACAGCTATTAATATTCCCGAAGAAATAGAAAATGAGATACCTGAATAAAATAGTTTTTATAAATAGCGCATCTGTACAATACGCAGAAATTGAATTAGATGGAAATGTTCATTTAATTGGAACGCAAGGTGTTGGAAAAAGTACATTGCTTCGTGCTATTTTATTTTTTTACAATGCAAATAAAACAAAGCTTGGGATACCGAGAGAGAAAAAGGGATTTGATGATTATTATTTTCAATATCAAAACTCATATATTATTTACGAAATTATAAAAGACAACATTCCTTTTTGTGTTTTAGCCTACAAAGTAAATGGAAAAGTTGCATTCAGGTTTTTTAATTCTGAGTATAAGCGAGAATTATTTATCGATAAGGATAATAAAGCTTTTGAAAGTTGGGATAAAATTAGAAATGCTTTTGGTAAAGAGATTTATTACACAAATTTAATAAAGAGTTATGAAGATTTTCGTAGAATCATTTATGGAGATAATAATGGATTAAAGCCTGAACTTAAAAAGTATGCTTTAATAGAAAGTAAGCAATATCAAAATATACCAAGAACTATTCAAAACGTACTTCTCAATACTAATTTAGAAGCGAAATTTATTAAAGACACCATAATAAATTCTCTAAATGAAGAGGAGTTTCTTATAGATATAGAGAATTATTCTAAAAATCATTTACGTGATTTTGAAACTCAAATTAACGATATTAAAATATGGTTTAAAGAAAATAGAAAAGGGCAAATTGTAGCCAGGAAACAAGCTGATAAAATTATTGATAGATTCAGAGTTTACAATTTCCTAAAAAGGGAAAAGAAAGAGCTAGCTTATGAATTAGCATCTAGAATAAATTACATAGAAAATGAAAAGCCACTTTTATCTTCTAGTTTTAAGAAAGAAAATAATGAGTTAAATACCTTATATAAAAGTAAAGAAAATTTAAAAGAGCTTCATTTAAAAAGAGAACAAAAGTTAATTTCAGATATTGATTATCTCAAAAAAGTATTAACGAAATCGAAAGAAAAAAAGGTTGATTATGACAATCAAAATATCAATCAAATAATTTCAAAAGTTGCAAAAAAAGATGCTTTAACTATTGAACAAAAAACTTTAGGGGACGAAAAAAATCTGCTAACCTCTAAATTCACAGAAATTAGTCAGAAATTTCAAGCTCTCATTTCCCAAATTCAAAATCAACAACAAGAGTTTACCAATACGCAAAACGCAGAAATCAATAAAATACAGCGTGATTTTGGAGAGAATAAGACTTCAGTATTTGATGCCTACCAAAAATTGATAAATCAAATTAAAGAAGAAAATAAAGATGAAGTAGATAAAGGTTACAATGTTTTAGAAAAAATAAAAGAAAATGAAAATAGCCTAAAAAGAAGCAAATCAGAATTAAAACATAAAACCTTTTTCTCTACAGAAATTGAGAAGAGTAAAGCCGATAAAAAAACACTTGATGACAAAATTTCAAGCTCGAAAAGCATCATATTAAATTCAACAAATCAAACAGCTACAATTCTTAAGGAGTGGGAATTAGAGGCAAAAGAAGTTGAAAGAATTAATAATTCGTCAGTTGAGAAAGAAAAAGAAAAAAGTCAAAAAATAGCATTTGAAATCGAGAAAATTGAAAACAAAATTCAACAAAGTAAATCTTCTCTTTACGGCTGGTTAAATGACAATAATATTCCTAATTGGCAAAACACTATAGGTAAAGTAATTGATGAAGACAATGTATTATTCAACACAGAACTAAACCCTAAACTAATTGATAGTACTTCCTCTACCCTATTTGGTATAGAGTTAAACTTAAACACCTTAAAAAACAGTATTAAAACTGTCAAAGAATACAATGAAGAAATTGAGGAATATAAAGGTAAGATTGTTGAAGTTCAAAATACTATTAAGCAATTTAATGTAAATAAAGAGGAAAGTTTAAAAAAGCTGAAAACTAAATTTAAGAAAAAACTAAATAGTCTTAGAGAAGTTATTGCAGAAAATGAATATACAATATCACAAAACGAAGAAAAGTTAAAGAAAAATAAAATTGATTTAGATGAATGGATTTCAAAAGCTAAATCTGAAAAAGAAGCTATTTTACAAAAACTAGAAAATGATTTAGATGAAGTTGCTTCAAAGAAATTAAAAGCTAAAGATAACCTTGAATTTATAAAAAAAGGAATAAGGCGTAAAACAAGCTTAAAAGAAAAGGAACGGGATTCTGAAATTAAATCTTTAGAGGAAATCAGAAATAATACCATTTCCGAAATAAAAACTTCTATCTCAAATAGTAAAGAAGTATCAGATAAACGTATTCAAGAGCTCAAAAAAGAACAAAACTCAGAATTAGACAACAAAGGAGCTGACACGAAAAGACTCAATATAATTGATGATAAATTAAACAATATAGAAAAGGACTTAGATTATATAAAAGAGAACGAAACAATTGTTATTGAGTACAACAAAGACAAAAGAGAACTCTTTGACAAAGTACCTCAATTAAAAGTTGAGAAAACTAGTTTAGAAAAAAAACAAGCTTCAATAGTTACTGAACATAAAATTGAGTTGAATAAAATAAATACAAAATATTCTAAACAAGAAGATTTTGTTAAATCAATACAGTCTAAAATTGATGAATTTGATAATGACGAAAAGAAATTTATTGAGTTTAAAGAAAAGTCAGAAACTTATAAAAGCATCCATATTTATTTTTCTGAGCCAATTAGAGAAATTATTGAGACAAAAACGGCTATCTCAATTATTGCAGAAGTAAATGACAAACATTATAAAGGAATCGAGATATTTAAAGAGTTACAACAATCTACAAATGCATTTACTGGTAATTTTAGCGAACAGAATATATTTAGCTTTAAAGTAAAATTAAATGAAGATATTGAATTTTTAAACTTTGCATCTGAACTTAAAGAATTTATCGAATTGGATAAAATTAACGAATATGAAAACCGAGTAAATAATCGATTTGCAAATATCATTCGCTTAATAGGCAGAGAAACAACTGAACTGAACTCTAAAAAAGGAGAAATTGAAAAAATAATCAAAAAAATTAATGATGATTTTATTGGCAAAAACTTTGTTCAAGCCATCAAAGGAATGGAAATGAAAACTTTAGAAAGTTCTAATCCAATCGTCAAATTATTAATTCAGATAAAAGAGTTTAATGATGAAAACAGTCTTGCTTTAGGAGAAACAAATCTTTTTACTTCCTCAGAAAGTAATTCAAAAAATCAAAAAGCGGTAGATTTATTAAAACAATTAGTCAAAGAATTAATAAAGTCAAAAAGCACAACTCTAACACTTTCAGAGTCTTTTGATTTACAATTTAGAATAATAGAGAATGATAATGATTCTGGATGGGTAGAAAAACTTTCTAATGTTGGTAGTGAGGGAACGGATGTTTTAGTCAAAGCTATGATAAACATTTTACTTCTAAATGTTTTTAAAGATAGTGCTTCTAAAAAATTCAAAGATTTTAAATTACATTGTATGATGGATGAAATAGGTAGACTTCACCCTAATAATGTTAAAGGGATTTTAAGATTTGCGAACGAAAGAAACATTTTACTAATTAATGGTTCACCAACAAGTCAAAATGCTACAGATTATAAATACACATATAAACTTGCAAAAGAACAATCTAAAAATAACACTAAAAAATACATCACAAAAATTAATCGATTGGTTAAAGTAAATACCAAAGTTCTTAATTAATGAAATTAACATTAAAAATAGCAAAAGTATTAGTACAACTAATCAATGGAGAATCTATTCCTAATCACTCTGCTAAAAGTAGATTAATTGACGATTTAGTATTTGAGAATATTATAACTCGAAAAGGAAAACACAAAAAGTCATTAGAATTAATAAATAAAGTGGATCTACACACCTATTTAGCAAATCAATTGCAAATTAATAATTTGAATAAATACATTTTAGCATTAGAAAATGAAAATTCAACTCGTGCAGAACTTGTAAAAATCACAACAGATTCTAAAAAATCAAAAGAGAGAGCTTTTAAAGGCTTTTTAATGAATAGTTATAGTCCAATAAAGGCAGAACTGAATAATGAAACCATAATCATCAATCCTATTAAAGGAAGCTTTGTTTT
The DNA here is from genome assembly GCF_019278525.1 of Polaribacter sp. HaHaR_3_91. Taxonomy (NCBI): domain Bacteria; kingdom Pseudomonadati; phylum Bacteroidota; class Flavobacteriia; order Flavobacteriales; family Flavobacteriaceae; genus Polaribacter; species Polaribacter sp. HaHaR_3_91. Next base: position 3,684,635 of record NZ_CP058986.1, read on the forward strand.
TATATATGATTATGAATCTTTTATAATCCCAAAAGAAATAACCGTTATTGGTGTTGAGAATGCTAAAAATTTTAGTCAAATACAAGAACAGAAATACTTATTTAAAAATATAAACCCTTTGTTTGTTTCTCGTTATCCTCAAAACCAAAATAAAGATTTTATAAAATGGATGAATTCTATCCCAAATAATTATTTGCATTTTGGAGATTTTGATATTGCAGGAATTGGGATATACTTAAACGAATATAAAAAGCATTTATCAGAAAAAGCGACATTTTTTATTCCTGAAAATATTAAAAGTGATTTAAGAAATGATGGTAATAGAGAACGATTTGATAATCAAAAAGTAAATTTCAAAATTGACAAAATACAGGAATCAAGAGTTATAGATTTAATTGAATTAATCAAAAAAGAAAAAAAAGGTCTAGACCAAGAATATTATATTGAAACGAATAACCAAAGCTAAAAGCCATACACATTCGCAATTCGCTTCAGCCAACACACAAGCCCAAAATTGCAAAAGAGTATGTCTCGCCAACGCTCACTTCCGAACTAAATAACAAACATCGGAAAATCAAGCAGAACGAGAAAGCACTATGCACAACAAAATACTGTGGTAAAAAGCAAGTAAAAACTCATTAATTTTTCACTAAAACACTTCTATAATTATTATCATAAGTTAGTCCGGATTTAGCAATCGCAAAAGCTTGTTTTAGTAGCTTATTACATACCGTTATTAAGGCTAGTTTTTTGCTCTTTCCTTTAGCGACTATTCTATCATAAATTGCTTTCAAGCATAGTTATATTTACAGGCATTAAAACTGCACATAAATAGTAAATAGCCCGTAGCTTCCATCACACAATGACTATTTACATCTAGTAGTTTTACGAACTTTTTAAAGCCTGAAATGCTATTTTTAAATTGGTAATAATTACCTAAAGAATCGGTAACATCAAAAAATAAATGACTGATGTCAAGTCCAAAATATTTTATATCTTTATTCATAAGAGAATGTTTTTTGAAAGGACATACTACGCGAGTTTCAACGACTTAAAATCGAGGTCTAAAAGCCTCATAGAACTGTACGAAATCTGTGTAGAAAAGAGAGGGGATTTTCAATGTTGACGAGATCTAAAGTCTCTCCGTATATAATAACCTTACTCCTCTCTTTTGTGCTTTCTGATTTATATGCTTAAATTTAGTCTTTTATTATAAAATGCTAACTTAAGCCGTGTATAATTAATTGCTAGGTTCTTCCCTACTTGCGAATATTCCTGCGGAATATTCACGGGTTCGTAAAAGTTTGCTAACTTAGTTGCTTAACCACACAACAACGTTGGCAAACATTAAAATGAAAAAACAATTATTAATATTCGTCCTTGTTTTGACAAATGCTTTTGCTTTTTGTCAAGACACAAATCCTGAATTAGCAAAATATGTTTCTTTTCTAGAAACACAAAACACAAGTGCAAAAGATTATATAATTAACTTGTGGAAAAAACATGACATCGTTATTTTATGTGAAAGAAATCATGGAGAAATGACTCAATATGAATTGATATATGACATTGTAAGTTCCGATTATTTCAAAAAAAATGTCGGAAATATTTTTACAGAAATAGGTTCAATAAGTAATCAAAAAGCTGTGTTAGATTTTACTAAAACTGATTTTACAGATTCTAAAGAAAAAGAAAAACAACTTCTAAATCTTTACAGAAAAATTCAATGGAATGGTTGGAGTGCTGCTAATTTCTATTATTTTATAGACAAAATAAATACACTTAATTTTTCATTACCAGCAGATCAAAAAATAAACTTATTTGTTTCAGACGTTAAAGACCCTTCCAAAGAAAACCTTTCCAGTAAAGAAAATTTTTTAACGTATTTTAATGGAATTTACAAACATCGAGATAGCGCAATGGCAGAAAACATTATTCATGTTTATGATAGTATAAAGCTAAACTCTTCACGAAAAAAAAGTTTAGTAATTATGAATTCAAGACATGCTTTTTCAAAAACTTTTTTTGAAAACGATGACAAAAATGTTGGACATAAATTAATTGAGACTTACAAAAATGATGTTTCAAATGTATATTTAAATGGGTTAGCTCCAACGTTAAAAGTCGTTGAATCAGATAAAAATGAGACATATAAAGACTATGTACAAAGGCCTATACAGAATGGAAAATGGGATGCATCATTTAAAATTATAAACAAAGAAAGTTTAGGTTTTGATTTTAAAAATAGTCCTTTTGGAAATGAATTATTTGACCTTTTTCCTTTTATCAAACATAATTATAAGTATAAAGATATATTTACAGGATTTGTATTTTATTTACCGTTAAAAAGACATTATGAAGCGTGGGGAATTCCTAATTATGTAGATGATGATTTCATAGATGAATTTTATAAACAACAAAAATTCTTTTCAGAAGCAATAGGAAACGGAGAAGTTCTAAAAGAAAACTTGAAAGAAGATTATGATTATAATGAATCAAAATATGATGATTATATAATAATAATTGAAGAAATTAATAAATGGTTGGAAAAATAAAAAACGTTTGCCAACACCTTCTATAAAAAATTGCTATATTTGGTTTAAACTAAAACTTGTTGCTTCTTTGCAAACTTCTGAATTTCCGCTGGAAATTCCTCGTTCACAAAATCGCAACTTTCCATACAAAACAACGTTGTACAATATTTAGGAAATGTACTTTCCTGAAATAGGTTGACTAAAAATTAAACACTTAATTATAGTCACTTATGAAAACTCAAAACAACCCTGGCAAAAAAAACGTACGAAAAAGCACCTTTAGAGCTCAAATTATTCGTCGTTGACCAAATTCAGAATGGACACAACTACTTAGCAATCGTTACTCATGCATATTCTAAGCAAATTACGGGATATAAACTCGACAATCAAATGAGGAACGGTATAAATTAACCTAAAAAAAGGTCAACCTATATCAGTATAATATAAAAGGATTGCAACTGTAATACAAAAGAATTGCTACTACCCTACACTGCAATGTTTATCATAAAGTAAAAACAATTGCTACAAATTCACAAAGACAATACAAATTCTCATCAAAATAAATAATTGCATTACAAAAACAAAAAGGATTGCAAATGTAATACAAAAGGATTGCCATTACTTTACACTGCAATTTTATCACAAAGTAAAAACAATTGCTATAAATTCACAAAAACAACACAAAGCCATATCAAAATAAATTATTGTATTACAAAAACAAAAAAGATTGCAACTGTAATACAAAAGAATTGCCACTACCTTACACTGCAATGTTTATCATAAAGTAAAAACAATTGCTACAAATTCACAAAAACAACACAAAGCCATATCAAAATAAATTATTGTATTACAAAAACAAAAAAGATTGCAACTGTAATACAAAAGAATTGCTACTACCTTACACTGCAATGTTTATCATAAAGTAAAAACAATTGCTACAAATTCACAAAGACGACACAAATTCTCATCAAAATAAATAATTGCATTACAAAAACGAAAAGGATTGCAAATGTAATACAAAAGGATTGCCATTACTTTACACAGCATTTGCAGAAGAAAATGGCATAATGATGAGCATGACAGAACAATATGATCCTTATGAAAACGCAATTGCAGAGCGAATTAATAGAACTTTAAAATATGAATATGGACTTAGAAATTGCATTAAAAATACTGCCATTGCTCAAGAAGTAACAAAACAAGCTGTATATATTTACAACAATTTAAGAACCCATTTTAGCTTAGAATTAAGAAAACCAGCAGAAGTACATTTAAATCCAAACATCAAATACAAATCATATCGAAGAAATAATGTAAATTTGACTGAACTAGTTATATAGAATATAAATAATTTAAAAGGTATAAATTAGACCAAAAAAGGTCAACCTATATCAGTATAATACATTTCTGATTTTACTGTTTGTGGTGCAGGAACCAATCCTGTTTTTGATTTCTTTTTCTCTAGGTTATGAGAACCTACTCTACAACTATTACTACAAAACTTTTGCACACCTCTTCTTTTAGGTATATATTCCTTTCTACAATAATTACAGATATAGTTTCTTGATTCCATTTTGACTTAAGCTTACATACGATTTAAGGTAAATCGCGATTTTTATATATTTTTTTGATTCATTGCTTCCTAGAAAACACATTCTTCAATAAATATTCTAAAGCATCTTCTGTACTTAAAAGTGGCTTATGTTTGTGTTTTTTAGGCTTAGATACAATCGCAAAATCTTTCTTTAATTTATCAAACAGCAATCTTTGCTCTTCTTTCGGAAGTGCTTTTGCTACTTGATAAACGATTTCTGCATTCATATTAGAACACAAAAATGAATCTTTATAAAATTAAGTTGTTCGGCTTTGAATGCCTTTGAATAGCTTTTATTGGCTTTGAACGGCTTTTGACACCTATTTTAAAAGAAAATCTGATTGTTTTTTTTAACAGCCAACACTAAGCTAAAAATTTAGAGTAATCTTCTGGTAATTCAGCATCAATATCACGTAAATATTTTTCCAATGCAACCATTGTTGCATGTCCAGAGATTGGCATCAAATTACTTTTCGCTTCATGTTGAGACATGTTTTCTCTAAATTTTCGATATAATTTAGTAATAAAAGTATGCTTAAAACCATACATTCCGTATTCTTCACCTAAATTAAAATGGTCTTTTATTTTTTTGAATCGAGCGGTAAACTCGTTTCTCTTATTCGTTTCTTGTGCATTCCATTCTGCTCCAATTTCATACCTACCAAATAAAAATGCTTTGGGATCTTTATTAGATAAATCAGGTAAATCGTTTAATAAAATTTCTGGAATTATTTTTATCTGTACAGGCTTATTCTTCGCTTTGATGTACAACTTTTTATCTTGTACGTCTACATCTTCAATTTTTAACCTACAAATTTCAATAGGTCTTAAAATACTATAAGATATAAACTTTACAAAAAGCAATAAATGGGCATCTACTTCTTGTAAATGCTTGTAGATTTCCTTTTCTTGTTGTGGTGTATATGTTTTATTTCTTTTGGGAACAGATTTTAGCACATGAATTTTCCTAACAAAATTATGAGCGACCATTTCATGGTCTTCTAAAATTTGAAACATAGAAGCAATGTCTGTTCTTGAATTATTACGATTTCTCGCACTAGTCCTTTTTAAAACTTCATTCAAATATTGAGTCACTACTTTTTTAGTAATAAACGTAATTGGGTTCTTATAATAGTCTCTCTCTTTCAACCATTTTTCAAAAAGCCCTATTCTACTTTTATATTGAACATATGAATTCTTATTCATCATATTCACTTTCAACTCTAAAGTTAACTTTAAACAGTCCGCAATAGAAGTACCAGTCTCTTCAACTTTTTCAACTGCAATTACTGATTTTATAATTTCTGTTTCTAGTGGTGTTTTTGGAATTATTTGATTTTCTACCTTAGTAGAAATCGATACATTCTCCTTTTTATCGGTTACTACTTTTGTTTCTTGTCCCAAAAAAGTACTTTCTAAATCAGAATTATCTTCATAAGGATTAAAACCATAATCTAACAATTGCAACAGCCCTTCTTGCATCGTTCTTAAAAAAGCATACCGCTCTCTTTTAGTTTTCAACTTATTTACACCTGCCTTTATATTCGGCTGCCTTTTTAATTTATTTGTTTGAGGGTTTCTAAAGGAGAAATAAACATACCAAGGTTTATCCAAAGCAGCTTTTTTTTCTTTCAAATTAAGTTTAGACCAACTAGAAATATCAACTCCACCTGTGTAGATTTTTGGCTCAGAATAATTCAGTTTCATAGGTAAAGCGTGTACGTTTTCGTGTACGGTACGTAAAAGTAAGAAATTTAAAGACATAAAAAAAACGGTTCGTGTAACACGAACCGTTGATTTTATTGGCTTTAAACCTTGTAGCGGGAACTGGACTCGAACCAGTGACCTTCGGGTTATGAGTTCAGATAAATTACTGATTTACTGAATTTTAACCTTTTTATTATTTAAATCGTGTTCTAAAACGTGTTCAGTCTAGTTCAGATTATTATTGTATTATTCTTGTTGCAATGTAGTGATTTTTAAAATAAACCTGAATAACTTTAATAAAAAAATAGCTCACAAAAACCTAATACATTTACTCTACTACTTACTATTTTTTTAATACCCAAAAAGACTCTTTAATAGTTCTAAAATGAGGGTCTTCTATTGTAATTTCTATTTTATTATATCCTTTTTTAAAATTATCAGGAAAAATCCCTTTCCATATATGTCTAGATTTTGTTCTTAAATAAGGTGATTTTTTACTGTTTTTATCAGGACCTTTTCCTTCTTTTTGTGAACGTTTTATATAATTAACAAAAGGATCTACGATACGGTCATTTTGTAAATAAACAACTTCATTATTTGCTAATTTTACAGAAACCTTGGTATGCTTTGAACCCGAAAACACATTCACATAAAATTCATTATTTTTTGATAAAGATGATAATGGTTCAGAATTATAATCTCCTAACCAAACACTAAATTGCTTATTGCTTGGTAAATTAACTCCTTTGTATTTTATTTTATAATTACCGTTATTAAAATTAATTTCAAAATATCCTTTTGGGGTTCCACAACTCATTAAAGACAGAGGGATTCCTTGCCAATTTTTTTGACCTGTCCACCAGTTTCCGCAAACTGCACCTGCTGTTAATTCGTGAATTACATTGCCTGATGACATTTTTATTTCATTTTGAAATACAGTGTGCGTATGTCCAGATAAAACTAAAATATTTTTAAACGGATTTAATATATTTAAAAGTTCTTGTTTATTTTTCATTCCTACGAGTGGAATGTGTTGACTTATGACTATCGGTTGATCTGGTTTTACAGATTTTAATAGTTGTGATAAGAATCTAATTTGATTTTTTTGATAAATTCCTTTATAGCCATATTTGCCTTCTGGAGTAATACTGTTTAATGATACAAATAAAATGTCATTTCGAAAAAAAGCATAGGTTTCAGATCCAAAATTATCTCTAAAAAAATTAGATTGATTTTCTTTACCTGCTTTAAAGTTTCTATCATGATTTCCATAAACCACCCAAGATGGTTGTTCTATATCATCTATTAATTTTTTTAAAGGAGTAAATAGCTCTGGGGAATCGTTAACTAAATCTCCCAAATAAATACTAAAATCATAATCTTTTCTGTTTAACAACTCCGTCATTACAGATTGAGTTGCTTGTAACAATTCTTTATCATCTCCAACTTGAATATCTCCAATAGCTAAAAATGTAAAGTTTTTATTCTCCTTAATTTTTTGTAAATTAAATGCTACTTTAATAGTTGAGTTAGGCTCTAAATGTTCTGGTATATTAAACCACCATTTTTTTCTATTAGAGTATTCATAGCCAGATGGCAAAATAGGAAAAAGAACTTGTCCTTCTTTTACAGGTATTTTATATTCTCCTTTTTTATTTGTCATAACAATAGTATCTCCATTAGATACCATTACCTGTTTTAACCTTTTATTTTTAACAAAAATAGTTCCGTTTACCCAAGTATTATTTGTTTGAGCATTCGATAAAAAACCGATTAATAGAAAATAAATAGTAACAAATTTAAGATTGGCCATTCTTTTAGTTTTATAAAAATAAATAAGCGAAGTTATTACCTCCGCTTATTTACTTTATGAATAGAAATAATTTAAAATTTTAATTCTCAGGAGAATCAAATTTATATAAGTTTATTACATCATTTGCTACGTAAGAAGCATAAGATAAACCGTTGGGAGCTACTTCAATTTTTAAGTCACTAGCATCTGCATCTGCAAATACGACTGGTGCTCCCCAGTTATTAATATCTCCATCAAAAGATAAAAATACCGGAGTTTTATTGTCATTCTGATAAAATAACATTGCTGTATTGTATTTATCTACAGCAAGATCAAAATCTCTAGTATTGCTTGTTACAATTAGGTCTCCTAATGTGCTCCATGTAGAGGTTGAAGCATCATATTTTTTTACTCTTAATTGATAATCAGTTTCATCTCCGTTGTCTTCTGAGTAGGCTAAATATACATTATCGTTTTGATCTACATCAATAGAAACATTGTAATAGTAAATAGTGTTTTCTTCACTTTCTTTCATTTTATCTGCAAGGGTTGTCCAAGCTCCGTTTTCATATTTATAAACAGAAATAGCTTGTCCTTCACCATAATCTAAAACAGCAAGATAAATAACGTCTCCAATTACTTTTGTCTTTACAGCTCTAGCTAAACCAGATCTTCCTGTAATTGTAAAATCAGACCAAGCTCCAGCATTATAAGCTCTAGCAAAAACACTTCTTCTATTGTCGTCTCCACTTGCATCGTTTGTGTAAAAACCATATAAAGAATTATCACTAGTAATAGCTACTGTATTTGCTCCTGCTTTTACATCTGTATAAGGAGTGTTACCAACATAACTCCAAGAGTTATTTTCATAAGACATTACAGATGCTTGTCTAATATCTGTATATTCTAAAAAACTGATATATGGTGTACCTGTTGTGCTAAATTTTAAATCTACAGTACTTGCTCTGAAGTCAGAAAAATCTGTAGCTCCAGTTCTATTCCATGAAGTTCCATCGAAACTAATTAAGTTCATTTTTTGATCACTACTAGAATCTCTGTCACTAATGTAAGCAATATAAGGAGTAGATGTTGTTGGATCTATTTGTAATGCAGTTTCTGTAATTGTATCTTCATTATATGTTGATAGTAAACTCCAAACTGAACTAGCTAATTTACCTACAGTTACCGTGTAGATTTTATTAGTAGTTTCTTCTGAAACAAGATATTCTACTGATGCAGAAAAGTTGTTAGCTGTTGTTCCGCTTGTTTGATTTACAGCACCAACTTTTACTACGTCACCATCTGTGGTTGTAAAACGAGCAACTAAAGATGTTAAATCTGTTTCACTTGGTAATGAAACACTAATGTTTGTAGTTGATAGATCATTTACAATATAATCTACAAATAAAGTTGTTGCATTGTCTTCTGCATAAAAACCGAAACTAGTTAAGCCAACTTCTGCAGGTATTATTTCTTCTGCAGGATCATCTGAACTACAGCTAACTGTAAGTGAAAATATTGCTGTTAAAGCAATTAAAAATTTGATTGTTTTTTTCATAATACTAAAAATTTAAATGGTTATAATTAATTCTCTTTTGGATGTAAGACCGCCTTTATTTTGGGGGTTTTAATAAAATATTTTTTTGTTTTTTTTCTTAAATCTTTTTCTGAAATTTTATTTACAGCATTCTCATAATCTGAAACAGAATCCCAGTTTTTAAGTTGATTAAAATAAAAATTACGTATGTTTTTTGTCCAGAATGAATTCTTTTGTTTATTAATATTAAAATTTTTGATGAGGTTTGTTTTTACCTTTTTTAAATCCTGATTAAAATCAATTTCTCCCGAAGCAATTCCATTTAATATAGACTGAACTTCCTCGCTTATAATTTCTACATCTGATGGTTTGCAAACTAAGGCAATTGTTTGTCTGCTTAAAGGTATAGGGTGCTTTGTGTCACTAATAGATACAGAAACGCCATAAACAACACCCATTTCTTCTCTTAAGCGTTTATTTAGTTCTAGTTTTAAAACAGCTTCTAAAATTTGATTTTGTATTTCTACACTTTCAAAATTTTGTAATTTATTATCTTGTTGGTAGATTAAAGAAAAAGTTGATTTTGGAGATTCACTTCCGCTTCTTATAAAGTTGATGTTTTTCTTTATTATAGGTTTTGGCCTGTATTGGTATGAGTTATCTACATTACCTTTTGGTATACTTGCTATATATGTTTTTACATATGGTAAAATATCACCTAAATCTTTATTTGAAATAATTGTCAATACATAATTATTAGCTGTACCAAAAAAAGAATTATAGATAGGAATAATAGAATTGACATTTAAGTTTGTTTCTATGTCTTGTTTTGTTTTTGGTGATGTTGTATAATCTTTACCTCTAATTAAATATTTAAGATCTTCTTGAAATAACTCTTTTTCTGTTTTTTTATCTTTGGTGATATTAAGAATAGAAGCTTCTTTTAATTTATTAAAAAGAGAAGTATCTACTCTTGGTTTTGTAGCTTTCAAATAGAATAGTTCAAAAAGTGTTTTAATATCTTTAATTTTTGCGCTTCCAAAAAAACCAGATCGTGTTTTATCTATTAAAAACTGAATTTTCGCACTATTTCCTGCTAAAAAATGACTTAATGCTTCTCTAGAAAAATTATCATAACCACTCATAGAAACTGTCATCGCGCTATATTGAGCATTTAAATAATTAATGCTATCCATAGCATAAAAACCACCTTTTCTGAAACCTGCTAATAAAATATCATCATTATTAGTTAATGATTTTTTATAAATAACCTTTGCACCGTTATCTAATTGTATTTCTTGAGCATTTATTTGAGGTAATGCTACAATACGCTTGATACTTCCTATGTTTGGTGTGGTTTTCAACAACTTTTTAGGGACAAAGAAATTGTTTTGATAAGCTATTGTTTTTTTAGTTTTAAAATCTTGTATCGTTTTTAAAAGTTCTTTTTTAGTAGATAAACTTTTTGAATTTTTACTATTTGTAGTTATTAAGTACTGAAAAGGTGCTTCCGTCTTATTTTCTTTTAAAGTTTTTAAAAGCTGAACTGAATCTATCTTCGAAAAATAATCTTCCATCAATTTGTATTCATCTTTTAAAGAAATAATCATATTTCCATTAAAAAAATCTTGATGCATTTGATTCATCATTCCTGATGCGGATATTGGGTTTTTATCATTTAATGTTCTTTTAAAAGAACTTAACATTGTTTTTTTTACTTTCTCTATTTCTAAATCTGTAAAACCATGTTCAAAAATTTGTTTAAAGTGTGTGTTAAATTCATTAATACCTTCAATTGTAGTATTAGGTTTTAATGTTACTGAAGCTAATAAAACACCTTTGGATTTTAAAAAGTTACTAATATTAATACTTCCTTTTTTATAACTATTTGTATTAAAAGATAGCTTTCCTAAACGAGCAGATATTAATTTATTAAGAACATTACGTGTTAAATAGGTATTGTAGTCTTTTGTAGTTTTTACATTTTTAAAAACATCTTGAAGCTGTATATAGTTCAATTCTGTTTTCTTAATAGATTTATCACTGTAAATAATTAAACTATCCTTCTTGTAATTCTTTATTTCACCTAAAGTAACTGTTGGAAATTTTGAAGGAATTCTAGAAAATTTTTCTATAATTATTTTTTCTATTTCAATAGGGGTTACATCACCAGTTATAGCTACAGCAATTAAAGAAGGATCGTACCATTTTTTATAAAAAGCTTTTAATTCTTCTAACTTAAAGTTTTTCAAACTTACAGTATCTCCAATTACTGTTCTTTGACTATAGATAGAATTGTTTAGCAAAGTATTTAAAAATACTTGTCCGTTTTTATTTTTAGGTGATTGTTTAGAAAGCCATTCAGATAAAACGACTCCTCGTTCTTTTTCTACCTCTAAAGAATCTAACAACATTCCATTTACCCAATCAGACATAATGGTTAATGTAGAATCTATTACAGAATTTTGTTTAGTAGGTATTTTAAGTTTGTAAATAGTTTCTTCAAAAGAAGTGTGTGCATTTAAATCGTGCCCAAATTTTGCTCCTTTATTTTCTAAAAAATCTATTAATTCATTAGACTTAAAATGTTTAATACCATTAAAAGCCATGTGCTCTAAAAAATGAGCCAATCCTCGCTGCTTTTCTGTTTCTTGCAAAGAACCTACTTTTACAAATAATCTAAAGTTTGCTTGTCCTTTTACTTTATCTGTTGGATAAATATAATAAGTTAAACCATTAGGAAGTTTCTTTTTTACAAGTGCAGTATCTTGAACTAAATCTTGAGAAAAGCTAGATAAAGAAATAAGGAATGTGATAAGACTTATTAAACGCATTAATTAACTATTTATTTTTTGTAATATTAATTCACTTTGATTTGCATCTGGTCCAGGAAAACCGATGTTTATATTTAAATTATTGGAGTCTAACTTAATCTTTAATGTATTGTCTTTTGAAGCATCTAAATTATTATCTAACCATTGTATTTGAATAGGTCTCCTGTAAATTCCGATTGGGAAAACTAAAGGATATTCGGTTGTTAAAATTTTAAAATCTACGCCTTCTTTTAGACCATCTCCAATAATAATAGAATAATCTAAAAGCATATCTTTATCCAAAGGTTTTGAACTTAAATAAATGTAATAAGAAACAATATCTTTTCTATTAGAGTTAATATTAGAGATTGAAATATCATTAAAATTTATATGAACAAATGGCTCATCAAACACCGTAATTTCGTCTTTATTACAAGAAGTTAGTGTAGTAATAACAACCAATATTTGTAGTAGTATTTTTTTCATGGTTTTTACTTTTAATTAATAATTAATATTTTAATAACCTTCATTTTGTATCATACTTGAATTTACATCCACTTCCTTCTGAGGAATAGGTAATACAAATAAGCTATTTGGATACAATACTTCTTTTACTGTAGATGTTGAATTATCATCACGAATCATATTTTGTTTTGTTCTTGTTAAATCATATAATCGATTTCCTTCAAAACATAACTCCTTTGATCTTTCTTTATCTATTAAAACAGCTAAAGTTTCTTTCGAGTTTTCTGAAATTGTAATTTCACTTACGCTCTTTTGATAATTACGAGCTTGTAAAGTTTTAATATCCTCTAGTGCTAGATCAATATTATCTAAATTATTATTAGCTTCTGCTCGTATTAAATACATTTCAGACGTTCTTAGAACAATTATGTTATAATACCTATCGTTAATATCGGTATCTATTTTAGCGTATTTTAAGGTTCCGGAAGTGTCTTCATTTAATAACTGTAACCTTAGATCGTCTGGGTTTTCATTTAAAAGACCTATTAATTTATCGCCTGCATAACCTAATGGAGTTCCGTAATCGTAAAAATCGATAATTTCTGGTTCTTTTAATTTTCCATTTAATTTAAAAAGTGATTCATCATTTTCTATGGCATATAAAAACATGTTTACGTAATCGTCTCCCTCTGCTAACGGAGTAGAAGTAATTGCTAATGATGCATAATTAACAGCATTTGTCCATTCTTCCATATATAAATATACTTTGGCTAACAGGCCATGTACAGCATTTTTAGTCGCATAATAACTAGATCTAGCACTTATTTCGTCTCCGTAAATTTCTTCAGATTCTTTTAAATCTTTTAAGATTTGCGTATAAACTTCACTTACAGTATTTCTAGCAACATTATCGTCTGAACTAGGAGTATCAGTCAATACAGGTATTCCTAAATGGCTAGCATCTGCAGTAAAGTTATAAGGTTGTGCATAGACTCTAACCAAATCAAAATGTATCAATGCTCTTAGAAACAAAGCTTCTGCTTTTATAATTCTCAATTCATCTTCGTTTGCAGGATATTTTTCAAGCAGTGAAGGTTGGTATTTTATAATATTATTTACATTTGCTAATGCTTCAAAAGCATAGGTCCATATACTACCAACTGCTGTTATTTCTTCTTCAGGGTTTGATGAATAATTATACTGAGATGTCATAGAGGTTTCTCCTACGGTATTCACCTGTAGCATATCTGAAGCTACGTCTGGGTATAATAAGAATTCTTCTCCGTAATATTCGTAAACAGTAGCATAAGCTCCTGGTACTGCTCCTCTAATTCCATCCATATCAGAAAAGAAAACAGGAGTTGTAGATTTTCCAATGGGATCAATTTCTAAAAAATCACTACAACTATTTAGTAAAACAAAACTGAAAATTACAACAAGTGTTTTTATATATTTCATGTCTTTATTATTTAAAATGTTACGTTTAAGCCTAAAGAAATTTCCGTTTCTAAAGGATAACCACTTATATTATTTTTGTAAGAATTTCTATTAGATTTATCATAAGGTGTCCAAACCAATAAATTATTACCTATTAATGATGCGCTCATAGATTGCAAGCCTAACGACTGAACTACCTTATTATTAAATAGATAACTAAATGATGCATTTTGAATCTTTACATTTGTTTTACTATATAAAAAACGAGTAGAGCTTCTAGTTGAACTTGTAGTAACTCCCCAAAGTGGTATTGTTGCTAAAGCTAGATCTCCTTCAGATTGCCATCTATCTAGTTGGTTTATAGATTGATTATCATCTCCAATATTTAATCCGTCTGAATTTACATCTCTAGCAAAAGAACTAAAACTATAACCTCCAATTGTATAGCCAGTAGTAATACTAAAGTTGAATTTATTTTTATAAGAAAATGTATTTGTCATACTACCAAATAAGTCTGCTTCTTCAGTTTTATTAGCGACTCTATTATCTAAACTGAAATCTTTAGTGATGTTTCCTTCTGTGTCATACCACATTGGGTATCCATCTTGTGGGTCTACGCCAGCCCATTCCATTAGATAGAATGTTTTTGTACTTTTACCAATTTCCAATCGATAATTACCTGAGTTTTTAGGAATATCTTGGTATAGTGCTAATAACTTATTTTGGTTGTGACTAGTAATAATTCTTGTATTCCATTTAAAGTTATTGGTTTGTATATTTTTTGATTCTAAAGTAACTTCTATTCCTTTGTTTTCAATTTCCCCTAAATTTCTAACAAGAGTGGTGGTACCAGTTGTTCTGGAAGCATCAAAATTACTGATTAAGTCTACAGTTTTATTTCGATAAACCTCCGTACTTATATCTAGACGGTTGTTAAACATAGCTACTCTTAGCCCAAGGTTTAGTAAATAAGTAGTTTCCCAACTTAAATCTGGGTTGGCACCCGATGAAATACCTGCCCCTAAATCGCCACCATATTGGTAAGAGTCACTAACAGAATAAATACCATCAGGATCTTGGGATCCAAAGCGAGAATTACCATTGGTTCCGTAACTTGCTTTTATGTTTAAAATATTAATTATATCACTATCAAAAAATGCTTCTTTATGAATGTTCCATGACGCTCCGGCTGATAAAAAGTTGGCACGTTGTACATTCGTACCAAAATTTGAATTCCCATCATTTCTACCATTTAGAATTAAATTATAACGGTCATCATAACTATAACTTAATTGGGCTAAATAAGAAGATTTAGTAGTTTCGCTTTCACTACTTGAACCGTCTGAAAATGCAGCCAAACCTACTGTTCTTATATGATCGTTTATAAAACCATTACCCCAAGCACTTGTTGAGTTGTATTTATTTGCTCCTAATTCAATCCCTACAACACCAGATATTTGATGTAAGCCAATTTGTTTGTTATAGTTTACTCTGTGAATGGTATTCCAGTTTAAAAAGTTAGCAGATGAGGAATTAGCGTAACCATCGTATGTAAATGTTACGTCGTTTCCAGACCAATTGTACATTGAGTTATAGCGTTTTTCATTATAATTATTATAATCAACACCAAATTGTGAACTTAAAGAGATATCATTATTAATTTGGTAATTTAATTGCACGGCACTTTTAAATGAAAAAGCATTTTGACCGTTATCATTTTGTTCACGTTCAGCAACGCTATTAAAAAATCTTTTTTCAATGAATCTTGGAGAGCCATCAGGATTATTTCCTTCTATAATTTTATAGTATTGTCTAAAAGTACCATCCGCATTGTAAGGCGATATTATAGGCAAATTCTCATAATAATCTGAATTAGGAGTAAAAGTGGAATTGATATTGTAAGAACCTAATAAGGTGAAATCTAAACTCAGTTTATCTGATATATTAACAGTGTTGTTAGAATTTAAGGTAATTCTTTCTTGTTTGTTACCTTTTACTGTCATGTTGTTTGCAAAATAGGATCCAGAAATACGATACGTAGCTTTTTCACTTCCTCCGGAAGCAGATAAGTTTATTTGAGATGTTGAGCCAACATCAAAAAACACATCATACCAATCTGTATTTGTAGTAGAATAGGCATTCATATCATTATCCGTAAAAGGAAAATAGTTAATGTCATTTCCAGCATTTAAAAAAGATTCTTTTGCTAGTTCAAGGTATTGTTCACTATTTAAAACCTTAAACTTTGAATTTTTATTTATAAATGAGATACCAGATCTTAAGGACACATTTAATTGGGTTTTATTTGCTTTTCCTTTTTTTGTGGTTATTAAAATAACTCCATTTGCTCCATCTGCCCCATATATAGTAGTTGCAGAAGCATCTTTTAAAACCGTCATCGATTCAATATCATCTGGATTTATGAAAGATAATGGACTTACGCTTGTTTCTATTCCTAAAATTTGATTTGTATTGTTCCCTGTATTAATAGGAATACCATCTACAATCCATAGCGGTTCGTTAGAGGCAGATAAAGAAGCTTCTCCTCTAATAGTAACCGAGTATCTTGGCCTAGAACTATCTGCACCATTACTTTGCGGATTTATTTCCAAACCAGGAATTACACCTTCCAGTACTTTATCTAAACGTTGTTGAGGTAAGTTAACAATATCTTCTGATTTTATTTGATATGCACTAGATACTAAGTTAGATTTCTTTTGAGCTGTACCGTAATTACTCGTTACAATTACTTCATCTAAAGACTCTATATCTTCTTTTAAAACTAAGTTTTTTACACCAGAAGCAGTAATTACTATTTCTTGGTCTAAAAAACCCATACTTAATACTTTAACAATACTTCCCTTTGGTATTTCACTCAGTTTATATTTCCCATCAAAATCTGTAACGGTCCAAATACTAGGATCTTTTTTCAGAACAATAGTAACTCCACTTATTGGTGCTCCAGTTTCATCTGTAATAGTTCCGGAAATACTAAATAATTCTTGAAAAAATCTACTAATAATATTTTCCTTTTTTTCTACATGGTATAAAACAACTTGTTTATTAATAATTTTGTACTTTATGGTAGTATCCGTTAGTATAGACTCACATAAATCTGAAATCGTTTTATCTACAACGTTTAAATTTACTTTTTTGTTTAATTCATCTTTTTTTAAACCAGATTGAATAAAAACAAAACTTGATTTACTTTCTATTTCTTTAATTATTTCTTTAATAGAAATGTTTTTTAGATTTAAAGTTAATTTTTCTACTTGAAAATTTTCTGTAGCGGCATATGAACTAGCTAAATTTATAAATATTAGAAAAGGTAGCAGATATAGCGTCCTTTTATTTACTAATACTGTATTACTAAGCTTTATTAAAAGAGTTTTTTTCATTCTATAATATTTCTTATTAAACTTAAATATGATTTATTAAATGTTGTTATGTATTTTAAAAGAACTGTTAGATAATGTTGATAGTGTTTCTAATACATCTTCTAAATTAGATGATAAATAGATTTTACCAGTACATTTTTTATTGATTAGCTCTTTTTTTGTATCTAAAAAAGTTACATTATAGTACCTAGATAATTCTATTAAAATTTCTTCTAATGGTTTGTCATCAAATATTAAATAACCACTTCTCCAAGAGGTATAAGTTTCAGTACTTACATTTGTCTTAATTAATTTTGATGCTGTTATATCTAGTGACTCATTAGGAAGCATGGTTGCTTTCATATTGTCTACAGTAGTAACGCCAACAGATCCCTCTACTAAAACAACTCTTTGCTCCTCGTTATCTTTATATGCTTTAACGTCGAAACTAGTTCCGTAAACGTTTACATCAAAGTTTAACGTTTTAACATTAAAGGGTTTTAGTTTATTTTTGGCAACTTCAATATAAATTTCTCCTTCTAAATAAATTTCTCTTTTATTTTTATTAAATTTTGAAGGAAATTTCACAGTAGAACCGGAGTTTACCCATAATTTAGAACCATCAGCTAAAACTAATTCTGTTCTTTTTCCAAAAGGAACTTTTAAAATATTATAGGTTGTAGAATCACTTCCTTTTAGGCTTTTACCTTCAGCATTAATTGTTCCTTCTTTACTTACAGTTAATGTTTTTTTATTTGAAAGTGTGAATGTTTTTCCGCTCGCTATTAACTCTATTTCTGTTTTTGCTAGGGATTTTTCTACAAGAATTTTAGGAATTTCTAAATCTTTTGGAGTTGTATTGTAAGCTTTTATTAAAATCAAAATTAACGCACATGCAGCTATTGCTGAGTAAAATTTACGTTTTCTATTTATTTTGATTATTTTGCTTTTTTGAGTGGCTTCAAAAATACGTTTATGTAATGCTTCTTTATCGCTTTTTTGTAACGACGAAGGATTAAGTTTTATTTTTTTAAATTCATGTTCAGCATTTTGAAAATGAATTTTATCTTCTGGGTGTTTACTTAAGTGTAAATCCCAATGTTTTATAGACTCATTATCTTTAAAAAGCATAAAGAGTATAAATTTTTCATTTTCTAAAAAATCTTTTACAGTCATTTAATTTTAATAATTTATTTAAGTCTTTATTCTTTTAAATAAAGATTACATATACTACACAGATGTTTTCTTATTTCATCACCTATTTAAATGTTAAAATTATGTTAACTAAGTATACTGATTAAAAAAAAGATTTGAAAAATATAGGTATATAATTACCTTATAAGATAGAAGTAGTGTAGTTTAAAAATAGGTAAAAATTACCTGCATCGTTTTTTCGTAATTCCTTTAATGCTTTTAATATGAGGTTTCTACATGCAGGAATAGTAATTCCAAGAATCTCTGAAATTTCCTTGTAACTATAATTTTGAGTGTATCTGAAATATATAATTTCTCGTTGTCTAGATGTTAATTTTTCTAAAACCTTTTCAATTTTATTTTTTAAATATTTTTTAGATTCTTTCTCTAATATTAAATCTTCTACATTTATATCTAACCTAAAGTTTAGGTCTTTTACTTCTTCTTCGTAGGCTAAAAACTTATTTGATCTTTTGTATTCATCAAAAAGTTCGTTTCTCAAACTTTTTAGTAAATAAGCTTTGGTATTTGTGGTGTAATTTAAATTTTTATTAAGTAGAATTTTTTGAAATACATTATGAATAGCATCCATAACTAAACTACCATCAAAGCCAAGGTGTATTCCATATGAGTACAAATCATCTACATGTAATTTATATATAGTCTCTATGTTATCCATAAATTAAAAACTTATATTTTTGGGTTATTCACTAGAAAATCGACGTTTATTTACGATTAAACAATCATTATTAAAGTTGATGTGTTTTTTTCTTAAAAAAAAATAAATATAGGTAGTATATTATAAAATTCAATAAGTTTACTAGTAAATATTGACTGTTGTGGGCTATTATTTTCTAATAATTAAAAATGGAATAAAAAGGAAAGCGACAACCAAAGTTGTCGTTTTAAATGTTTACGGAATCATTATAATTAGTTTTTTATTTTAATAAGGATATTATCTTAAAATCAAGCTATTTAAAGAGCTTATTGCATTAATTAATAGCAATTAAGGTAATTTGTAGTTTTTTGTTGTAAAGAATTAAAAAAAACAATTTGTTGTACCCAAACAAAAAAAGCCAAGATCTAAACCTTGACTTTTTGTACTATACTTGTAGCGAGAACGGGATTTAAACCCCTTATCACACTCACTATCAAACCAATACAACATATACGACATTAACAATGGCAAATTGATACCCATTATTTTAGAATGCAGGTAAGTAATTTATTTACCATATTCTAAATATGGTAAACATTTGTTAGCTTAACCTCTATTATTTACTTAATTCTTAATCACAAAACTAATAATGACAACACCTTCTCACCTAAAACCTCATCCAGCTTTCCTCCCTCTAAAACAGAAACAAAGCCCATTTTACATTGATGTTCTATTGCTGAATGATTTTCTTTATCCAAGATATAGTCATCTGTTAAGTACGATTTAAAACTATTTTCTCGGGGATCTCCAGGATACAATAACATTGCTTTTTCTGCATCCCAAAAACGACAATACGCATACATTTGACGTAAATCACTTACTGAAGCGGTATTGTTTTTTGGTCTTTTCCATTTTGTATCGATTATAAATGTTTGCGAACCTTTACGTAACACAACATCTGGTCTTAAACTATTACCTCCCCAAAAGGATTTAGATTCTTGTCCTGACACTTTTATATCAGTTCCTAAACAAGCCTTCTGTAACTGCTTTAAAACATAAGTTTCCCATAATTCATTCATATCAAACAATAGAGACAACATCTTTTCTTTTCCACTTGAAATATCGGGTGAATAATTTAAAATAATTAACCTCGCTAACTCTAATGCATTCGCATATCCTACAGATTTTCTATTTAACCTAACTTCATTCAGTTGCTTTTCGGTAATAGTTTTTTGATCTACTTCTGGAAAATTTAACTGCACTCTGTTTGCTAAATCTTGTAATCTAGTTCCACTTGTAAACTGAGTAACAATAATTAATGCTTTTTGTAATACTTGATGTAAAAAGTGATTACTATCATACACTTGATGCATAGTATAAAAGCGTTCTTTATGGACGATGTTTTTTCGAATATGTCCTGCAAATTCCAATTTACCTTTTAATGCTTTTGTATTTTGTGTCTGCTTTCTATAGTTTTTAATCAAACCTTTTCTAACCAAACTTTCTACTTCTAATAAGTACAATTCAAAATAAACTTCTAGTAAATTAAGGTGCTGTCTTTTAACATGTGCTGCCCCAGAAGATTCCGCTTTAAGCTTTCCGCATGCTTGTAACATTTTTAATAAAACACCTTTCCATTTAGTATCTGAATCCTCTTTATCTGCTTTTGGATGAATTTCAATAGTTAAACCATCTACCTGAATTACACCAACATACTGATTAAATTTGATCCCTTTTGCAATAGGTTCAAAATAATTACCATCGTGATATTCGTTCAGTTTTAATAGCGCATCTAAATGTACTTGCTTAAAACCTTCCTCACCAACATATAAACGTTGGTGTTCAAAAACCGATATTGTCTTATTACTTATCAATTATTCCGCTTGCTTTTTTCCTAACAATGATAAAACTGCTTCTATTACATTATCTTCATTTACTTGCTTTAGAAGGTATGAAGGCGCTTTAAAATCATTTGAATTTTCATACGAGAAATCAGCAAAATTGATAGCATCATTTTTTTCCTTTTCTACAAATCCTTTTCCTAACACCAATCCTATTTTACCATAATCACCATAAAAATACTCTTGCAATAAAGGCACTATTTTAGTATTAAAAGCTTTGGCTAGTTTTTCTTCTGAATTTACTTTACAAAAGTACGAATGACCAATGGCATGATCTCTATCTATTAATAACTCTATACGCTCGTTTATCTTTTTTAAAACTTCAGATAGCTTAATATAATCTACTTCTTCATTTTCTATAACAGTATAATCTGGCATCATTTCTTTAAACTCAAAACGACGTCTTAAAGCAGTATCTAATGCTTCTACAGAACGATCTGCGGTATTCATGGTACCATAAATATCCAAGTTAGAAGGCACACTAAATTCTTTTTTAGAATATGGTAACTTTATGCTCATTTCATTTTTAGCGCCACTTCGTTTATCGGTTTCAATAAGCGTTATTAACTCACCAAAAATAGCAGAAACATTTCCTCTATTAATTTCATCAATAAAAATTGCATATCTATTTGAAGGATCATTCTTCGCTTTTATACACAATTTTTTAAAAACACCATCTTCAATCTTATATCCTAAATCTTTAGTTTCTTCTTCTGTTTCAGGAAAAACAGGTTTGATTCCTTCTATAAAATCTTCATAAGCGAAAGATTGGTGAAATGTTACGAAATCGTAATTTTTTATAACTGTTTCATTATTGCTTTTAAAATTGTTAACCTCATCTATTATATCATATATTTCAGGAATTTGCTCTTTTGTTTCTTCCTCAAGTAACTGCCACATTTTATCATTATTCTTATCAAAAATTAACGGATTTTGACGTTGTTTATATGCTACATTTTCTGAAGAAGTTATCGTGTGCATTTGCAACGTTCCCCATATTGTAGCTCTCACATTTTTAGATTCTGATAAGGATGCTTTCGTTTTCACCCATCTATTCTCCAAAATCTCATTTACTTTTGACGTTCCATTTTCAATAAGTGCAATTGCTATTACTTGCCACCAAGTTAAATTCGTTATTTTATCTTCAAAAAACTTTTCTTTGGTAATCGCATTTTCTTTAAGAGTATATCTATCAAACAATTGATCTTTTAAATAAAACGTTTTCCCTGTTCCTGGAGGTCCGTATAGAATTTGGTTTGTTGGCATTTTCTCAAGCATAATATATTGTTCTTCTTCCTCTTCAACAGTTTCTGTTATTGGCTTTAATAAATTTGGATGTCTGTCTATAAATAATAAAAAATCTTGTGTTAACCAGTTTAAATCTAACTGCGATAATTCTGATTTATTCAATTGCTTACTAACAAAATCAACAACTTCCTTATTCTCTAATAATACATTGCATATTGTCTCCATTGGTTTTTGCATATTAATGACAAAATCAATATTACTACTCCTTAATTTTATTACAAAAACCTTTCTAATAATATCAGCAAATGAAGTTCTGCTTGCTGGAAAAATTGAATTAGGAACTAAAACAGACATCCAACAAGACAAAATAGGAAAACTCATATTACGATTAGAATAATCTATATTTTCTAATTCTATACGATTATAAAAATCTCTAAAAATTTTAATATCTTCAATTCCAATGTACTTGCTAAGCTTTTCTCTAGCACCCTGTTTTATAAATTGTACGCCTTTAGAGTCAGTATAGTTTTCATTCTGAGAAGCCAAACATAGCTCTAAAATTTCTTCATCTGTTTGTTCTTCAAAAACAACTCTTTCAGTTAACCAATTTGCCCATTCAAACTTATACAATTCAACATATAACCAATTATCATTTATTAGAGCGCTTTTGTAATCTTGAATTAAGTAATTTAATTTTGTATTAATACTAAGGTTTTTAGAATTGATCATGTTTGTTAATTCTTGATATTCTTCTTTTGTTGCCGAAAAATTAGTGCCTTGGTTACCTGCCTTAAAATTACTAAAAATGGCTCTATTTTTAATATCTTTCCATAGTATTGGGGTATCTGCAAATGAATGTTCAATTTTTATTTTCACTCTAACTGTAGCTAAAGAATTTGATTTATCAATATAGTATTGTTCTTCAAACTTTTCTTCCTCGAAAACACCTACTTCTGAAGTAACCTCAGCAAGTGCGTAACAACCTGCATCTTTTCCTGTTTGCCAAATAATAACTTTATCTCCAATGGCTATTTTATCTTTATGTGCTGCTACTTTCCAACTTTTTAAATGTCCTGATTTTAGTGCTGCTGTAGTATTATAAATCTTCGGATTCCCTTGAAAGACCCAGTAATTAATCTGTTTTAAAGGTTTTACTTGTTTGTTTTCAAATTCTTCAAGCGTAGTACCATCCTTTAATTTCCATTCACGCTTTCCATTAGCTGCTCTGTTAAGAACTATAACAGCGGCAGGAGAAGATTTATCAAAGGTTATGTTTTTTTTAAGAATTACATATTTACTATAATCAGAGTCTTCAAAATAGTCTTCGTTTTCATATTTGACTCTCATTTTATAATAAGAATGGATTAAAAAACTAGGTTTGGGTTCTTTATAAATATAAGATCCTTTTAATAATTGATAGCCACCTTTTACAATTTGCAATTGTGCTGTTAAAAAATTGCCGTCTGTAGTTTTAGATACTTGAATTTGAAATATAGGATCTGTTAACTGCTTTTTAATGACATTAAATTGAAGTTTTTCGAAGACGTTAAAACAATCCGTATTCAAACCACCTTTAAAATAGGGTTCTATAGTTCTTCCTTCTGCATGAAAGTTTGCATACGCCATAATTGTCTTTGGAGGGTAATGTATACCGTTATAAACTAAATCGTATGTTGATGAAGCCCCAAAACCTTTAGGTATTCCTTTTTCTCCAAAATCTTTAATTCCTTGTATTATGTGTTCTTTATTTACTTTTTCAAATAGCATTTTTTTTCATTTTCTAATTATTCACAAAAATTTAAGTGTTTTAAATAACTATATATACCAATTTATTTTATTAAAACTATCGAGCATTTTTTTACTAGCTTCTTCATTAACTGATTTTATAAAGCATAAATGACCATATAACCAGTTATGAAACTTAATATTGTTATAACCAGAAAAATCAACTCGCCTCTCTAAATGTCCATCTACTCCATGCTTTCTGCAATAATAAATATGTTCTGAAATTTCCTTCCTATATTTTTTAGAAACATTGGTGCCGTTTGTAGTTGTTAATCCAGTTACATACTGTTTACAGCCTTTCTTCATGTATCTTGTTTTTTTATCATTAATAAAAAAACCTTCATCAGATATTATTTTTGTAATTAGTTTCAAAGAAGGTAACTTACCTTCTTTAGTTATTGAAAAAGTCATATCATCGGCATACCTAGAATATCTACAATTTTGAGTTTTTGATAATGCTTCAAACCTGTAATCCATTTTTGTTGCTAGTATATTAGATAGCATAGGACTAGTTGGAGCTCCTTGTGGTAAAATAGGAGGTTTTGCCATAACCAATTCCTTTAATCTCTCTTTAGAATCATCATCAAAATTTCTCCAATATTTATCTCTATGTTTTGCTGTAGTAATTTTAGCTAATGAATAGGATAAGTTCTTAGCATATCCAAGTGATTTAAATACTCCATAAACACGTTTTTCTGTAATTGTATCATAGAATTTTAAAAGGTCAACTTTTAAAATTAATTCAGAGTTTTCATGAACATTAGCATTATGAAAAATAGAAATCCCTTTTCTAAAACCTTTACAGCTATCTGCTAATTTATATTTACTTAAAATATTTACTAAGATCCATTTTTGGATGAATTTTAAATCTTTAGCTGGCGACATTATCTCTCTAAAACCACCATGTCTTTTTTTTAATTTAAAATAGTTATACCGTTTGTATTTATGCTCGTAATTGTTTGTAATACCATTTTTATCATCTCCAATTAAGTTTCTAAGGTAATCTGATTGAATACCAATTTGCATAGCTAAATGTTCTAACGAAAATGTTACTGGATAATCATTTTGTGTTAGTTTTTTAGCATAAACTAAACAAGCATCGATAAACTCTTGCGACTTTTCTTGCTTTTTAGCTTCTATTTCAAATTGTTTAAATGAAAATGACATAGTTATTGTTACTCTTTCTTGAATGTTAAATTAAATATTCTTGAAAATGTGATTGAAGAATCAAATAAATCTAACTGACTTAGATTTAGTTTAGTCTTTAATCATATTATTGATAACATATAGATTATATTATCAAGTAGCTTTACTAATTCTCAATGAACTACACTGAGAAAACCGTACTAGGGTTATTTGCTAACAATAAACTATGTCATTCCATTAAATTGTACTGGTATATAAAATTCATTTTTTACTCTTAAACTGTGTTTTGTCTCTTTTTTGAAATTTTCTGGTTTTGTTCTTTTTTTTAATTCTTTCAAAAACTCTGTGCCATAAGCGGTTATTTCGTATTGATTATTTAAAAAATCTAATTTTATTGCTTCAATGTATATGTTATAAAGTTCTGATCTAGTTAAGCCAAGTAAATGATTAATAATAATGTTATCATAACCTTGCTTCTTTAGGAACAACAATGCGATTACGGAATGATCTAGTTTATTATTATGTTTTATTTCTCGAACAAGCTTATCCTGATGCTTTTTAATTATTGATTTTCCAGTAAATAGATCAATCTTTAATTTGTTGCAAATACCAATATAGAATGCTATTTCTTGTTTAAATTCACGAGCTTCATCCATTCTAATACCTGCAAATCTAGGAAATAATGGATTCCACTTTTTATTTTCAGACCAAATAATGGGTAATGTGTTATTTGGAGTGCTATGAAAATAAGAAACTAATGACTGACTACTACCAAAACCAGCAGGTTCTCTTCTATTTATTCGTTTACCATGTTTGACTGCTATATTCTCAATATCTACAGTATTTCCAAAAATATTTAGAGGCGATAAGGTTTTGTCAAAAATCTTATTTCTTACTTCGGATTCTATTTGGATATTTGAAAAACGATCTTTAATATACTTTTCACCTTCAGACATAATAATAGTAGATAATAAGTAGACATTATCTATATCATTATCTTTTATCCATTGTTGAATAGAATTAGATTTAGAATACACTTTGCAAAAAGATTTTCCGCTACCTATAAAATCGTCAATAAATATAAAATGCTTATAATTTTTTGGGTTCTTTATGTTATCAAAATCATGAGTCAATAAAATATCTTTATCTTCTTCTTTTACTCCTTTTATTTTATCTTTATTTCTATCTCTAAAAACTTTAGTATTTCTTAATGGATAAGTTACTAAAGTACCACTTTTGCCTACTTTCCCGTAAGGAAAAATTATAATTTTTTCACCTCTAGGTATCTTTTTTAAAATCTGACCTAATAAATCATTTAACCTAAACATAAACTCATTAAAAGGTATATACTCATATACTCTTAATAAATCAATAGCAGAATCAACTTCATCTTCATCAAAGTTTTCAAGCCATTTAATAACTTTAATTGGCTCTACTGCATACTTTAAGCGAGGTAATAAATTACCAACTTTAATTATTGTTTGTTCATTAAATGTAAATTGATGAGCCATTTTTATACTTAAATCAAATTATACTTTTCTAAGTCCTTTTTATCGTAAACTCTACCTGTTATATTAAATACACCATTTTCTTTAAGTTTGGCTCTGCTAAAACTAGGAGTTAAACTTTTGTTTCTTTTGGTTTGTTCTTTATCAAAGTTCTCTTTATTTATAATTCCTAATTTTAATATTTTAAAATCTTCACCTAACTCAATTCCTATTAATTCGTCCCATTTAGAATGAATTTTTGAAGTGTTACCTGTTTTATTTTCTGAAGTAATCATTTTTACTGAAACTCTTTTTGCTCCATTCTTACAAGTAATATCATAACTAGGGTTAGATTGCTTTTTAATAACTTTTGGATACCTACCTATTTGCTCTAAAAAAAAATGAGCGATAGCTTCTCCTATTCTACCTATAATGTTATCCTTACCACGTAATACTTCATCATCATTAGCAATATCTAAAAATGCTTTTTGAGCCTTTAAATAATTTAAACACAGTTGTTTTCTTTTATCATTCATTGACCTTGTTTTTTTTAAATCGGTTAATTATTCTACCTTCTACACTAATACAATACCTATTAATAAATCTTCTGGTAAAATATTTATTTTAATCTGTTAATTCAAAAATTCATGAGATTCCCCTTTTTAAATTGACATTTATCCTATCTAATAAAGTTTCTTTATAATCTGAATCGGAATGATCTTTTAAGAAATCATAAATCGCACTTTTTAACATGTTCCTATCCTTGTAGTAATAGTCTTTTAAAACATCTATATTATCCTCCAAATATGTATCTAGATTAACTTCAGTCCAGTCACCTATTGTACTAGATCTAATTTCATACCTACTCTTCTCTCTTCGACACAACTTAATCAACATTTCTAAAAATGTATCATATTCCGTTTCTTGAGAGGATTTAGGTCTTTTTTCAAGAAAATCCTCTCTACACCTATCGGAAATATTAAATAAATCATTCCAAGTTGCAACTTTTTGATTCTTTGGTGTAAAACTAACCTTCCAAGTTCTAGCGTTCTTATCAACGCCCACTTTACTTCCTTTTAGAGTTAGAATAGGCTTTATTGTCTCTGAATATGGATGAACAGCTGTTCTTCTTTTATTATTTTTTTTATCAAATAAAATGTCATCATCCTTTTTATATATTCTATTACAATCTATCCCCATTGGAATAAGATTATTCAAGTTAACAGCTGCAGCAGGATAATCCTTTTTAGACAATAGGTGATCATAATCTTGTTTAATTCTTTCAGGTACCTTGTATTTTTCCATTCCACAAAATGGACACCAACTATCTTTTTTGGAATCATAAAGTTTTTTGTAATGTCCTTTAATATCAAAAGCTGTTAATCCAAATGTATTAGTAAACATCTCAACCAATAACTTATGAGTGGTATCTCCTGTTTTCCCAGGATAATCATCTTTTCTAATAGCTTTACTAGGTCTTTTAAATAATTTATTTACTTGATTTGTATCTTCAAAAATCTTTAAGTACGTTTTACGATCTGGGCTTGAAAGGTCTAGAAGACTCTTTTGAAACTCTTTTACAAGTTTGTGTAATTTTGTTAGAGAACCGTCTGTTTCAATTTTAGAAAAAGGAACAGCTAATGCCTTATCAGGACAATGTGTACTAATAAATTCTGTATTCTTTGGTAAATCTTTAATGTTCTCCAAATAATTACAAAAGAATAGATGCAAATTATTTGCCTTGTGAGTGATATGTGTGCAAGATTCTAACATTCTACTCTTTCTTTTGCTCTTTCTTAAAATCCCTTATTCTTTGGTACAAATCAAACTTTTGAATTGAATCCCCATATTTATTTATTCCTGCTTCAAGGGCTTCTATCGTTACATTTTTTCTAGTAACTAGACTCTTTAATTCCTTGCTGGATTTTAAAGCAACAGGAGGCGCTACACCAAAAGCTACTTTTAATAAAAGTTCTACAGCTGAGCCATAAGTTTCTATATCTGGTTGAGTTATTTTAATTTTATTCGCTGACTTTTCAAAAACAAATACATTCTCGCTTCTTGAATCTGAAAGAAGAAACGGCGAATGCGTTGTTATCAAATACTCTTGCTCTCGTTTTTTTGCGATACTATCCATATTTGATATAAAAGCCGATCTCCATTGTGGATTAAAGTGTGTTTCTGGCTCATCCAACAAGAACAAAACATTCTTGCTTTGAATCATGTTCAAAGCTCCAAAAATGTGCAAGAATTGGTGTTCGCCATCACTTAAGTTTGAATACTGAACCACTGATTTGCTTTTATGGTGCATTTTTAATCCAAAGAAGCCTATTGCCTTTTGAGTTTCTATTAGTACAGGTCTTGGTAAAGTCTCCCCTGTTTCTTTTTTTATTTTGTTTACTTCATCTAATTCAGATTGGATAACGATAAGATTCAATGTATCTAATTTAAATAATGCCGTGTATAACCCAAATGCAGAATTAAAATTCTTCTTAAAAGCTTTATAGGTAGCTTCTGAGTAATAATAGTCAAGGACTAGCGATTGTTCTCTGTCCTTGGCATCGTGAGATGACGAACTACATCTTTTTAACGTTTCAATTATATCTAGTTGTTCTTTTGCTGCAATTATTCCTTTAGATGGTCCTTTCTTTGGTTTAAGTTTTATAATAATTCGAAAAGACCTCAGAGCAGTTGTATTAACTTCTTTTATTATATTGTTCCATTTGGAATCTGCATCAAGACTAAATACTGAGTTAGCAATAAATACTAATTTGTTCATGCTAAAGTCAACCCAAAGCATATGTGGCAAGTCAGGTAATTTTTTTGTTACAGCACCCTTTCTAAAATCATTAAAATATTTTCCGTATTCATCTACATAAGGATGAAACCATTGGCTTAGAGATTCGTTTTCTCCAGATGAGTATCCAAGGACTATTTCAGGTAAAACTGCTCTTATTTTTGAATCGTCTTTTTCTCCTACTAAAGAATCTTCATCTTTTCCAATAAAACAATCTGGTTTGCCTTTTGTTTGATTTTGTACAAATCTCACATAACTATCTCCTTTCGATAGCTTGAATATATAATCAATTCTAAACTGAATAGTTGTAGTTCCTGGGTCTTTAAGAAAATCTGTATATCGTCCAGTAAGATATTCGAATACTTCTGCAATACATTCTAGCAATTTAGATTTACCAGAGCCATTTATACCAACCAAGCAAATTGGATTCAGTCCCTTTTTAATAAAATGAATATTTCTTAAATTTTCATCAAACCCATTGATTGGGTGATGGCTATATGGGTCGTTATATGAAAAATGAATCAGTTTCATTTCAATTTTATTTGATATGAAATATGACCATCTGCGTATGATTGTACTAATCGAGGCCCTTTTTCTAATTTTCTACACTCATCCAAAAGCTCAAATAATTCCTCTTTAAATCTGTCATAACTATATTTTGGTGGTAAATCAACTTGATCAAAAGTGAATTTTTTTAAACCAACATTAGTTTTAAGATGAAGCCACATTAAATTTGCTTCAATACCAAATTGTTTTATTGTTTCTGCCTTCACTGTCCCTTTTACAGGCACTTTAGCTATAACTTTTGTTTTTCCTTTATCAATTTTTCTTTTTGATTTTGTCTTTGTTAAGGTGTTTTCTTTCTTTTTAGGTGCTGCGACAGCTTTTAGCGCTTGAATTTCTTTTAACAAATCTCTTGCGTCACCATCTGTATCTAATTGCTCCACCAATTCACCTTTAAACGCTTTGGCTAAAATAGCTTGTGGCAGGCTGTCTATATTTGTTTTTAAGCTTTGGTATTGGACACCTATGGTATCTGCGTTCGCAAATAAGTATTTTACACGTTTTACGATTTCAGTTTGTTCCTCTTTTGGTGGAACAGCAATACTGAATTGATTAATAGTTTTTGATGAAACTCTTGGAAGATTTATACCTTTAGACTCAGAATTTGCTTTTTGAATAAAACTCTCAGTTCCTAAATAATAATTAAAGAAATATGAAGAATCTTCAAAATCATTTCTATATACTAAAATATCTGTGGAGCAAACACCATCAAAAGTAACAACGTCATGTTTATTTAAATATGGTCTCAATTTTCCGTATAAAACATCACCTTTTTTAAAAACTGTTTTAGAACTTTTAAGATCTTCAGAAGTTGACTTATTAATGACTCCTCCATCCTTTAGAAGATGCTCTAACCCTATATAATTTGTAGCATCTGATTCCATTGGATTCATTTTATTTTTCACCTCAATCATAAACTCCCCAACTGTAATTTCTTTCCATTCTTCCAACTCTTTCCCAACACGCCATTCCTCAGTAAGTTTACCTGTTACCGCTTGGGTTAACAACGTCTGTTTAAAGTTTTTAAGGATTTGTGGTATGTTGTTTAAACGGGTTTTTAGGCTGTCTAGATGCCCAAATAATTCGTCTAACTTGGCAACAATGCGTTGTTGTTCTGCTAGTGGTGGAAGTGGGAAATTTGTTTCTAATAATTTATCCTTAGAAATAGCTTTGAATGTTGTTCCTGTTCCTTTAGCATCTAAAGTATCTTCAATTGAACGTAAATAATAAAGAAGAAAATTTAATGGTAATACATTACTAGATATGCCAGCTAATCCTCTTCCAACACATAATTCAGCTTGAGAAACATTTGTTGGTCCTATCGGAGCACGAACTGACAACAGAACTGTTTCAGCTTGAACTATTTTCTTTGGTTCAGTAGTGTATTTTCTTATTTCAGGATACAAATCTCCAAATTCGGTTTTCCCTTGCATAAAAGGAATACCAATTCCATCTGTATTATAAGATGAGCTTGGAGGTGATTGTCCCATATTCACGTCTAGTAATTCTCCTATACTTGATGAAATCCAATTTTTTGGTAACTTATTTCCCATCTAGTTTAATGCTTTAATTATGGCATTTAACTCTTTAGTAATGCTGGTTAATTCGGTTAAGGCTTCTTTGGCAATATCTATAGGTTCACCAATGTCTTCGGCTTTGGTAATGCTATCATCTGCAATTAAGCCTAAATCTAGAGAGTCGTTCTTTTTAGCAATAAATTCTCTGGTTATGCAGCTAAAGCGTTCGTCTTTAATTTTGTTTCGGTCTTTGGCAGTGAAGGCTTTCTCGAAATCTGCAAAATAGCTTTCGGTAAAGGGTGTACGTTTTCCAAAGTTGGGCATATTGGTACGCATATCGTAAAACCAAACGTCTTTAGTGTTGGCTTTATCTGTGGTACCACGCTCAAAGAATAGCACGTTGGTTTTTACACCTGCGGCGTAAAAAATACCTGTTGGTAAACGCAAAATGGTGTGTATGTTGCATTTTTCCATCAAATCTTTACGTACGTTTTGTCCGTCGCCATCTTCAAACAATACATTATCTGGTAAAACTACTGCTGCTCTTGCGCCTCTTCTTGTATGCAAGCTTCTATAAATACCTTGTAAAAAATTGAGTTGCTTGTTAGAGGTTGGATAGACTAAGTCGGTTCTGGTTGGCCTGTCTCCTCCTTTTTTAGTTCCAAATGGTGGGTTTGCTAAAACTAAGTCCATGTTTTTAATGCTTTCACCATAACTACTTAAAGAATCACCTAAAGCGATGTTTCCTCCCATTCCGTGTAAAAAAGCGTTCATCATTGCTAAACGATGTGTGTCGCCTACCAATTCACAACCCGAATATTGCTCGTTTTGTAAATGGTTGTTTTGAGCTTCGCTTAGATTATAAATATCATTATTCTTTAAAATATGATGATGTGCAGCAATCATAAATCCATAGGTTCCACAAGCAGGGTCGTTTAAACGTTCTCCTACTTTAGGATCCATTAAACGCACCATTACATTAATTAATGGTCTTGGTGTAAAATATTGTCCTGCTCCAGATTTCTTTTCGCTAGCGTTTTTTTCTAATAAGCCTTCGTACATTTCACCTAAACCTTCGTCTTTGGCTTCGAACCAATCTAGCTCATCAATATGTTTTATAATTTTACGCAGATTGGCTGGTTCTTGAATACTGGTTTGTGCGTTGTTGTATATTTTCTGAATTTTACCTGTGCTTTCTGTACCTAAATGCAATAATAATTTTCGGTAAAAAGTAGCGAGTTCAATTCCTTCTTTTAGTTTTAAATCTTCCCAACGGTAGCCTTCTGGTAACTTATCGTTATAGTCGGTTTCTTCTGCCATTTTAAGGAACAGAATAAACGTCAATTCGTTTAGGTATTGGTGATACGTGATTCCGTCGTCTCGTAATACGTTACAAAGATTCCAGAGTTTGTTTACTATTTCTTGTGTGGATAATGCCATTTATATGTTTTCTAGTTTTTTATATTTGATGTTGTACTTAAAAGTAAATTTTTCATTTTTTGAGAATGGTCTGTTACCTTATGTTCAATATTTGATTTGTCCCACTCGGTATAGCACATCATTAAACGTTGTTTTACACTTTCGTTTTCGATATCATTTGGCGAATAATGACTTTTTTTACCTTCAGGTAATAGGTTACTTAATTTAGAGTTTTGACTTCCGCTAATTAAGCATAAGTTTCCAAAGTTATTTAAAAATTTATAATCTTTGTCATCTAATTTATCATCATTATTATGCGGATTTTGTGGGTAATAATGTTCTACAGACGATCGAAATGAAAAATTGAAATTCTTTATACTGGAGTTGAAGAATTTATAATCTCTATCTTTTTCTTGTATACTGTTTTTTTGCTCCTCCCATTGGTGCAATAATAAATAATCTAAACGATTAAAAATAAAGTTTTCTACACTTGTACCGTTATTTAAAATTGTATCAATAGCATTATGATCAAAAAGACTACGTTCACCTTTATTGGTATATATAATATCATAATACTCTATTTTTTTTCCTTTTTCTGCTAAAAAATTATCATATAAATACGCATCACTTAACCGTTCTAAATAATTTATATAATCAGCTTCTTTTATTTCATCTATATATAAAACATAGTTTAGGGCTGCATTTAACCAATGCTTATAAATTAATGTTGGTGCAGAAACATGAAACATAGAAAGTAATAGAATAACTTTCTGATTATTTTTTGAAAAAGTATTATTGTATTGAGGAGAACTCTCTACTTTAAGTTCTTTTAAACTCCATTTATCATCTAATCCATCTCTTTTAATAATATATTTATCATATTTACTTTTAAGTTTTAATAAATGAAAACCAAAATCTTCTACAAATTCTATTTTATTAATTGCTTTATTCTCTAAGAATAATTTGAATGTATCTAATAACCTTTTATCATCTAAAGGCACATCTTTTAATTTTTCGTTTATGAAATATTTATTTGATTTATTAATTAAGATTCTTAAAACATGTAATAAAAAATTAGAATAATTTATTACAGTAGTAAAACGTTCTTGTCCTTCTTTATTTTCTTTATTTTTAGAAGCATCACCCTTAGTGTCAATCAAAATAGATAACATTGTGGGGTCGTTACTTTCATCGGAAACAGTACCAAAACAGTTTAAAACCTCATTAAAGTCTGTTGGGTTAAAACCTGTCCAATCGTTACCAAAAATAAGATTTCTAATACTTTGATTATTATTTTTGTCTTTATGAGTAGAAAAACCATATTGCACATATTTTTCCATGTTAGCACAAGCCTCCCAAATAGTATTAAAAACGTGAGTGCTTTTATCGTCATTTTTAAAAACATCTAACATATTTGCCTTTAAAACCTCATGTTTTTCTAACTGTTCCCCACGACTATTCATTATTTCAAAATAATGATTTAAATCTGTATCTTCAGGTACAGGAACCCGTAATAATTTAACAGAATTTTTAAGGTAAGACACAAAATTATTTAAGACCTCTTGTCCTCTATTTTCCTGAATAGTATTTAATTCGTTAGTTATAATATGATAAGCAGCTTTAATGCGTGTATTTAATCCTTTTGTATTATTTATAAAGTCAATTTCTTTATCATAATTAAAAAAATAGTCTAAGCTATAAGTTGATTTTGGCCTACTGTCATACCTCAGATTAATTTTAAAATTACTCTCAATTTTATTAAATTCGTTTTTTAATACTGAAAACAAGATATTTAAAGTTGTTAATCTTTGTTGACCATCTATAGTTTCAAAAAACGTTTTCCCTTCTTCTTTTCTTTCATATACGACTAAACTTCCTAAATAATAATTCTTAGAATTTATCTCTGAAAAATCTAAAATATCCTGAATAAGCTGTTTTATATGCGGCTCTGTCCAGGCATAATTACGTTGATATCTTGGTATTACATATTTTTCTAATTGAGAATAATCTTTTGGGCTAAAAATACTACCTATACTTAGTTCTATTGGTTCTTTAGCCATAGCTTAAATGTATTTTAATTCTGTAAAAAGAGTTTCAATTTTTTTTGTATTGGTTGATTGAATTTCTATCTTACCAAGATCAATATTATAGACTTCTTTAGGTTGAGTAGCTTCTCTAATTACATTAAAAACACTATTCCACACAACAGCATGGTTATCTGCTGAAGCCAATTGTACTGCTTTACTTGTTAGTCTTAAAGAATACGCCCAAACAAATAGTTTAACTAAAACTTTGTCTAAATTTTTATTACCAAATTTATCTATATAATATAACAAAGCACAATCAAAAATATTTCTGACATATTTATCTCCTGTTCTATTTCTACCGATATAACTGGCTAAGGTTTCAAAAATTCTATACACAATATCTTTTTCTGATTTCACCTCTAAGAATTGAAGTTTTTCTAATAAGTCTTTTTTATCAATAGTACCTTTTACAAACCTCCCTTTTTCGTTTTTAATGTTAATTATATTGTGTGTCTGTTTTATCTGATTCACTTTATATTGATAAAAAGCAATCATTTCGAAAAAACGTTTTCCATTAATAATGACTTGGTCTATTTGAAACGGATAGGGCTTTATATTTAAGTCAATTTTACGATGTAAATGGGTGTTAAACTCATCTGTAAATACATTATTAATTCTTAAAGGATAAGCGTAAGGATAATTTAAAGAATCATCTAAGGTTACACCTTTAAAAGTGGAAGCATTATTACTGTTTAAATACCTACCTTGTTTACGTTTAGACCAACGTCTTACTCTAAATAAATAATTACTAAATAGATCTTGTAATTCGCGATCTTCTTTCTCTTCCCAATCTTTAATGCAAGCTGCTTTTTCTAATTCATTAAGTGAAGACATTTCTCTTAAATGAAATGCTTTTAATAAATCGTGGGGATCTAAACCTTTTCCTCTATCATTTTGAGAATCAAAAAATTGAAATGCCTCAGAAATATCTGTAAGCGTAATACAAATCAATTCACATTTATTAAAGAAAAACTTAATTTCATCTACAGTAAAATGGGATATTTCTCTTTTAATAATATCATAATTTAAAGCCATATTATTTTTAGTAATATCACTTGTAAATTTCACCTTAAGTAGACTTAATTGACTACCTGTTATTATTTTTTCTGCAATTTCTTTTGTGTTTGGCTCGTTAAGTAAACTATAAGCAATCAAAGTTAAGGTTATAAGTCTTTGTTGTCCATCTACAATATGGAAGTAGTCTTTTTTTGTTACTTCTTGATCTGTATATATATCTTTAGACTTATCATATATTACAACGGTACCAATTCTATATGCAGATTTCTCTTTATGCAAAAGAACATCTTCTATAAGCTGTTTTACATTTTTAGACTGCCATTTATAGGGTCTTTGATACTCTGGTATAGTTAAATTTTCTAAACAAATTAAATCCCTAACAGTCTGCACCTTGGGATCTATTTTATTAACAAACTCTTGCTCAACAGCTATATTATTATTATTATGCATACAAATAATCGTTCAATTCTTTAATAATTTCAGCAGTTTCATTTTTAAACACTTTGTCTAATTTTCTTAGTCCACCATCAACACTAAAAGGTGGTTTGTTTAAATCTTCTAAAGTAATTATAGATTCTCTTTGCAACTGTGCTTCTATTTTATCTAACCATTTTAATTGAATTTGATTCCAGTTATGCGAAGTTTTCAATTTTGCTAAGGCTTTTGAAATGCGTTCTTTATGAGACACTAAATCTTCGCCTAAAGCACAAGTACGAACGTGTGCAATAATGTCTGCAATTATCTCTGTATTGGTTACTTCTTTAAAAGCTGCATTTAATTGATTCTTGTTAAAGCCTTCAATATCTAACACCAAACGCAGCTCTTTTAAATCTGAACGTGTTAAACTGCTTGGTTTTGTACACACAATGTTTAATGCTGCAATTTCATTTCTATTATTTCTGATAAACTCTGTAAAGGAGTCTAAATAATCTTTAGGTTTTAGGTTTTTCTCATACGCTCTAGAGATTTCTTCAACCCTATCTTCATGATCACTATATAAGGTACTATAGTTTAAAGCCTTTCCTTTTTCTCTATCTAAAAACTCCCATAAGTGTCCATAATTAGAGAAAGATTGATTCAAGTTTTGAACATCTGTAGCTTTTAACTTTTTAGCAAAGTCTCTTGCTGTCGGTTCTCCTGTTAAGACACTAAATCGTTCCTTTTGCTCCTGATTGAAACCCGAGAACTTACGCTGTACCTTGGCTATAATTCTATCTAGTTTTGCTTCTTTAGTATATTCATCTTTAATGATTGCAAATTCTTCTACTAAATTAGCAAAGGTTTTTGTTACTAATGGAGCAACAGGTTTCATCACCTGCTCTTTTGACATAATTTCGGTAACTCCAACACAATCGTAAATTTTAAAAACTTCTTTTCCTATTTCATCACAACGCCTTGTTGCTCTCCCCACCATTTGGTCATATAAAATACGAGAATTTACTCTTCGTAAAAAGACCAAATTAGAAATACTTGGCACATCTATTCCTGTTGTTAACAAATCTACTGTAACCACAATACTTGGGTATTGATCGTTTTTAAATTTACGAAGCAAGTCTTCTCTATTATAAACCTCTCCAGTTATTTTAACAATTGCATCATCATCTACATCTTCACCTAATTCTACAAGCTCTTCCTTCATCAACCTTACAATGGTATCTGCATGAATATTTGTAGCTGCAAAAATTAAGGTTTTGTCCTTATTTTCTGGTAAAATCCCATAGGTAGAAATCAATTCGTTTAATATGACTCTATTAAAATTTTCAGTAATTACTTTACGATTAAAACCTGTTATTTCTACTTTAATTTCATCATCAGTAACTCCTAAATCTTTGATTTCATTTTCTTCAGGATCGTATATTTTTACTTCATCTCCTTTTTCCCAAACAATACCATCTTTAGACAAGGTAGTTTGAAAAACATAAGGAGGTTCAAAGTCTATCAAATACCCCTCTACAACTGCTTTTCTATAAGAGTACGTAAAAACTGGATCCCCAAAAATATCTCTAGTATGTAATGCAGGTGTTGCCGTTAACCCAATGCGATAGGCATCAAAATAATCTAACACCATTCTGTATTTACTCTGAAAATCTAATTGATCACGAAGAATAAATTCTTCCTCATCCATTTCTTTATCTAAAGTATATCCTCTATGTGCTTCATCTACTACTATACAATCATAATCTCCAACACTTGGAGAATCATCAGAATAGGCAATACGTTGCACCATACCTTGCACGGTTGCAAAGTGAATTTTGGTATCTAATTCTGCCGCCTTATCTTCTAAATCTTGTAAATCATATATTTGAGCAAACGTTTGTAACCCTTCTATATGTACTTCTTTAAAAGCATCTGAAGCCTGTTTACCTAACATTCTTCTATCTACCAAAAATAAAATACGTCTAAATCTCCCTGAAGCAATTAAACGATAACACATACCAATCATGGTTCTTGTTTTACCCGTTCCTGTTGCCATCGCTAACAAAGCGCGTCTATCTTCTTTATTGGTTAGTATTTTATGTTCTACGGCTTTAATTGCCTCTATTTGATATTCCCTTAAACTTAAACCACTCTTATCTTCTAATAAATCGTAGTCTGTTTTTTCTAGTTTTTTAATACCCTCATTTTCATCATAATTGAGTTTTTCAATTAAATCTTTTGGTGAAAACCAATCAGGTAAAGGTCTTGCTATATTTTTTTTATTCCGTGCATCCCAAAACCAAATACCAGATGCAGATTTAAACTGCTCTAGATAAGATCTACCATTTGTAGCAAAAGTAAATGGCACTTTGTAATCACTACTATTTGGATGTAACGGAAAAGTAATATTATGATTTGTATTTACAAGTTGACTATACGTTTTTGCTTGCCCTAAATCGCTCATTACATTTTTAATGTGTTTTTTAGCTTCTACAATACCAATTAATTCTAAGCCATTAAATAAAGCATAATCTGCCCATTTTGTATCACATCTCCATTCGGCTATCGCCATATATCTTCCTTTTTGAGGAAGTGTCTTTTCCGATTTAAAATTAATTGTCAGTGTATCACATTCCCAACCAGCATCTCGTAATTGTTTGTCAATTCGATCTCTGGTTTCAACTTCTGTTTCTTCCGTTTTTTTAGCTTTTACGAAAGCACGTTCTTTTCGTTTTTGTTTTGCTTCTTCAGAAAGTTGTGTTTGCTTAAGAATTTGCTCTTTGTAAGTATTTATTTCTTTTTTTAAAACCGCTAATTCTTCTTCTAATTCCTTTGCTCTATTGTTATCTTCTAAAAACCAAGACTCTTCTGGAGTGATATAATCAGGAACAAAATCTTCTTCTTCATAAACTTCAACAAACCATTTTGTTAAGTAATAGGCTTGCCTTAACATGTATCTTGCCTCCGCTCGTGTTCCTTCACCTGAATGTGAGGCTTTATTACCCGATTTTCTTATGGCATGGAAAATAGAAATAATCTCAGACGGTGTATCTGAATAGTTAGACAACATTGTTAATCGACTTACTTGCCTACCGTCCAAAGGCTCTTCAAGTTGTTCAAAATCAATTAAAATTCTTGCTAGTTTTTCTGTAAGAATTCTAAGTTTTGCTAGGGTGGTACTAGGATCTTTGTAACAATTTTGTTCAGCTAATAAAACTAATGGAAATAGCTCTTTATAGTTTTCTTGGAGAAACCTAAAGTTCGACTTTAACCTCATAACTACTTTTTCTTTTTTTGAACCTTAAAAATAGCCAAATGAATTGGAATAGTATTATGGATTTCCGTAATTCTATCATAAAAAGCCCTCTAGATAATGACTTATTTTAAAATACACCAAAATCAAATCGAAATAAAGAAATCTCCCAAATAATTAGGTGATAAATTATTAATTTTATGATAACGTTTTAAATTTGACTCAATTATGCGTTAATCATACGTACAATTAACGCAAAATGTCCTCTATTTTATTTTTCCAAGGTGATTCATCTACAAATCAACACCAAAAACTTTTTCCAATAAATAATTACGAGACTCCTCATCTGTAATTAAATATTTCTTTTTTGTAGATTCTTTTTCAATTGTATTGATTTCTTTTTTGATCATCGAGAAATTATCAACAACAAAAGAACGGATATTCACTTCTATTTTTATCTCACCATTTTCATCAGGAAAAGTTTCTGCAAGATCTTTTTGATGCTGTGCATACAGATCTGCCTGCAAGTTAAAATAGGTAATGTATTTTTTATAAAATTCATTCGTTCCATTTTCTACATCTTTAACCATCTCATCACACCAACACTTCATTCCAAGTATATGGTTTAGATAATTATTGTATAAAAAATTAAACTGTGCCTCCTTTAATGTTGCGTAATAATCTACCAAATCAAAAAGATTCGCTCTTAACTCACCACCTTTTCTCAACATCTCCATGGTATCATCCTGCACATCGACATAACTAACAACCTCTTTAGCTTTGGCAACAATTAACCGATCAAACAACCATTCGGTGTTTTTCTTTTGCTCGTCATCAACTTCGTCCTCTACTAAACTTTTAGAAACATACAATAAAAGAGGATAAGAAGCCCTATCCCTTAACTCATTATAAATTTCGTGTTGCTTTGGTTGTTTTTCTGACATTTATTCAAATAATTTAGAGTAATCTTCTGGTAATTCCGCATCAATATCTCGTAAATACTTTTCTAACGAAACCATAGAAGTATGGCCTGTAATTAACATCAAACTACTTTTCGCTTCAAAAGGAGTTGCTTTTTCTCTTAATTTTCGATACAATTTAGAAATAAATGTATGTCTAAAACTATAAATCCCATGATCCTCTGTCAATCCAAATTGCTCTTTTACAACACTTGAAAAGCGCTTAGAAAAATGATCTCTTCTATTAATCTCTTTCGCATCCCAAAAAGCACCTATTGTTTTAGGGGTAAACAAATATGATTCTTTATCTAATTCTGATAAATCTGGTAATACTTCCCATAAGATATCAGGAATTATTTTTGTTTTCTTAGCACTCGTTTTTGCTTTATACTGAATCCTTCTTTCCTCAACATTAATGTCTTTTATTTTTATTCTACAAACTTCAATAGGTCTTATAAAACAATAAGAAACAAACTTTATAAATAACAATAAATGAGGATCTTCTTTTTCTAAATATTTAAATATCTTTTTTTGTTCTTCTAAAGAGTATGTTTTATGTCTTTTAGGTTTTGATGCTAAAATTGGTATGGATTGAATATAGTTTTCATCCACCAATTCATTGTCTTTTAATACCTGAAACAAACTCCCTAACTCTGTTCTATAATTATTTCTACTTCTTGCACTTGTTCTTAAAAGAATGGTATTTAAATACTCTATTACATCTTTTCTATCAATACTTTTTACATGCTTCTTATCAGGATAATTTACCTCCATCCACGCAATAAACTTATTACTCTTTCTTCTATAGTCACTAATCGTCCTTTCACTTACTTCTTTTTCTTTTAATTCTAAGGCAAGATCAAAAGCTTTTGTAATAGAAATTACATCATATTTAACTTTTGCAATTGTTTTATTATCATTTGCAATTGTTTTATCATCATTTGCAATTGTTTTATTATCATCAGCAATACTTTTATCGTCATTTGTAATGCTTTTCTCTTCCTTAGCAATGCTTTTCGTTTTACCGCCGCCACTTTCTACTCCTAAAACAATTGCATGTTCATCTATAGCTTCTTTTACTGCTGACTTTATAGCATCATTTAAATAACTTGGGACTCCCTCTTCTTTTAAAACTTCTTCTTTAGCTTTTTTCTTCGGTGCTTCTTTCAAAAAAGGATCTTTCAATTTTTGATGTAAAATAGCATTATCTTCAAACGGATTAAATCCTTTCTTCAATAAAAAAAGTAAATTTTTTCTGTATGAAGTTAAAATAGTCAACCGTGCTTCTTTGGTTTTGTAATTGTTCACTTTTCCATAAATATTCCCCATACGTTTCATTTTTCCTGTTTCTGGAACTTTAAATGAAAAATACACATACCAGCGCTTAGAGAGGTCTCCATTTGCAGTATAAATTTTTGGGGGTGAAAAAAGTGGTAAAACTTTTGAATCGTGTTCCAAATCGTGTTCAATTTTGGAAGTAAAGGTAATGAATTCGAGAATTGATTGCATAAAAAAACAGTTTAGCGAACTAAACTGTTGTTTTATAATGATTTAAAGTAGTAGCGGGAACTGGACTCGAACCAGTGACCTTCGGGTTATGAGCCCGACGAGCTACCTACTGCTCTATCCCGCGATATTGTTTCAAAAACAACAACTTAGCTTTTAACTTTCGAATCATAAAATCGACCCGTTATTTCCGGCGGCAAATATACAACTTAATTAGAGAATTGCGCTCTTTTTTAATAAAAATTATAAATATATTTTTTATTGACCTATTATCAACAAAAAATCAACTTTCAAAATAAAAATTAAAGTAAAAAAAAAAGAGTAATCATTGCTGATTACTCTTTACTTAGTAGCGGGAACTGGACTCGAACCAGTGACCTTCGGGTTATGAGTTCAAGTAAATCTTTGACTTACTGAATTTTAACCTTTTTATTATTTAAATCGTGTTCTAAAACGTGTTCAGTTTAGTTCAGATTATTATTATATTTTCTTATTGCAATTTAGTGATTATTAAACAATAATGACTCTTTAAAATTATTCTTTTACAAATGAAATTAAGTATTATAATTTAACAACTATTAAGTAAAAAGTATGAGCCATAAAAAGTACTCAATATAAATTAAAAGCTAAAGAATTTTAAGTTGATAAAAGCTTCTATTAATTTTGAGAATTTTTGAATAGTTTAATTATTGTTTTAAGTTTCTTTTTATGCGGCTGGAAGCGGCTATTTTACATAATGGCGTTATAGTGCCTGGAGTTTTTACGGAAGAGCAGTATAACAACTATTATGTAACTTAGATTGGGTTGGTTTTATGGCGAAATAGTTGTTTGAGCGTTGGCAATGGCTCTTTGCTTTTTTTATTGTGCTTAGGCTACAACTATTGTGACATAAAACCAACTATGCAGAGGAAGCATGGATTTATATAAACCACAGAAGTTAATTGCTTTTGTACTAAATTTAATTTTGTGTTTTGTGGCTTACAAAGAGTATTTAATATTTAGATTATCCCAGATCACACGGATATGTTTCTTTAGACAACTTTAACGCGGATTTGCAAATCGTGTAAGCATAGTGTATCGACACAGGAAAGCTGCAAATGTAATCTCTAAAAAAAGATTATGAAAATAGTTTGAAATTTCATCATTGAAATGGGCACGGATTCTAAAACTGCGCAAGCGGGTTACCAAGAAATTGTTACCGTTTTCTATAAAACTTCTGAACCACCAGGATTTAAGTCTAAAATGGCTAACTCTTTTTATCTTTTGAATACATTTTTACCAGAGAAAAAACTGATCCAGATTTTTCTTTTAATTCTTATGGTATCCGTGCAATAAATTTTTCTAGCATTTTTTAATTCTTCTTTATTATTTATAGAACTTTTATAATTACACCGACTATAATTATTATAACCCAAGTTATATAAGTATTTATTTTTTGTTTTTTTTCTATAGATTCTAATTTTTTATCCAGCAAGGAAATTAGGTTTAATTGCTTATCTGCTGTTTCCTTAAGCTTATCACCTATATTTCTTTCTACTATATCGATTCTGCTAGAAACGTTTTGAACTGAAGACAGGATTCCGGCAATGTTAACATCTAGTTTATCAATGCGAATTGTTAAATTTAAATCGTGTATTGATTTAGCTGTTACAGTTGATATTTGATTGGTTTTATTTGTAACCTCCTTATATGATTCGTGAATTCTTTTTGAAATTGACTTTTCAAAACACTCAATTTTCTCACCTATTCTCTGTTTCTCAAAAGTTTCTAACAATTCTTTATTTGACTTTACAGAAGAATCAACGGTTGTTTGCAGGTTTTTAAATTTACCATCAAAATCGGCTTTTGTTATTATTTCAGAAGCTTTCTTTAACTCATCTAACGTTGCTTTTTTTATCTCATTTAGATTTGTTATTGTTTCTTTTACAGATATCTCTATACCATCTAATCTTTCAGGAAAATTGATTGTGTCAAGTTTTAAAACTACTGAAGTAACTTTATCTGAAAGATTTATAAAAGAATTATATGTTCTTTTTAATTCTGAAATTTTTTTATCAAAATTTACCTCAGAATAATTAACGGATGCAATGGCTTCTTTTACAAGTGTTTTAGCATTGTTTAGATAATCTACATTAGACTTAAACTGTGTTAACTCATCTTGTAAAGTTTTTAGCTCTTCATTAATTTGTTCTACTATTGGATTTGCCATATCAATTTAATATTTTGTTTAGAGAATGTAATGTGCTATTGGCTTTTTGTAATGGTTTTAATAATCTTT
The DNA here is from genome assembly GCF_019278525.1 of Polaribacter sp. HaHaR_3_91. Lineage (NCBI taxonomy): Bacteria > Pseudomonadati > Bacteroidota > Flavobacteriia > Flavobacteriales > Flavobacteriaceae > Polaribacter > Polaribacter sp. HaHaR_3_91. The sequence goes on from NZ_CP058986.1 coordinate 3,729,124, forward strand.
TTATCATTATTGAATTAAAGTTAAAAGACAAATTATTTTGAACCATATACCTTTTTAATTCAGTATTTTTATCTAGAATTATCGATGTGAATTTGTTAAAAATCACCTCTAATTTTTTATCACTCCAATTAGGTTCTTTTTCCTGAATATTTGAAAAAGCATTAAGAATTAAACCTTCAGCTTCTTTTAAGTACCGTGGATTTTTATATTCAAGCATGTATAAAGCGAAAGCATTTAATAATAGCAATGTATAGCTGTCAGGTTGATTATTTAGCATTCGAGTACACGCACCTCGTAGGTGTTTTATGTTATCAATCTGACCAGCTTTTGGGTCTTCTTCAACAATTTCCATAAATAACCACACTAACTCTATATCTTCATCTTTAGCATTGTCTGTTAAATCTGGTATTGATGCATTAACCTCTATATTTTTTTCATTAATATAAGAATATCCTGTTCTTGCATATTTAGAGTTGAAATATAAATCAATATAATCCTTAAGTTCAACGCTTCCTTTTTCAATACCTAGCCTACAAGCATTCTTCATATCGTGCATAGCTAATTGTCTCTTTTTTTGTATTTCTTTGTAAACAAAATTTACTAGAAAAAATAATGATTTCCTTATTAGGGTAGGCTCATTAATTTTATTAAGAGTTCTTAATCTAGCTGTTGTAGTTTTATTCGAATAATATTTTAAAAGAAACCCTTTAAGGTTATTTCTATAATTATTATCCATTTTTTTAGTGCCAAATAAGGTGAATGTGTTTGATGAAAAATTAACGGTGTAATCATCAATAATACCTAAAGTTGAAAGACGGTAAATCGCTTTTTCAGTATCCATTTTATCACGGTACCCATTGTATAGGGACATAAACATTTTATACGCAAAACCTACCGGGTTATTTTTATTAGTATCCCTGCTGTTACAAAGTGCTTCAAAATTTAACTCTTGACCACCTGTGAAATTTTGATATTTATCGCAAACCTCCTCAATAAATGCTTCAGATTCGGTACAATTTGCTCGCATACGTTTAACAATTTGTTCTGTAAAACTTTGATGAACTACCACTTGCAGCCATTTAGTAATTGTCTTTACTCTATTGGCAGTATCATTGTAAAAACCAACTGTTAACGAAAATGAATCTTTATTATTTAAGCCATATAATAATCGTTCTATCCCTATTTGCTTGTCGCTGCGCTGTATCCAAACGTAAACAGGTTCATTTAGGTTTAAGTTTTCTATATATTTTTTTAGTAAAACCCATATTTTATCTGATATTTCTGGAAGAATACTTCGTACTATTTGACCTCGCCTATTAAATTGAGTGTAACCAACAAGGTTGTTTAAGTTAAAATAACCTAATGGTTCATTAAAACTACGACTAATATAAAGATTCCTCGTATTCCCACCTTCCCAATAGTTACATTTGATATCGAGATTAAACTCATTATTTATAAGATTTTCCAATTCGAATGTTCTATCTGGAAAATAGATTTCTGTTAATAATTCATCTAATACTGCCAATTCTTTCTCCACACCTTTAAAAGAATTTTTATGGAAGTACATATTTATATCAAGATCGTGATCTATTGGCTCATCTTCATTTGGAAGAGTAACTTGTTGCTCGTTAAATAAAATGTATGATAAAGCCATTTTGCGATCCCTACCTGCACGACCTGCTTCTTGGACATAGCTTTCAATTGAACTTGGATAGTTTACGTGAATGGTATAACGTATACTTTCTTTATCGATACCCATTCCAAAAGCTTTGGTGGCTACCATTAAATTCAACTCGTTGTTAATAAACTTATCTTGATTTTCAAATGATTCTTCTTGAATTACTTTTACGGTATCATCATTATCGTTTCCAGAGCCCATAAAGTAACCCGCTCTAATGTTATCATATGTTGAAAGTATATCATAATAACCTTTCCTAGGAGCAGGTAAACCAGCGTTATTCGTTTTAAATTTATCAGTAACACCGAATGATCCTTTTGTATGAGGACAGAATATTAAACCAGCGTTCTTATTGCTTTCATAAAAATTTACAGGGGAATAATTTTCAATTCCCATTTTCTCAAAAGTATTTATCTCTTCATTTTTATTTAATTTCAAATCATCTTCACTAAAGACCATTATTGGATTTGATAGGAATTCATTTATTTTATAAGGAATAGAGCCTAATAACTGTTCAACTCGTTCTTGTTTTTTTGTACTTAATTCGTTCTTTAAATCCCAAATTGTATTAAGGCCAACTACAGGAAAAGAAACTTCCTCAACAATGTATTGAAGTTCATTTCTTTTAGTGTATTCTGACCGAATAATTGCTTCTTCAGTAATTCTTCGAGCTTCATCATTTCCTGATAGTTCACGTTGTACATCTGCCAGTACATCATAAGAAGCTGTAGCTGTTAAGCCAAATAATGGAAGGTATTGTAGATTTTTAGTTTTACAATATTTAAGTGCATTTTCACCTAGTTTTAGATATGCTGTTCTAAAATCGTGTCCCCATTCAGATACGCAATGCGCTTCATCAATAACACAATAACTGAAATAAATATTATTAGCTTGCATATCCTCTAAAAGAATTCTAAATTCCTCCATTTGAAGTCTTTCAGGTGAAACAAATACAAATTGAACTTCACCATCTTCCAATTTCTTCATTGCTTTTTTCTTCTCTTCACCTTGAAGTGTTGAATTGATATATACACATGAATCAATATTATTTCTAAGTAAACCATCAACTTGATCTTTCATTAAAGACCTTATAGGGTCAATTACTAAACATATGCCAGGTTGAAGAAAAGCTGACAGTTGATACGTTAAAGATTTACCTCCACCTGTTGGTAACAATCCAATTACACTTTTACATTGTAATGCATTATGTATTATGGGTAGTTGCCCTTGTCTGAATTCTTTTTTTCTAAATATTGATTGTAATATATATTCTAAACTACTTCTTATATCTTCATTAATTATAGACCATAATCCATTCTCATTAGCATTGACACAAATTGGGTTGTATTCAATTATATCAGTCGTTGCAATAACTCTTTTTGTATCAATGTAGTTTATTGAACGGATGTTAATTACTTCAGGAGTATTTGCTGCTATAAAACTAGCATTTATATTTCTATCAAGAATAGCAACATCTATCACTAAATCATAGAATTCATTTTCATTGAACGATTCTAATGATTTTGCTTTCGAGTTTTGAAAATTGCTATCCAAGAATTCTTTGGTTGAAAATATAACAAGTTCAATTTCAGGAAGTATCAGAGGTTCAGCTGTGATTACATTAATTGTATCTATTAGTTTTTGTAAATCCTGGATTGCTAGAGAAGCGCATGGAAGATCTCTTTCTATTATTGCTATTTTCCAATTTTGATTTTGCTGTGATAAGATACCCTGTGATATAGCTTCTAATAATGCTCTTTGAATACGAGCAATACCAAAAGGTATTAAGCTTACTTGCATAACCTCTTTCCCTATATCTGTATTCCAAATAGGATTTAAGTAATTTTCAGAACAGGTATTTATGTATTCATTATTTATAGCTGGCTTAAGTATGTTTTCAATTTTACTATTAAATTGATTCGTTCCAAAATCTGATGTTTTTATGCGTAAAGTATTGTTCCAATTACAAAATGCAATAGCCTTATCTCTTTCGGTATCTAAATAAGTTTGTTGTGGAGTTTGATGTTGAGAACCATCAATTTCAATTACTATTCCTTTTGGTTTGGTTTCAGTATCATATGGAAATTCTATTGAAAAGTCTGTTCTCTGTTCTTCAAAATTATCTCGAACTCTTTCTAGAATATTTGAGGTGTCAATTTTACCTTTTACAATATTACTTATCGTTCTTTGTGTTGCTATTAACTGTAATAAAAAATCATTATTTTGCCCGAAAGCACTTGGTAAATCTGAAAATAAAAATCTTTCTTCAAACTCACTACCAAGATCTTCATAACTATTTAGATAATCTTCTTTTAAATTATCACGGTTTATTCGGGGATCTATTATATGTAAAGATTTAAAAAAAAGATCTTCTAAGTTATTTTCTGCATCATTAACCTCTATTGCTATAGAACTTTCATTTTCATTGTTAAAATTAAATAAAGTAGAATTTTCTATTATTTTGTCAAGCGCATATTTATTTAGCTTAGTTGGTAATCCTTTTTGAAGAATATTTAAAATAACAGCAATTGTAGATGAATGTTCTACCTTATTTTCCTCAAAACCACTTTTACTTTTTAATTGGAAATATGACAACCATTTAGCTAAATTTTTAGCAGAATTTTTTTTTGAAGAACCATTTTCAAAAACATCAAAGAAATTATCAATTATATTTCCAGCTATAAATTGTTTCATTTTTCTATCTAGCGTTTCTAATTCTTATTAAAACTTAACTCATTGTTTCCTTTATAATATTTCATCCAATCGGGATTAGCATACATCTCATTTACTGTTCTTATTTGTAATTTTAATAATAATACTTACAACCCTTCCAAAATATACTGGCTCAACTTCGCATAAACTTTCCATATGATCAATTATAATTTCCGCAAGTTCAACCTCATTAACATCAAATAAAGCTGGAAGTATCTCTTTTGCAACTTCAGGTAAATCTTCATTTGAAAATTTCACAATATCATTTGTTAAAATCTTATAATTTAATAATGGATATTGATCTCTATATTTCTCCAACCTCAATTCCCAATTGTGTAATAAATTTTCTTTTTTTTTTTCTAATTCTGCATTATTTTTCTCACCTGAACCTTCGTTCAAATCCTCTAAAAATAGTGAGTATCCAGCCTTTATTGAGTTCTCACTAACTTTATCTTTTATGCTTAATGCATCAGAAAGTTTATCAACATCCTCTTTTATTTTACTTTCTGATTTGTTAATTGATTTTATTTCCAAACCTATTAAGGATGCATTGCTATTGTTATTTTGACTCCCTGTTAAGGCAATATCCAAAATTCTTTTATCATCAAATTTCGAATCCTTATCATTCCTAGATAAATTTTGTTTCCAATTATCCTCATCAAATGCGTTTAAGAAAAAACCCTTTAATGGATACTCAAAATGAATGTTTATATTTTTTATTGCTGCCCAGACATAAAGACTTTTTGCAACATTAACATTTATTAAATATTCAATCATTCTAATTTGAAAATCAGATTCTTGAAAATTTAATGCTGTATTTTCTAAATAGGCTTTTCTTGCCCCTTCAAAAATTAACCACTCTATTTCAGTAAGATAACTATTTTCCCATTTCATAAAACAGATTTTTTTTAGTAAAAATCAACCACATTGATTCTATTCTTAATTACTACAGATATTTGGGAGCAGTTAACTTAAACTTTTCTCCTTTTCCTTTTATTTTTGTAAAATATTTATTATTTAACCTATCCTCGTATATTATTTCTATTTCATATTCAACATCATCAAGCCTTTTACCTGAACTATTAATTGTGTAAATCCATCTCCTTGTAGTATCTGACACTATACCTTCATTAAACTTTGGTTCAAGTTCGCAAGGAAGGTGTTTATTAACTTCATCTATAATTAAATCACCAGAGATTACATTAAATTCAAGTAGTTTACACCATTCTCTTTTATTATTAAGGTCAAACCATAATTCATTCTCCTGTTGTCTCATTCGTAGACCATTCAACCATAAATGAGGTTGATATTTTAATTTTAAATCTTTCTCTAAGGTTTTTGCTACTTTTTCTAAATTTGAAATTCTATTATTTTTGTTATAATCTTTATAGAATAAATATAACAAACCCACTGCTGTTGCAATTGAACCAATTGAAGAACTTACCTCTTGAAAATCACTCATAATTTATATGTTTCATATTATAAAAAAGGAACTATTTCCTCCTACTAATATATAATACTACTAATTTTCCAATATTTGCTTCTGAACTGTTTTTCATATAAAAAACCTATCTTATTTTAACTAACTGCTTTTATTATATTTTGTATTACAGTTTTCCCTATAAGGCTAATTATTCCACCTTTTTGGCTATATATTGGATCATCTAGTTTATCTAAAAGCTGCCTATTAATATATTCATCTATTACTTCTGATCTCACTTTAGGTTCAGCACTGATTTTTAAATACACTGGATTGTTTTTATTGGCTATTACCTTTTCTTTAGCTGATGTGTTTTCTGAAACATTTTCACATATCTCTTTAATTACTATTACATCTTCATCGGAAATTTGATATTTAGATTTTAAATCTTCCAAAGCCATTTCAATTGTCGTTCTTGGTATTTCGCTACCACCTTTACCAGTTTTAAATCCTGTTTTAGGTTTTGGATCAGCAACCACTTTTAAATTTGTTTTTGTTCCGAGATATTTAACAGCTCCTTTACTTAATTCCACTTTTTCCAGGAACTCTTTCATATCGGATGTTTTTCCTTTACGAATCAATAGTCCTCCCATTACTTCAGCAAATATTATAAACTCATCTAATTGTTTATCCAATTCGAAAAACTGTGCAATAAAATAGTACAGTTTGGCATAACGTCTTAACAATGAAACATACCTTTTCTGTCCTTCTAAAGATCCTATTTTAGCTTTAAATATATCACGGTAATCTTGTGTTAGATTACTTAAAATAGCATCAGGAGTTGCATTTCTTTCTTTTTTTGCTGCAATTTCAGCATCAATGAATGCGTTACAATACAATTCAATTTCTTCTTCAGTAAAAACTTTAAATTTGGCTATTTCATTGAATAATTCAACCAATACTTCTTTTTTAGGTTGCTGGTCTTTGTATGGTGACCCTTCTCTATGGTGATTGAATGCATCGAAGATATTTTGAGCATTGTTAGTGAAATCTACTACAAGAATATCATCTTGCTCTTTATCCTTATGCTTTCTATTTAACCTAGAAACTGTTTGAACCGCATTTACTCCGTTGATTGACTTGTCTAAAAACATAGTAGACAGCAAAGGTTGGTCGAAACCAGTTTGAAATTTATTAGCTACTACTAATATTCTATTTCCTTCACTAGCAAAAACATCTTCTATCAATTTACCTTTCAGATTATTAACTTTATCTTCTTCAATTGATTCCTTAGTTTCAGGATGTGTAAAATCACTAAAGGCATATAAAACTTTCCATTCTGAGTTTGTTTCTTCTAAAATAGTTTTTAAAGTATTGAAGTATTTTAATCCTGCAACTCGTGATGATGTTACAACCATTGCTTTACCTTGACCTTTAATTGATGGAACCACCTTTTCTTCAAATAGTTTTACAATTACCTCTGCTTTGTATTGAATAACCCCATCATCTTCATAGGCTATATTTTTCAATAATTTACTTACAATACCAGTAGGAAAATCTTTTTCAGGAATGGCTTCCTTTAATTTTAAATTATAAAGTGTTTCATAAGAAATTATATTCAATGCCACATCTAAGATATATCCTTCTGCAATTGCTTCAGCTTCACTATATACATCAAATGGTTCGCCAAAAAAAGCGACTGTTTTTGGCGTTGTAGTTGCTGTAAAGGCCACAAACACCTGATTACTTATATTTAACTTTTCAAGCTCCTTAATGTTTTCATCTTCATCTTGATTTTCTATTTCTTCATTACTATCTTCATTAAAAAACTTATGCATTGTTAAGGCCATTTTACCATCTTGTGAACGGTGTGCTTCATCTATTAAAAAAGCAACATTTCTGTTTTTTAATAAATCATCCTTTTGAAGTTTTTCTTGAATATGGCTAAACTTATGAATTGTAGTAACAATAATATCTCTATCCTTTTCAAGATATTCAGCTAATTTTTTAGACTTTTTAGCAAAATTAATTTTTGTGCCTAAATGACTGAATAACTCTAAATCATCTTTCACATTTTTATCTAAAGCTTTCCGGTCTGTAAGAATAATAATATTATCAAATACTTTTTTTCCATCATTGGTATATAAACTGTCTAAACGGTCTGCCATCCAAGCAATGGTTAATGTTTTTCCAGAACCTGCAGAATGGTTGATGAGGTATTTTTTTCCTAAACTCTGATTTCCTTCGCAAAATTTTTGAACATCAACTGCTAACCCTTTACTTGCTCTAAATTGATGGTAACGTGGAAAAATAGTAAAGGAGTCTGTTTTTTGCCATTCACCATTTACCTCTTCTTCTTTAACAGGAACAAATACTAAGTAATGTTCTAAATAATGGGTAATATTTTCTGGTGATAACGCATAACGGTATACGTGCTCCACTGGATATTCACCTACCATTTCAGCTTTATTAGTTAAACTTGCATTGAACCATCTGAAAAAACTCTCAGAACTTGGGTTAGTTGCTATTTTAGCTTCCGTATTGCTTAAAGCAACATATAAAAAAGGCAATTTGTATAGGTTATTTTTTAAATCTCTATTTAAAAAACTATCGTGAATTGCATCATTTACATCTTGTCCTTCATCTTCGTGTTTTAATTCTAATACAATAACAGGTAGACCATTTAACCAAATAACAATATCAATTCTTTCTTTTGTATTTGGATTGTAATAATATTCTTTTTTATAGGTAAATGTGTTTTTATAATAGTTATCTAGTTGCGTAATATTGGTAGCATTTCTTGGTTTTTGTTCATATAACTTTATTTTAGTTCCTTTAACGGTTAACCCCTCACGCACTATTAACCATAATGCTTTTTTAGAAACTTGATATTTTAAAGCCTTTAGAATTTCATTATCAGCATCTGCTCCAAAATTCTCTTTAAGATCCTTATACTTATCCGGCTGTGTAGTTTGTATAAATTGAATGATATCACTTTGAATAAAATGATATTCATTCTCAACGTCTTTACTTAGTTCTTGATAATTATGCTCTGCTTTTAAAAAGTTACATAAATGATCTTGGAATAAAGTTTCTTTATTACTTGGCATTTTAACTGTTTTTAAATTAAAAAATCTTCATTTATTATTTCTAAATAGATTTTTAATCTACTAATCCCTCTTCTTCTACAAATTCTTCATATTGTTCAAGATCTCCTGCAATTTCCTGCGGAATAATTCGGTTTGATAACTCTTTACTAACAACCTTTGCTCTTTCTTGAAAAAAGGAATGAAAATTGTTTTCCCATATTCCGAAAGCATCTAGATTATTAATTAAATGAGATTTCATAGTTTCACTTAAAACTGCATTTTCACCTTTAAATTTATCCATATAAATAGCTGGTGCTTTTGCTCGTATTCTGTTTTTATTTAAATAACCGTCAACAATTGTAATGTTTAAAATATGATTTACTTGCCAGTACTCAAATTGAGGATGGTTTTTCTTCATATATGATTTTGGGAAGAAATGATGGTAATTTTTACTAGTCCCAATTTTTAACCAACTGTTATCAATATTTACATCTAAATTGTTATCGAATGATTTTGGTTTTTGCATTGCATATAAACATAGTATTGCTTTTACATACGATTTACTTGTACTAAAAAATCCATTTTTAATAATAGCATCGGTTGATGTATCTACACTCCATTCATATTTTGGTAATTCACCAGCAATAATTTTATCTATTTTATCTAAATCTTGTACAAACTTCCCTTCAACTGCAGAAGAGTAACGTAAGCCTAAAGAAGCTCTCCAGAAAAAATCTTCTAAACGTTCTTTTACAATTCCGGTTGGGTTAGATTTATGTTTGCTAAAAAAGTAACCAAAGGGCACTAATAAAGCATTGTATGGCAATAAACGAGATACCGGAATACCATAGCTTCTAAAAAAGTCTATTGCACTTTTTAAACAACTTACGGTTTCATCCCAAGCATTGATAAACTTCTCTTTATCTATTCGCAAAATTGTTTTTCTTGTACATTCACCTTCCACCAACATTGCTAATAATTGTAATACTGTAGCTGAAGAGATGGTATCGTATTTTGAAGGTTGCAGCTCTTGCTTTAATTGTTGAAATTTCTCGTATAAATCGAAATCTTTTGAAGGATCATAGGTTTTAGCTACCATTATTTCAAACAATGATAAATCTTTACCTCCAACATTTAAGCGTGTAAACACTTCCGTTGCTTCATCTATTTGTGCATCTTTTAAATTGATTCCTCTAAAAAGACAACTATTCATATAGATTTTATAATCATCAATAAGGTCGTGGTACTTTTCATCATATGTATTATAAATAACCTTTCCCTTTTCAAACATTAATGAGGTTAGTTTAATAACATCATTTTCTTTTTTTTGAGAAATATCTACAATTACAATAGGCTCATCATCTTTTGCATTTAAGTTGATGTAAATTTGGGAAAAGTCTTCTTTTTTACCATTCTCACGCTCAATCATTTCTCCTTTTAAGGCTGCAAATAAAGATGTAATACGTTGTTGCCCATCTAGCACATAGTTTACAAACTCACCTTCTTTAGGTTCTTGTAAATTGATATTTCCAATATTACGAACCGAGCGTAAACGCTCATTTGTACGCCAATAAATAAAAGTACCAATTGGATATCCTTTTAAAATACTATCTAATAATTTAGCTGATGATGCTATATCCCAAACAAATTGACGTTGAAATTGAGGTATTTTAATTTGCCCCGTTTCTATTTCGTTTAGGATGGTGCTGTATTGTTTGTCTCCTGTTTCTAATGTAGCCATATTTTCTTTTGCATTTTTTTTTAATTTATTTTCCTGTCACTTGTTTTTTGCCTGTTACGCATTCGTGTATTAAACTTTTTCGATACGCTTGTAGAGTTTTAATTTGAGAGTTAATATTATTTTTAGTGACTTCAATTTTCAGATTTAAATCATTAATTTTTTCTACTATAATTTTTTGTTCATTAATAGGTGGTACAGGAATATTAAGATATTGATATTTATCAGCACCTATATTTTGAATTGTTGCTTGCGTGAAAATTAAATTTTTCCATTCTTCATAATTATTTGATTTAGTATAATAATACAAGAATTCAGGTAGTAATTTACTTTTATCGCATTCTGCTTTAATTAAATATCCTGCAAAACAAGCAATACCTTCATAACCTTTAAAAATAAATGTCTTCCCAACAGTAGCACCACTCCTTGCAAATAAAACATCATTTTCTTTTAAAAGAAAATTGGCTGCCTTATCCATAGGTAAGGACTTATATGTGTTTTCTCTTAATTTACCGTCATACCCAAAATCAGTAATTCTAATATACCTTGGCTCATCTAAATTTTCATTTTCTGCAGATTCATTAGCTCCATATTTTAATTTAGATTTCAAAAGCCTTTTTAAAGGTTTGATCTTCCATCCTTTTTTTATTTTTGGTAACCAAAAACAATTAGTTCTTTCTGTTTTAGAATTTTCAATTCCTATTGTCAAAAACCTAGTTATTGTATTAGTATAGTAATTCTCCATCTTCACCAACTGCTCTTGTTTTATAGCAATTACTCGATCAATTTTTTCAGTGGCTTTATCTAAATAATTGGCAATGTTTTTTTGTTCTTGGAGGGGAGGGAATGACATTATTAAGTTACCTGTCTTGGCTTGATTTAAAATAGGTAGTGTAGTATATTGAGCAAATTTTATTATCTCTGTTTCAAGTAGTTTAAATTGATAAGTAAGATATTCAGGCAATAATTTATAATTAGTCTGTAAAATATTAATTTGTTGGTTGCAAGAAGCTGGTTTTGATATAATACCTACTTTCCCAGCTGTTGCACCTACTGCAACAAAATACACACTATTTGCAGGATAAACTTTAATTTGACCATCATCAACTGCTGTTTGATTAATTAATTTCTTGGGGTCATCAATCCAAAGAGTCTCGTTAAAACATTCTGGAGCATACCACTCTACCGTGCCGTCAATAAAATATTTAGGCTCAGAGGTCGAAGGTGTTTTTCCTGTATCAATCTCTTGACAGCCTCTTTTAACTTTACCAACTTTCCAATGCTCAGGAATTTCTCCTAACCATTCAATACCACTATTTTTATAGATATACTTTTCCATATTATAGCGTACGTATTTGTTTCAATAATTTTTTAGCTTCATCTTCTAATTCCCAAAACTGATCTATTAACACATCGCTACTTTCAGGCTCTTGGTATTTGTAAAAATATTTGTTTGGTAAAATTTCGTAGCCTAGGTTTTCATATGCCGCCCAGTCAATAATTTCGTAATCAATTTCTTTGGCTAAAAATGCATTTATGTAGCTTTCTTTATTTTTTGCTGTTTTGTCAAAAGGTATGTATTCGTTATCTGTAATATAATGTCTATGGTTGTAGGTTGCCGTTTTTTCTTGCCCTTTAAACCAGGCTTTTATATCGTTTACTTTCTTTTCTTTTAGGTCTGCAACTTTTAATTTTAGTTGATTTACTACCAAAGTTTCAAACGCTATTTTACCATCAATGTTCAACTCTAATTCTAAATCATTAATCGTTACTTTCATTGTGAAATCTCCATACAAATCGAATGCTTTTTTTACATTAGCATTGTTTAATTGTTTGGTAAAATCTTCCTCAATCCACATTGGTTTTCCGTTTTCATTTTCTTGCCAAAAAGTTACTTTTACTTTGTGGAAAGCAAAATCTGAATAATGGAATTTTTTACAGTTTTCATTACTTTCCCAAGCTTCAAATTGGTCGTGTATCCAAGTACGGTCTGTATCTGTAATCCTGTTTCGCTTATTCCCAAATGATTTTGGTTCTTTTTCAAAATGTTCACGTGCATTTATAATTAAAGCGTGTTCTTTTTTATGCTTAGGCTTGTTGTTATTTAATACCCAAATGTAGGTGTAAATACCTGTGTTGTAAAACATTTGATCGGGTACCATAACAATAGAATCTAGCAAGTCGTTTTCTAAAATATAACGTCTTATTTCACTTTCCCCAGAAGTGGCATCACCATTACTTAATGGAGAACCATTAAACAATATAGCAATTTTAGAACCTCCCCTTTTTTTAGGTTTCATTTTTTCTATCATAGTAGATAGAAACAGCAATGCACCATCATTACTTGGTGACATACCTGCAGCATACCTAGATCCTTTTAGTTTTAAAACGTGGTCTTTATACGGTGACCAATCCACTCCAAATGGAGGATTGGAAATCATATAATCAAAGGTTTTACCAGTGTGTTGGTCCCCATCATCTTCAATACTTTCAATATGAGGAATTAGTGAGTTTCCGTTTGTGATATTACTTCTAACTTCCCCTTTTAATAACATATCTGCTTTACAAACCGCATAATTTTGAGATAGTAATTCTTGTCCGTTTAGCATCACTAAATCTTCTGTATTTTCAATACCTTCTTTAGTTGTTGCTTTATCAATTAAATGTTCTTTAGCAACAGAAAGCATACCTCCAGTACCACAAGCAGGATCGTATAATGAAATTGCTTTTGTAGCCGTTTCAGGGTTGAAATCGATTTCCATTAGATCTACCATTATACGAATGATTTCTCTAGGTGTAAAGTGTTCTCCTGTATCTTTAGCATCGTCTTGAGAGAAACGTTGTAATAGGTTTTCATATACATACCCCATTTCTATATTTGAAAGGCGTGTAGGGCTAAAATCTTCTTCAGCAACCATTTGAATAATTTCAGATAGTCGTTTTTCTTTTACCATTTTGGTAACTACTTGACGGTACTCAAACTTATCTACTATTTCTTCAATATTTGCACTAAAACCATTTAAGAAATTTCTAAAATTAGTTTCTACCAACGTACTACTATCCGACAGGATGCTTTTTAGTGTTAAGTCTGTTGTATTGAAGAAATCTAATTTTGCTTTTTCTAATTGTTTTATTTTTTTTGTTAAGACTCCACTTTTTGCAGTTCCTTTTTCTTTGTCTTCTTTAAAGAGTGCTTTTATATTTTCATCAGAGAAACTATTATCTTTTGCTATAATATCAGCTTTAAATTTAGCTCTATTTTCTTCTAGCACACATTCAATTCTACGAATCATAATCATTGGTAGAATTACAGAAGGATAATCTTTAGCTTTAAACTTACCTCTTAATTTAATGGCTCCTTTCCAAACTTCATTGGTTAAGTTTTCTAATCTATTTTTATTTATCATTCTTTTATTTTCTGTATATTTTTTTATTATTCAATAAATAGCTAAAGCTACTCTATAAATGTAATTTATAGTTCAATCATATGTAACAAAACACCTGTTATTAAGATATTTACAGCAATTTTCTCTAGTATTTTTCGTTTTACAAGAATCCTGAGAATTTATTCTTAGCAAACGATATTAAAAGTACTTAAAAAATATGATGTGATTTATGATAAACATTGTTTTTCCGATTAATTGAACTTTATTGATTATAGGGTTACAAATTGATTTTTTAATCTTTTATTGAGCTAATAATTCCTTATTCAAAACTGTTTATTTTAATACTTAAAGTACATATAAAAAACAATATCACTACTTAACAGCTGACATCACTTATAGAAAAATCTCACTAATAAGTTATCTTAATAGTGTTGCTTTCTTTATACACCTATAATCTCTTTAATAAATGTTTTTGTTTTATCAGGACTTAGCTTCGTTGTTACTTCTATACTTTGATTTAATGTTAGTTTACTGGCACTAATCATTCCAGGAGGAATACTTATTTCTATATTACTTTCTGCTTGCTTAAAAGTACCCCAGCCATTCTCTGCAATTTTAATGACTTGACCGTTTATTACTTCTACTTTACACCATTTAGCTAAGTTAGTTGCTTTAACATTATTACTATCTATAAATGCCTTGAGATTATCTAAAGTATCTAGAAGTAGTAACACAGTGCTTTGATATAAAAATGTATTAGTATTTGAATCCATATATGCATCTACACCTAAAATACTTCCTTCATTATGCGAACCATCTTGTGTAACATTTAATATTTTAAAGATATTAAACGCAATAACTGGATGTATGATTTCTTGTTTATGAGTATAATCCCGATGTCTTCCTGATAAGAATAAACCAGATCCATTAATAGAACCTTTGCCTTGAATAATATCATTTGGAATACATCCAATATCATTTAGTTTAGAAAATATTGCTTCTACAATTTTTCTTATTCCTGTTAGAGAATCTTGGGCAATTTTAATTTGACTTGGATTTTCAATATCTAAAACTAAATTGTGTAACCTGTCGAAATGCTTTTGACCTAAATACCTATCAGTACACATCTCAAAAGGATTGAAATACTTATGTTTTAACTTTGTTAACTCTCTGTTTTTGCAAGCATCCACAAGCATTATAAAAAGATCATCTTCATCTTTATCAACACCTTTGTTAAATACTTTTGGGAAAGCATTTTTAAATTCTTTAGAATTATATGCTTCTGCTTGACCAGTAAGAACAAAGAAAGCTATAGACTTATCCGTATCTCTTATTGTATCCTTTGCTTGATGAACCCATTTTGTGTCCTCAGAACCTGGTTGATCTGTTTCATTTTCAAAAAATTTCGCATCAAAAAGAACAGCATCATATTTTGTTGAGTTATTCTTAAATTCCGAACAACCACCATTCATAGATTTAAACGGAAAAAATTTAACATCAAAATCTATTGCCGTCTTATGCAAAGCTTTCATCGATTCGTGCTGATCATCTATCCAAAGCACATTATATTTTTTACTCATTTATCATAGGTATTATTGGAAAACTAAATCTAAACAGAACAGGAAATATATCCTCATTTTTTAGTTGTAATTCCCAATCTGGGTTTTTAAAATATTTAGCAATTCTATTAATATCATACCCCCCTAAGCCAGAACCATTATCAACGCTGGTTGTAGAAAATTTTGCTATAAATTTATCTATGTTAAAATTACTTGGGAATGGTACTCCATTATTTCTAATTTTTAATTCTAAAATATCTTCTATAACTTTTAATTCAAAAATAAACTGATTTTCGCTGTCTTTTGAATTGAATGCATATTTATCTGCATTGGATAAAACATTATCAATCAAAACCTTAAACAAAGTAATATTTGCTTTTATGGCCTTTCCTGAAATCTCAGTACTAGAAAGCTCTTTATATTGAGGTTTGTAATTCCCTCGGTTTTTTCTTGTACCTTTTAATACTTTATCAATCTCCTTTATAGAAATAGGCTTAAGCTCAAAGTTCTCTACAACTAAGCCATTTTCACCTTTTTCAAGAATGGTAGAAATATGGTTAACATCATCTTTTATCTGAATTAAATCCCCCACTAAACTCGTATCATATCGTTTATTGTATAATTCTTTTACTTCAATAAACGCTTCTGAGTTATTATTCTCAAAAAAACGAATTAAACTTTTTGCATTTGATAAAATGTTTTGTCTTGGAGTACCTAATGAGTGTTTTAATGAAGCAAACTCATCAAAAGTAGCAACTTGGTATCCCTGTGCTAAAGCATTTCTTTCTATTTGAAGCAGTTTAAATTTTTCAGAAAGTTCTAATATACCTTTAACCTTAGCTCGTTGCTCTTCTATTGTTGGTACTTCAATCTTTATTTCAAAAAAATCCGCTCTATTTAATGACGTTTTTGCACCTGGATTTTGAAATGCTGCTACTTGTTTTAAAACTTTAGTGGATCTTAATTCATTTATCAAGTAATGTGGATCAACCTCAAAATTAGTTGAATGTACTTTAATAGCAAGTAAGTCTATTCCAATAAAAATTGGCTCACCTGTATACTCAAATAAGGTCGGTTTTAGAGATTTCCATCTTGTAGAAATAAGAATACAATCACTTTCTATCCTATTAGAATAAAAAGGAAGTTTTCTATTCTTTATTTCATTTATATCTAATTGATAAGAAACATCATTGTCTTTTAGAATACTAGTACTAACAAATTTCCCCGTTGTTAAGCTTTCTCTAACAACTCGTTCGCCTCTATAAGCCTTTACGAGTTCTAAAAGTGGAGTGCCTTTATAATCATCTCCAAAATATCTTTGAATATTTAGATTGTAATGATTTTTCCTTACCTCTTCAATTCCAACTTCTATCACAACCTTAGAATGAAGATAATTGGATAAGTGATTAAGTAATTCGTCTACTTTAAGACGTTTCTCTCGTTTATTTTTGTCATCAACAAAAGAGGAAGTATCAATCATTTTAATAATACTATCAGAATTTCTCTTTCTTGTTAAAATCATTATACATACTGGAACTCCAGTATGTTTTAAAATTCCACTCGGTAAAGAAACTATAGTTTCAATTAAACCTTCTTCAACTAAATATTTTCTTAATTTTAGTTCATCACCACCTCTAAAAAGTAGTCCTTGAGAAATTACACAAGCAACTTTACCATCATAATTTATAGACTCTAAACCTTTACTTATAACATAGGTTTCAGCATTCATCCTTCCCCAGCCAAATTGATGTGCTATATTAGCATCAATTTTAAAATTAAATGGTGGATTAGATATTACTAAATCGAAATTGGTGAATTCTGGCCAATTATTTATAGAATCTTCAACTCTGTAATCTATATTAATCTTATTTAATTTTTCTAACCTAAGCAACCTCAACTTTCCTAATGCCCAGGTAGATTTATTAATCTCTTGGCCGTAATAACTTTTCGCATTATTAAGATGCGTTGCGAAAGAAGCTAAACCAGCAAATGGATTAAAAACTTTTGCTCTACTTGGAATATCAACTAATTCTAAAACTAATCTACTTACCTCGTTTGGAAGTAAAAATTCTCCAGAAAATTTACCTTGATTATTCGCTAGCTTAAACAGTAAGTTTTCAAAAACTTTATTAAATACGAACTCTGGTATATCAATATCTATTTTTGTAAACTCTTCAATTATTTGTTCTAAAGGCCATTCTGGAATACTTTTTATTAATGGCTTATATATATTTAAAAGCTCATAATATCTATAATCATTCTCTAAAGCGTAGAAAAACTCTTCGTAATTAACCTCTCTTCTTATAAACTCTTTTCCAATTAAACCATCATAATAGGCTGATAATAGAAAAAGGTATAAATGGTGTTCCTCAACAGGTAAAACACCACGCAAAATATTTATTGACTTCCAAAAGTGTTTGGTAATCATTATCACATCTTCATTTTCTTTAAAATTATCTTCTTCCATAAACCTCTATAAATTTGACTCTGCAATACTACAATTTAAGTGCGCAAAGTATCTGCATAGTTTAATTAATCTTCAATACTTATATTATAAATAATATCATGGTCTGCATCTTTTCTAATTTCAAATACCTGATTTTCCATTTTCATGTCTACAGATTTTAACCATTCTTTTGGTTTAAAACCATGAGCAATACCACCGTCTATTCTTATATTAAAGGAACTATTGTTTGATATAAACTCAAAATATCTATAATGTGGTAATTTATATTCTTGTTTATAATTAACACTAAATTCAAAGTTGGATGAAATTTCTTTTAAGTCATACACATAATCATCCAAGTCTTTATAATTGTGAACAATATGTTCTGGATATTTAAAACTCCTAAAATCTGATTTAGATAAATGGACGGTTAATTCTGAGATATCAATTGGCCACAGCTCTTTTATTTGGTTTATAAATTGTAGCATTAACCTCAACGAAAATTCAGATTGGTTGTACTTATCGAAATATGATACTTTATAAGTTTGACTTGCTATTTTTGAAAGTAATTCTTTATCGTCTTTTAAGTTCGACGTCATTAATTTCACCAAATCATTACTCATACTACTTCTTGGGATACTGCCTTTAATTCTAGATTCATAAAAATTACCTGAAGCTAATTCTGGCAATGGTAATGAAAGGTATTCCAGTTCCTTAAATCCCTCTACCTTAAAAAAGTTTTCGATTACATTTTTAGACCAATCATTCTCCAAGTTCATATATGGCTCTTTTGACACATAACATATCCGTTTGCCATTTTCTAATAGCAAAGATAGATGAATAGCATATTGATCTATACTTCTATTTTTCCCTTTTTTAATTCTATAATTATGAGATAATAATATTACCGTTAACTTATCTTGATTATTGTCGTACTTTAGGTTTCCTTCGACAATAAAATTAATCTTACAGTTATCTCTTTTTAACAAGTCAAAACTTTCTAAATTTCCCCATTCCCATTCACTGCAGACTGAGTGAATATGAATGTTTACTTCTTTTATGCCGTAATGGTAATTTTGACTTTTCATTTCATCATGGAGAGTACCAAATATCGAATTTATAGATAATTCATTGTCTTTTAGTATTTCGGGAAGCTGATTTGTTTTTGCTTTTTGCAACCATAATACCGCTGCTGCGCTATCTAAATCTTCAATATGCCATTGTGTAGTTCTATCTACTAAACATTTGGTACATCCTGTCTGATTACAACTACAATTGTTTAATACATTATAAGAGTTTTCAAGTATTTTCTTTGTAAATAAATTGAATTGTGAGGCATAACCCGCTCCACCTTTTGCACTATCATATATAAATATGGTTAGGTAACCTTTATACTTTTTTATTCCAAAACCAAGTTCAGACTCCTCAATGGCTAGATACTCAGAGAGAGACTTAGTAAAAATAACCCCCAAAGTATAGGCTAGTTTTTTATCATTAATAAAAGATCCGTCTGTATTTGTTAAGCGAATTTCAGTAAAATCAGTTTTAAACCTACTTCCTAAAATAATATTAGGGTGCACATGCTTTGCCGAGCATAGATTTTCTCCATCATCATTTTTCCCACCACGTAGCCTTCTGTGTCCTAATAATCTATCATGGTCGGTCTCAACTCTTCCGCAATCTAAACACAAACTATAACCTTCTCCATTACCAGTATTGTAAAATAAAATTTGAGCCTGCTTTTCTCTTTCACTAGTTCTAAAATCTAAATAACCTGTTTGATTTGGATTCCAAGGATCTATATTTAATAGTAGAGGTTCTAAGTATTGTGGCTTCGATTTTTCAGAAACAACTCTTGTTGGCTCTCTGTATAGATCTACAGCGAATCCTACTGGTTCAATAAGTTCTGTAAACTTACTCGTTGTAGTTCCCAAATCAATTCCTACAAAAGACTGTTGCGAATTGCATTTAGGACAGTCGTCAGTAACCTTATCGCAACTCTCTAAAAGTCTTTGATACCCACATGAAGTACAGGATTGAATTGCATTTTTTTGGCCAGAATCTCCGTGATTGTTCTTCATAACAATTCCAGCAGACTGATAATTTAACCCATCGATTAAAATATTGTTTCCTGGAGAGAATTCGGTTAATGCCCTTGTAATTGGATAACTAGGGTTTTCTGTAAATCTGTTTGGATTTTTAACATTTAACTCTTTGATGGATATTTTTTCAAAATCTACAATTCCCGTTGGCAATCCCGCATTGGGTAAAAAGTTTTCTTCAGCCAAATGACTTAATACAAATTTCTGAAGAAGTTGCCCTTTACGATATTTTATTGTTTTGTATGCTGGACTGTTTTCACCCAGCCCTTTAGCAAGTTCAGCCATTTTTTTATTATATCCATCTACCTGTAACCTAATGTTTAACACAATTGCTCTAAAATTGTCGATAACACCTAAAACAAGTTGATCATATGGGGTTGATTTTAAAGGAGTTCCTTGAATCAAAGTACGAAAAGCATCTTCAAATTCAGAAACCTCAGTATTTTCTAACCAACTTAAGAAATTCTCACCAATTGTGGGTTTTCCATCAAAAAAGAAAGTTTCAATATTTTCTTTGATGTTAAGACCTTTAAAATCGTTAACCTCCTCTCTAATGTATAGCCCAAACAATAGTGAATTTATATGTCGTTCCACAATTGTTTTACTATCAAAGGATAAGTTAGGGGGTGCTATTTCATGCTCCAATGCCCATTTAGGGTTATTCATTGTACGAAGTCCAACTGGATTTGGAGAGCAAAAAGTTAAGGCTAAAGATTTGTTTTCAGAACGCCTTCCTGCACGACCAGCTCTTTGTAAATAATTTGCTGGCATAGGAGGCACATTGCTCATTACAACTGCAGAAATACCTCCAATATCTACACCCATTTCCATGGTTGTAGAGCAACTTAATATATTTATTTCACCGTTTTCGAACTGTTCCTCTAATTGTTTTAATCGTTTTTTATTTTGTTGGGCAGAATGCTCTCCTGCCAAATACAGTTTGTCAAAATCAAATACTTTCTCATAAAGATTATTCCATAAACCTTTTTCTTTGGCTACATTACTATTTTCAACTAACCACTCCTCAACCGTTTCTTTTTCCACTTTCTCATTTTCTGAATTTAAATGAAATGGATAATCGAAAGTTTTAAATTGATGATTCTTCTTCTCTAAAATTTTATAAATTGAGAGATTCTCAGCAGTAAGATTCCCTTTTATCCAAGGTGAATAACCCCTAAAGCATTTATCAATTAATCTATTTGAGACAGGGCATAAAAACTGACTTCCTCCAATTTCTAAGGCAGTTTTTTCTTCAAAATTTAGTTTAAACCCATCCTTGTCCTGAGTAAGAATCTTACTCCTTAAAACGCGCCAAATAGTTTCTAACAAATCGTTTAATTGATCTTCATTAGTTGGCGATATGTCTTCTTTTGAGTCCCATCCTAGTCCAGCACATAAAAGTAAAATCAAGCGTGGCTGAGTAATTCCATTGGGGTTATATACTGGCCATTTGGAGACATTTTCTATTTCTGTATTTGAAGGAAATATTGATTGAGGGTGGTAAAATTTTGAGGAAAACACTCTCATTTTATCATCAAAGAAAATATGGATATTCTTGCGCACGATATAATCTGCTGCAATCTTTAATAAATCAGACCATTCTTCTTTATTAATTTTTAAAGTTTTAGCTATTGTAGGTAGAACTTGATTTTCGAGATCCGGGTAAACAATGTTTAGAAGACCTAAATTCTCTAAAGATCTTTCTCTTTGTAATCTCCTTGAAAATTGATCAAAAATGAGTGATTTGGCATAGGTCTCTCCATGAATAATAAAATTTTCACCTTTAGCGGCTTTTTTAAAAAGTGTTTTAAATTCTTCCTTAGTGGTTATACTATTTACAATTTCTTTCCATTTAGTTCTACTTGAAGAGAGAGACAGACCTCCTTCTTGATCTATCTTATCATTGAGTACATTAATTTTTTTCTGAATGTCTTCTATAGCGAATGGCGGAGCGTTTTCTAGCAGTGATACCTCATATGCTCTCCTTTGTAAAAGTTCTTCGATACTCAAAGATTCTTGATTCTCATTTAATTTTTTTAATAGTAGATGATAAGATTGATAACGAAACCAATTTCTTTCACTGTCAATATTAATCAATGCAGATATCTTTGCCGTCCCTTGTCTACTATCCGTAAATGAAATATACTTTTTCCCTTTATAGAGTGTCTTATTTGTGATTTTTTTTGCGTCCTGTGTTTGATCTAAAACGACATCAGACAGGATTCGGTTTGTAAATGCAGAAGAAATTCTATAATGAATTGGATTTTTATTATTGTTACCACAAGAAGGACATTGTGTGTCTTCAAGCATTAGTAAATCCTTCCCTGAAATTATTTCATTGTCTTTTGAAATACTACAAGGCTCTAAATCTGCATCTTTGAATACTTGGTTAGGGTTGTTTTTTAGAAATCGTACTGCAGTATCATTTACACTTATTTTGTTCTCGTCATTTCCTTCCTCGTCATTCTCAATATGAAAAGCCTCATAACCAATACTCGTTTTTTGATATACTTTACGTACATTTTTTTCATTAATTTTCTCTTTATGAAGTTCTCCTTCTAACATCATTGTTCCACAACTCCTACAGGATATTAATTCTAACAACGGATGACCACAGGTGCATTTTTTGCCAGCGACGGTGACCAAAGAACCAATTACCTTTGATGGTTTTTGTTCTTTGTGCTTATCACATAGTGAATTTGAGCAAGCATAAACACCTCCTATTCCTCTTGTAAAAAAATGACCTCTTAAAGGCAAAAGATTATGACCATTAATTTTTTGTTCTGCAAGTGTATCCATTGCTGCTAATTGCTCATACTTATCAGAAATTCCAAGTTTTTGTCCTATTTCTGATTGACTTATAGCTGCGGTATTTAATAAGCTTGACCTTAAACTTGTAATGTTTTCTTTAGTTAAAACATTAGATAAATCAGTGATATTTTCATCTTCAATCTGATCAATGACTCTATCTCCTTGAATTACGACTATCTGACTTTGCTGTATTCCACATAAATCGGCCATAAATGCTTTAAGGATATCTGTATTCCCATTACCAACAGTTGCAGATGTAATGGCAAAACGTATATCGTTTATGTTCACAGAAAAAGCGTTAACAACTCTTCGAATGAGAAGAGCTATCTCAGTGGCCTTAGAACCAGTTAGAGTATGCGCTTCATCTAATAAGATCCAGCGCAATGTTCCTTCAGACTTTTCAAGTATTGGTACATCTGCATTTCTTACGAGCATGTATTCTAACATTGTAGGATTTGTGAACAATATTTGCGGTGGAGATTTTCTTATTTGCTCTCTAGAAATTAGCTCAGGAAAAGCTTTCTGGTTTTCTGTGTGCTTTGATGTGCGCAAAGTATCTCCTGTTAACAAGGCATATTTTACTCCATCCAAGGCAGAGCACCAAGCGTGCATCCTCTTTCTTTGACTACCTATTAAGGCATTTAAAGGGTACAAGAAAATAGCATTGATTCCTTCTTTATTTTTACAGTTTTCATGAATATCATGTAAAACAGGTAACATAAAACACTCTGTTTTACCAGAACCAGTACCAGTAGTAACAGCAATTGATTTTTTTTGATTTAGGAGTATTTCCCAACTTTTTAATTGGTGCTTATAAGGTTTTCTATCAATTGGAAATTGAAATTCTTTGTCTTTGATTGTTGCCAAAGCATTTATAAATTCTTTTTGAAAAACATTGGAAGTTTCTCCAAAAGAAAGGTTTCCTTGTTCCCATGGAAATGTGTTTTGGAAAATTGTTTCTGCAATAATAGGTTCTTGCGTAAACAAGTATTTAAAATAATCTTGCATTTCCTTATTTCCAGTTGCCCATAGAGAAATTATAGCATCTGTTAATCTATTTTCTGTTTTTGTGTAAAATTCTTGAAAATTCATATTCTTAGCTATTTTTTAAAGCGTAGGCTAGTAGTTTGTTGTAAAAAGTTTGATTTATGTATTGACTATACTGAATATTTCTACGTATCATCTCTCTAAATTCATCTCCTCCCCAAATAGAGGTTTTATCCTGAAGGTTATTGATTGATTCAGCAACGGCAATGGGAGCATTTAATAAAAGTTTTATGGGTTTATGTTCATTAATTGGAATATTTCTTTGGCTATTTATTTTAGGGCTACCATATGGAAGTTCTCGTAATACCCTTACACCTAAACTTGCTCTAAGATTCATTATTTGACTGTATGTAATTTTTTTAGGATTAATATTATTACCAGTAACGTAGTTTAGTACTTCTTGTAAATCATTGAATTCCATATATGATTTTAGCAAACCCAAATTACGTATATAATGTTCTATACCAAATTCTTCATTTAAAACATTAAGTGCTGAATCCCAATGCTCTTTTTGTATCCAATGAAAGCAAAACCCAAGATCCTTTTCCATTTCTGGAATCGATTTTTGAATATACTCATCTGTATCAAATTGATTTCTTCCAATCAAGAAAAAGGCTTTTGCCGCTACTTCAGAGTTTCTGGAAATAGCTCTTAATTGATCAAATGTTGAAAAAGGGATTTCATGATCTATACAAATTTTGAAACAGGAGACTAATTGTGTCCATAAACTATTTGTGAAACCAGATTCTAAAAGTCTATTTGAATAAAGTTCAATTCGCTCAAGTTTATCCAATCCTTCAAAATTTTCATCTGTATTTACATATCTTGGCATCAATCGTTTTAATTCACTTTTAGAAGAAATGACTATAAATTGTTTCGCTTCTTCAGTAGCGGGAAGTTCATAGTTAGATTCGTTTTTAACCAAAGGGATCAATTCCATGTCCAAAGAATTATCATTAAGTGGAATTGCAAACAAATCTGGAGCATGGATTGATGGTTCTACCGTGACCTTGCGGTCAAATTGTTCATCAACATTTAGATTATAACTAAAACCTGAAACCTCATATATTCTAGAAGTTCTACCTTCGATTAATTCTATTCTCACTTTATTGTGATGGTTCATTGCATCTTCTAGATAATACAATCTTTTGATTTCATTAATAAATGTAATTAATGGTTGCGAAGAAGATTTGATTTCTTTCGTTATAATTACATCTTCTTTGAATTTGTTCTTAATTTTAAGAATAGTCTCAGAATTGGCTGCGGAAAGAATTCTTAATCCATATAGATCGGAAATAGTTAATTTGGCATCTGTAGAAATAATTCCACCTTCCTTATCAAGCAATGCAATACCTTCCAATGGAGATGCTAATTCAAAGAAAAGTCTCTTTTCATTTTCATACCTCAATGAACCATAAACTCCTTTTGGTACTTTGGAAAACTTTGTATTCACATTTAAAGCAAACCCCAATTGATTTTTTTCAATTTTCAAGATATCATCTTCTTTCAATTCAATTTCAAAAGACCCTTTGTTTTCAACAATAATATTTGATTTTGAAATGGATTTTGAAGTATATCTAAATCTAAGATTGCCTAAGTTATATATTGTATCATATGCCACAAGGCCATTTCTTTCAATTTTTAAGTCAATACAACCTTCTTCAAGAATTCTTGCAGTGTTCAGTTCTTGCCATCCTTTATAGGATTTATGTTTTTTTATTGAAACTTTATATTTTCTTGCCTCAAGAATATTATTGTTTTCATCATAAACAATAACTTTTGGCTTTTTGTTTACTATTGGCATATTAGCCTTTAGTATCCAGTTTGGTTTTTGACTAATTACTGTCCAGTCAAAAGATGAAACATCACTTAAATATCTTCTAGTTTCCAATGTATTGCTAAGTTCCACTTTACCCTCAAACTCGAGCCAAGACATTGTATTGTCATAAAAATTAATAGTTTGTGGTTTTATGTCGCTATTCCAATCTTCTGGAAATAAAACGGCTGCTTCATTGTTAGAAGTTCCATTTCCTTTTATCAACCTCCATTCATTGGCTGAATATCGAGACCAAAGACTTGGTTGATGTCTATTAGGTACGATTTGAATGAAATCGTTTACTTCTACTTTATGTCCATCCTCTTCTATTATGTAGGTATGCGGTAAATTACTTTCGAAGTCCCATTTTTGATCTTGTTGTTGGAACCAATCTGTTTTATAGTAACCATTACTGAGTTTTTGAAAAACACAAATTAGTTCGTCATTTATAAACAATTCATATTTTCTTGAGTTGAGTTTTTCAAAGCCCAATATGTTTGCGAGTGCAGTAGAGGTATATTTTGGTAGCAACCCAACTCTTAGGTTTATTTCTATTGTATCATTTTTAAAACGTAGGAGCCAATAGTTCTTTGGCTTTGAGATTCTTTCTTTTTTTATAAGAGAATTAGATCTAATCTTTAAGGCCCTTGAAATTTCTTTTAAAGATTCACTAGTTCCTAATAACTCATCATAGGTATCGTCATTATCTAGAATAGATTTTACAATTTCAAAACAGTTTTCATAAATAATATCGTTCTGGCTAGATTTCGGAAGATATTTGATAATATGTGGCATATAGACAATATCATCAACAGTTTCAGGTTGCTCTTCAAGTACCGCTAAGAGAAAGTTTTTATATGCCCCATGATTTTTAGAGATATGAGTTAATGGCAATCCTCCCTGAAGTAATAAGGATTTAAAATATAAAGTGTTTTGTTTTTTAATCCATTTCACTCCAAGTAATTCAGCTCCTTTTCTTGCTGTTTTGTAGAATTCTTGTGGGGTAAAATAAACTCTAATATTACCTTCGAGCGATTCAAAAACTTCTTGTTTACTTGGTATACCTCCATTATAATTTCTTTTCCACCATTGTGCATAGTAGAGCGCAACATCTCTTGGATCTAGATTATATCTAGAAGTATATTGAAACGTCTTTTTTAATTCAATTAATTCTTCACTAGTAAGAAGGTACTTCCAGAATGGTCTGCCATCATGTTTTTTTAAATTTCGATTTTGAAGTAATGTAGGGAAAAAGTTCATAGCGGTTTTTTTAGAATGTTAGATACGACAAAGTTAAATTCTAACTATGCGATATAACAGCATAGTTTATCAAGTGTAATATTCTTTCATTGATTCTACATGTTCTTTCATTTCTTTTTTTAAACTTTTGGGTTCAATTACTTCTACATCATGACCGAATGATAAAATTTGCTGCACCAACTCTTTATTTATTATTGTTTCAAACCAAACTTGGTCTTGTTTATTTTCTTCAAAAAACTCTTCAAAATCTGATTGAAATGGTTTTGTCTTAAAATAGTTTTCTCGTCCATTATAAAAACGTAACACTACTTTTACGATTTCAGCATCTTTAGGTCTTACTACACCTACCATCGTTCTAAAAAAGGTTTCCCAGTCAACGTCTGTCTCTACATAAATAGCATCTTCAAGAACATCAAATTTGATTAATCTATCATCTAAAGGGATGCTCCATTCTTTAATTACGCTGGTATTATTTAAACCAAAAACAAACCACCTATTATTGTACTGCTTTATAATATGTGGATGAAATTCAAAAGTTGAAGTCACTGTATCTTGAAAACCCTGAAAAGTTATTTGTAATACTTGTTTTTTCTTAATGGCAAGGTATAATGGCTTTAAAAAGCTAATTCCTTTATACTCTTCATTTATATCGTAAAATAATATTTTTGAAGTATCACTTAATTCATCTTCACCATCTTGAAATTTTATTAAAGCTTCTGAAAGTTTATTGTACTTTGGATGGTTCTCAAATCTTTCTAATAATTGCTGAGCAGCATCAATTAAATATTGCTCGTACTCTAATAATGGTTTTTGTGCAATTGAAAAATTTGGATTTGTATATTGAAGAATTCTAATTTTATCTGGAAGTGGTGCTCCAAAACCATTTTTTTTATCTCTAAAAACTTTGATATCGTCTCTTAAAGTTCTTATCGAAATATCTTCTCCAGGATATAAATCTGCTATTTTATAATTTACATACTCTAACAACTCATTGAAAGTAAATGATTTGTTACGCAAGCAATAGTCTAGAATATTATATCTTAGATGTGCATGTTTGCTATTTGCCATTCAATTTTATTTTTATTATTCCCAATTGATTTAATAAAGAATTCCAAGTCCCTCTTATTTTGTAGTGAAGAGCCTTATAAAATTTATTTTATACTAAAAAACGAATTAAATCACCTTTTTTTGAGCTTTCTTGGAGAAACCTAAAGTTCGACTTTAACCTCATAACTACTTTTTCTTTTTTGAACTTTAAAAATAGCCAAATGAATTGGAATAGTATTATGGATTTCCGTAATTCTATCATAAAAAGCCCTCTAGATAATAACTTGTTTTAAATTACACCACAACCCCCAAAATCAAATCGAAATAAAGAAATCTCCCAAATAATTAGGTGATAAATTATTAATTTTATGAAAGCATTTTAAATTAGACTCAATTATGCGTTAATCATACGTATAATTAACGCAAAATGGTTTCTATTCTATTTTTTCAAGGTGATTTACCTACAAATCAACACCAAAAACTTTTTCCAATAAATAATTACGAGACTCTTCATCTGTAATTAAATATTTCTTTTTTGTAGATTCCTTTTCAATTGTATTGATTTCTTTTTTGATCATCGAAAAATTATCAACAACAAAAGAACGGATATTAACTTCTATTTTTATCTCACCATTTTCATCAGGAAAAGTTTCTGCAAGATCTTTTTGATGCTGTTCGTATAGATCTGCCTGCAATTTAAAATAGGTAATGTATTTTTTATAAAATTCATTCGTTCCATTTTCTACCTCTTTAACCATCTCATCACACCAACACTTCATTCCAAGTAAATGGTTTAGATAATTATTGTATAAAAAATTAAACTGCGCCTCCTTTAATGTTGCATAATAATCTACTAAATCAAAAAGATTCGCTCTTAACTCACCACCTTTTCTCAACATCTCCATGGTATCATCCTGCACATCGACATAACTAACAACCTCTTTAGCTTTGGCAACAATTAACCGATCAAACAACCATTCGGTGTTTTTCTTTTGCTCGTCATCAACTTCGTCCTCTACTAAACTTTTAGAAACATACAATAAAAGAGGGTAAGAAGCCCTATCCCTTAACTCGTTATAAATTTCGTGTTGCTTTGGTTGTTTTTCTGACATTTATTCAAATAATTTAGAGTAATCTTCTGGTAATTCCGCATCAATATCTCGTAAATACTTTTCTAACGAAACCATAGAAGTATGCCCTGTAATTAACATCAAACTACTTTTCGCTTCAAAAGGAGTTGCTTTTTCTCTTAATTTTCGATACAATTTAGAAATAAATGTATGTCTAAAACTATAAATCCCATGATCTTCTGTCAAACCAAATTGCTCTTTTACAACACTTGAAAAGCGTTTAGAAAAATGATCTCTTCTATTAATCTCTTTCGCATCCCAAAAAGCACCTATTGTTTTAGGGGTAAACAAATATGATTCTTTATCTAATTCTGATAAATCTGGTAATACTTCCCATAAGATATCAGGAATTATTTTTGTTTTCTTAGCACTCGTTTTTGCTTTATACTGAATCCTTCTTTCCTCAATATTAATGTCTTTTATTTTTATTCTACAAACTTCAATAGGTCTTATAAAACAATAAGACACAAACTTTATAAATAACAATAAATGAGGATCTTCTTTTTCTAAATATTTAAATATCTTTTTTTGTTCTTCTAAAGAGTATGTTTTATGTCTTTTAGGTTTTGATGCTAAAATTGGTATGGATTGAATATAGTTTTCATCCACCAATTCATTGTCTTTTAATACCTGAAACAAACTCCCTAACTCTGTTCTATAATTATTTCTACTTCTTGCACTTGTTCTTAAAAGAATGGTATTTAAATACTCTATTATATCTTTTCTATCAATACTTTTTACATGCTTCTTATCAGGATAATTTACCTCCATCCACGCAATAAACTTATTACTCTTTCTTCTATAGTCACTAATCGTCCTTTCACTTACTTCCTTTTCTTTTAATTCTAAGGCAAGATCAAAAGCTTTTGTAATAGAAATTACATCATTTTTAACTTTTGCAATTGTTTTATTATCATTTGCAATTGTTTTATTATCATCAGCAATTGTTTTATCGTCATTTGTAATGCTTTTCTCTTCCTTAGCAATGCTTTTCGTTTTACCGCCGCCACTTTCTACTCCTAAAACAATTGCATGTTCGTCTATAGCTTCTTTTACTGCAGACTTTATAGCATCATTTAAATAACTTGGGACTCCCTCTTCTTTTAAAACTTCTTCTTTAGCTTTTTTCTTCGGTGCTTCTTTCAAAAAAGGATCTTTCAATTTTTGATGTAAAATAGTATTATCTTCAAACGGATTAAATCCTTTCTTCAATAAAAAAAGTAAATTTTTTCTGTATGAAGTTAAAATAGTCAACCGTGCTTCTTTGGTTTTGTAATTGTTCACTTTTCCGTAAATATTCCCCATACGTTTCATTTTTCCTGTTTCTGGATCTTTAAATGAAAAATACACATACCAACGCTTGGAGAGGTTTCCATTTGCAGTATAAATTTTTGGGGGTGAAAAAAGTGGTAAAACTTTTGAATCGTGTTCCAAATCGTGTTCAATTTTGGAAGTAAAGGTAATGAATTCGAGAATTGATTGCATAAAAAAACAGTTTAGCGAACTAAACTGTTGTTTTATACTGATTTAAAGTAGTAGCGGGAACTGGACTCGAACCAGTGACCTTCGGGTTATGAGTTTGACAAAAACCCCATAAACCATCCTATTTTGATCTAATTTATATAAAATCGTGTACGTTTTCGTGTACGTTGATTAATAATTAATTTAAGTAAAAATAATAAACAAATTTGAGTGACACAAGAATAAAAACTAAAGACTTTTTAAAGTTGTAAACTCTCCTCTATTATATTAAAATAATACTACTCGTTTTAAAAAATAAAAAAATAAAAAAAAGAGCAACAAAAATGAAACAGTCTGTCAACAATAAAAAAAATCTAAGCCTTTAATTCCTAACATTTTTTTCATTAAATTTAAATTTTAAAATAAAGAATGAATATCTTACTTAAGAAAGTCCTGTTTTCTATAAAACTTCAGAATCATTTTTTTTAAATATTAATTCTAAACAAGCGTGATAATAAAAAGTAAAAACTTTTATTATCCGGAATATATAAACGGATAAACAATATATTTGTTTGCATATAACCAGTTACCAAAAATTATGAAAATCATACTGCAAACGATAATGCTTCTGATTTCGATTACAACTTTTTCGCAAGAAAAATTAATCGGAAAATATTGTTCGATTCCACTTGGTGAATCAGATGTAACGTGTATTGATTTCAAAGAAAATAATCAATTTAATTATTTCGTTTCTGGATGTTTAGGAGTTTCGGCAATTGGTAGTGGAAAATTTGAATTGAAAAAGGAAAAACTAAACTTGATTTTTGACAAAGCTGAACAGATTTCAAAAAGTGAAATTAAAATAAGGGAATCTAAAACGGAATCTAATAAAGAAGTTAAACTTGAGTTTAAAGTTAAAGACGAAAATGGAATTGAAATTCCAGCTAATGTTATACGAACATTTGACCGAAAACACTTCTTCTTTGACGAATTAAACAAAGTTTTTATAGTCGATAAAAATAGTCCGAAAGCAAGCTACCGAATTGAATTTATTGGTTATGAAACCCTTGAATTGGAAATTGACAACAGTACTGATAAAATAATTGAAATTGATTTATTTCCTGCTCAAGCAAAGGTCATTTCAGATAAAGAAATTTCTTGGAAATGGGAAAAAGTGAATGAAAATGAATTTAAAACTGGAACAAACATTTGGGACAGATTTAAAAAAGTAAAAAAATAACTTTTGGTAACACCGTATATAATTTATTGCTAGTTCTTGCCTACTTACGAAAATCCTCACGGATTTTCTATTCGGTTTTTATTTGCTAAATTAGGTGTTTAAACACGCAACAAACCATATACAAAACCGTTGTGTGTAATTAACGAAAAAAGATAAAATGAGTATACCAAAAGTGTTTATTTCATATTCCCATGATTCTATGGAACATAAAAAATGGGTTTTAGAATTAGCAATAAGAATGAGAAATAATGGAATTGATGCAATTTTAGATCAATGGAAATTAAATCCAGGAGATGATTTGCCTCATTTTATGGAAACGAATCTTGCAAGTTCGGACTACACTATCATGCTTTGTTCTACAAAATACGTTGAAAAGGCAAATTCAGGTAAAGGAGGAGTTGGTTATGAAAAAATGATTATAACTTCTCAACTGTTGGAAAAAATAGATGAAAATAAAATCATTCCAATAATTAGACAGAGTGGAACACAATCTGTACCTACATTTTTAAAGTCAAAACTTTATATAAACCTTTCGGATTCAAGTGATTTCGAATATGGTTTTGATGAAT
Source organism: Polaribacter sp. HaHaR_3_91 (assembly GCF_019278525.1). Taxonomy (NCBI): domain Bacteria; kingdom Pseudomonadati; phylum Bacteroidota; class Flavobacteriia; order Flavobacteriales; family Flavobacteriaceae; genus Polaribacter; species Polaribacter sp. HaHaR_3_91. The sequence goes on from NZ_CP058986.1 coordinate 3,761,635, forward strand.
TAATAAGAACTATTCATCAAAGCCCATTATTTAAGGAACCTGAAATAGGTAATAATCCTTTTAAAGAGGAAAATTTTGAGTTAAAAGAGCTTAAAAATAATGATGGTATTTTAGAATTAATGGATTCAATAGTTAGTGCATATGAAAAAACCATTTATGATTGGGTAGAATTTGAAGATTTATATAGAACTATGACCATGTCGAAAATTTATATGGAAGTTTTGCTTAAACAAGCAATAGAATTGGAATATGTTCTTCAGAATGACAGCAAAGATATTCTACTTACGGATAAAGGAAAATCGTATGCATTAGAAAATAATCTAGTTTAATAACTACACACAACACCGTATAAAAATAATTGCGATTTAGTGCTTAATCAAAGGTCGTTGCGTGTTTGTAACGTCTGATTTTCCTTCGGAAAATCCTCGCATACAAACCCGCAACCATTCTTATACATCAACGTTGGCAACAAGGCTTCCCAATCAAACGGCTGAAATAAAAATATAAAAGTATTTGATTATTTAAAAATTATTTTATATGTTTATGATGTTAAAAATTGCAATTTTACAAAAACCATATATTAAATATTTTAGAAATTGACTAACGTCATTCACAGTTTCTAAAGTTTAACTAAATATTGAATGACATAACTTAAATTATTTTATTATGAAAAAGTTAGAATTAAATCAAATGGAAGTTTGCATTGCAGGAAAAGTTGATTATGGCGATATGACCTGTAGTGAATTTTGGACGGCTGCAAGTATTGCAGCAGGAGGTGCTTCTTGGTATGCAACTGCTGTATTTGGACCTATAGGTGGTGTTGGAATGTTTTTAGTTAGTGTAGCAGCCTCTATAAAAGGTGCAAGCTGTTAAAACTAAAAATATTATGAAAGAATTAAAAATTAAAAGAGAAAAACAGTTAGTTAGTGGTATTAGCAGTTTAAAAATTTTTGTTGAAGGAGAGTTTGTAGGAATTTTAAAAAATGGTGAAGTAAAATCTTTTTTTTATGATAAAGACAAATTAGATTTAAAAATTAAATATTACTGGTTATCTACTGAAATAAAACAAGTAGAATTACTGAATAATATAACTTCTTTTACAATTCAATTTAATTTAGAGAATAAAACATTTATCTTTTTTGGGATATTAATTAATTTATTAGCAATATCTGCTATTTTTAGTAAAAACTCTTTAGTCTTAATTCTATTTTTTTTAATACTAACCTATTTTATTTATATTTTAATGTTTAAAAAGAATAGGTTATTATTAAAAAAACAAAAGCATATATAATTTTTTTGATTAAAAGTCTATAAAATTCTTTGTAGACTTTTAATTATAACACCTATTAAAATAAAACCTCAAAACCAATTTAAAAAAATTGTTAGAACTAAAAAAAAAACGAAATTTAAATATTTTTTTAATTCTCGTTATCTTGACCATAATCTTGACCTTAATTTCAAATAAATTTTTAAATTTCCAAGAATTGACATATAGTTTTTATGCGGAGCAATTGTCTCAAAAACAAATAGAAAAACTATTAAAAAATCAACAAAACTGGAATTGGGTTATTTATCTAATAATTCCTTTACTAATCTTTTTAAGAGCTAATTTAGTTGCATTTTGTTTAAGTATTGGTATATTTTTTTATGATTTAGAAAACAAAGTTAAATTTAATCAATTACTTAAAATCACTCTAATAGGAGAATATATAATACTATCTGTTGGTTATTTTAAATTTATCTTTTTCTATTTTATAGTACGAAAATTTACTTTACAAGAATTTCAGCAATTTTACCCTTTAAGTTACACAAACCTTTTGAGTTTAGAAAAAATTGAACCTTGGCTCGTATATCCCTTACAAACGATTAATCTATTTGAAATTGGTTATTTTTTTGTATTAGTATATGGTTTGCATAAATTATTAAAAAATAAATTTTTAAAAAGTTTTGAAATTGTAGCAGTGAGTTATGGTACAGGTTTATTAATTTGGATAGTAGCTATTATGTTCTTAACCCTAAACATAAGCTAATTATGAGAAATAAGAAAATAATTATCATTATTAGTATTATTAGTATTATTAGTCTAATTTCTTATTTAGGTTACAGTATTATTACAAAAACAAAAGAAAAAAATAAAATTGCCAAACAAATACAAACCATACCAAAATTTGAATTAAAAACATTAGATAATGTTTCTTTTACAAATCAAAATTTAAAACCAAATCTAAATACAATTTTCATTTATTTCAATAGCGATTGTGATTTCTGTCATCACGAAGCAGAAAATATCAGTCAAAACTTAAATAATTTTAAGGGTGTTCAATTTATTTTTGTTTCTTTCGAAGAAACAGAAGCAATCAAAAAATTTGCAGAATTGTATAAATTAGATAATCAAGAAAATATTATTTTTTTAGAAGATAAAAAAGCAGAGTTCTCTATTCTATTTAATGCTAATTCTATTCCGTATATTTTAATCTACGATAAAAATAACAACTTAATAAAAAAACACAAAGGGCAACTAAACGCAAACGGAATTTTAAGAGTATTAAATCAAAATGACTAAACTAACAAATCTATCTCAAAAAAAACTACAACAAACTTTCACATTACAACACGACCAATCAGATTGTGGTGTAGCCTGTTTATTATCAATCATTCAATATTACGAGGGTTCTAATTCTTTAGAAAAATTAAGAGAATTAAGTGGTACAACAAAACAAGGTACAACCTTGTTAGGCTTATATCAAGCATCTAATCAATTAGGTTTTACTTCAGAAGGCAATGAGGCAGATATACAAGCAATCATAGACCACAAAGAACCATTAATACTTCACGTAGTAATTGAAAAACGTTTACAACATTATGTTATCTGTTACGGTTATGAAAATAATAAATTTATTATTGGAGACCCTGCCAAAGGAATAGTAAAATACACAAAAGAAGAATTAGAAAAAATTTGGACTTCTAAAACGTGTTTAACATTAACACCAAATAATAATTTTATAAAATCCAAAACAAAAACTAAAAACAAAAAAGATTGGTTTATAAAATTAGTAAAAGAAGATTCTAAATTAATCAGTTTTAGTATTATATTAGGTTTAGGCATTGCTATTTTAAGTATGGCAATGGCAATATTTTCTCAAAAACTAATAGATGATATTTTACCTTCAAAAGATTTTAACAAACTAATCACAGGTATTATTTTAGTTGCATTTCTTTTATTAATAAGAGTGCTATTTACAGCTTTAAGCGATTTCTTTTTAATTCGTCAATCAAAAGACTTTAATAATAGAATAATAGACAGCTTTTATACTTCTTTATTACACTTGCCAAAACCTTTTTTCGATACTCGTAAAATTGGAGAATTAGTTGCAAGGTTAAATGACACACAACGTGTTCAACGTGTAATAAGTCAAATTATTGGTAATGTTGCCATAAACCTATTAGTTACAATTGTTTCTTTAGGTTTCTTATTTTTCTATTCTTGGCAAACAGGTTTAATTGCTTCTGTTAGTTTGCCTTTTTACTTTTTATTAATTTATAGTTTTAATAAACGTATTATCAATGCACAAAAAGAAGTAATGCAAGGGTACGCATTTAGTGAGAGTAATTATATAAGCTCTATACAAGGTGTTGCCACTATAAAAAATAACAATAGACAATCTATTTTTCAAAAAATCAATCAACTAATTTACGGTAACTTTCAAGAAAAAGTTTTTAGTCTTGGTAAAATAAATGTTCGCTTGTCAATATTTTCAGGTGTATTTAGCGTATTATTTTTAATAAGCATTTTAATTTATACATCTGTGCAAGTATATAATGAAACAATGCAATTAGGAGAATTAATGGCAGTATTAGGCATTGCAGGTTCTTTAATGCCTTCTGTTGCTAGTTTAGCATTAATCACAATTCCAATTAATGAAGCCAAAGTAGCATTTAATAGAATGTATGAATTTACTTCCATAGAAGAAGAAAATAAAGGGAGCATAGCCCTATCAAAATTCAATTCTTTAGAAATTAAAAACCTTTCGTTTCGTTTTGCTGGTAGAAAAGAACTCTTTAAAAATATTAATATATCCGTTTATAAAAATGAATGTATTGCAATTGTTGGAGAAAGCGGAAGTGGTAAAAGTACAATAGGGCAAGTACTACAAAAATTCTATCCTTTTGAAAATGGAGAAATAATTGTAAATAATGAGTATAATTTACCTAAAGTAAATACAGAAGATTGGCGTAATATTATAGGTATTATTCCACAAGATATTACCATATTTAGTGGCAATGTAGTATCTAATATTTTATTAGGTAAAGAAGATACACCTGAAAACATTCAGTTTTTTTGTAAGGAATACGGATTTACTGAATTTATAAACAGTTTACCTCAAGGCTTTACTACAATTTTAGGAGAAGAAGGTATAAATTTATCAGGTGGTCAAAAACAAATTATTGCCTTAATGCGAGTTTTATATAAGAAACCTCAATTAGTACTTTTAGATGAATTTACATCAGCAATGGACAGAAAAACAGAAAAATTTGTTTTAAACTTACTAAAGAAATTAAAATCTGAATTGACTATTATTTTCATTTCTCATAGGTTGCATTCTCTACCTCAAATAGCTGACAAAATTTATGTATTGGAAGATGGAGAAATTTCTAATTTTGGAACACATCAGAAATTAATGGAAACTACAAATTTTTATAGCGAATTTTGGACTGAATTAAGAATTAAGGATAATGATTAAAAAACGCCCAGTTGCCAACACCGTATATAATTTATTGCTGGTTTTAGCTCACTTGGGAAAGTCCTCTCGGACTTTCTTGGTCGGTAATTATTTACAAAATTAGTTGCTTGAAACACGCAACAAACCATATACAAACACGTTGTAACACATTTATGAAAACGAAAATCCTTATAAATTTTATTATTCTTTTTTCATTTCAAAATTTGTACACTCAATTTAAAGTTGAACAAATTATTGGAGCTTGGGAATCATTTGAGACTGATACTGTAAGAAATAAAAATCAAAAAAATATTCCTATTACTGAAAAGAACGAATCTAATTATAAGAAAGAAATAATGACTGTAGTTTTGAAATTTTATCAAAATAATCAAATGGAATATACTGTAAATAGTTTTGGAGAAAAAGCAAAATACAAACTAAAAGATAGTATTTTAACAATGGGAACTTCAAATTATACTATTTTGAAAATCTCCAAAAATTTATTAGTCATTAGGAGTGAACTTTTTTCAATTGAGGAGAATTACAGAAGAATTGAAAATAAATAGAATATTTTGAAAGTATAAAAAAACGTGTTACAACACCGTGTATAAAAAATTGCTATTTTTGGTTTTATCAAAAGTTGTTGCTTGTTTGCCAACTTCAGAATTTCCGTTGGAAATTCCTCGTTGCCAAAAACGCAACTTTTCATAACACAAACACGTTAGGTGCAATACAAAAAAACGAATGAACTATGAACCCAGAAGATTATATTAAATGGATTCAATTAATAATTAATGCTTTTGCTCTTGGAGCAGCAGGTTGGATTTATAGAGCATATATTTTAAATTTAAAAGCGAGTATTTCAGCAAAAGATGAGCAAGTTAAAATAGTTGAAAAAAACCTTAATCTTTGGAAAGACCGAGTATCCGAATTGGAGAGAAAAACGCCTGAGTTTATGGAAAATGCTTTGAATCAAAGAATAAAAATTCGAGAAGACGAAATTGAAAGGTTGAGTTCTGATAAAGATTATCACGAAGATGAGCATTCACGAAAAAGTGCGGAATTAGAAATCCTTAAATCCGAGTTAGAAAAAGCAAAAGAAATGCAAACTTCGTTGTCTTTCATTGGAGAAGATTTCGAAGAATACCTTTTTGAACGTGATGGCAAAATGGAAGTAGAAAAAGCTGGTTATGTCAATGTTGCAAGTGGACAATTATTAATAACTGACCCAATATTCATTGACCGAGATTGGCAAAAAGAGGAATTTGAAGATTTAAGAATATATAAAGATATAGAAACACAACACGTATATCAATATCAAAAAGATTTCAATAATTTTGAAAATATAATTACTGGGTTTGATAAAACTGTAAATCAATTAGTAGAATCTAAGAGATTTGTTCCAGTAAAAATAGAAAGAGATTTAAATTATTCTTTTGCAGGTTCTTGCTATGCAACTATGAACGAAAATGGATATGGTGAAATTCAATACTCTAAAGGGGGAGACTGCGCAGGAGTATCTTTAAATACAGCATTTGGAGATGGAATATTCCCTGTCTACATTGAAAAATATGACGGAAGAAATATTAGAGCATATATAAATCTAATATAAGTACTGCACCTAACACCGTATAAAAAAAATTGCTAAATTAGTGCTTAAATAAAGGCAGTTACATTTTTATCAACTTCTGAATTTCCTTCGGAAATTCCTCGCTGACAAAACCGCAACTTTCCTTATACAACAACGTTGGCAGCAATTACACGGGAACTTATCCAAATATGATAGTATCACATGAAGATTTAAACAAACTCAATGACAAGCAATTTGAAAAGCTTGTTAAAACACTATTAATTTCAATTATAGGAAACGGTGTAACACCTTTTAGTCAAGGAAAAGATGGCGCTAGAGAAGCTACATTTAAAGGAAAAGCTAACTATCCATCAAAAGCAAACAATTGGAAAGGACATTGGATTTTTCAAGTAAAATATTCGAACATTGCATTTGGCATAGACAAAGCAAGAAACCAAATCAAGTATAGTATAAATGGAGAATTAAAAAAACTTGAAGAATACGGATACTTTGAAGATAATAAATGTGACAATTATATTTATATCACGAATGTACCTTTTAGTGGACAAGCAGATAAAGGTTTACATGATTACGCTCAAAAAAAAATAAAAAACTATAAAGTTGAAAATTTTGATTACTGGGATGGAGAAAAAGTTATAGGTTTTTTGAATACTAATCCTACTGTTCGAGAAACATTCTTCCCTAACCCTGGAATAGAAATACTAGAAGAAAAATTTTACAATGAAATAAACATAACTTTCGTAAAACCAAACCTCTACGACACATTAGTAAAGGAGCTTTTACAAAAAAAATACATAAACATTATTGGTCAACCACACGTCGGTAAATCATTTTTATCAATGTACATAGCTCAAGATATTTTTAATTCACAAAATTTAAATGAAATAGTATTAATACCAATTATTGATAACCTTCAATCCATTCCAAAAATCACAAATTGCGTAATAATTTTAGATGATTTATATGGTGACTTAAACTACGACAGCATAGGTAGGCAAACAAAGATAGTATCTAGCTTAGCTAAAAATAATTACTTAATAGTAACATCAAGAGATTACATTTTTCAAGAAGCAGTTAAAAACAAAGAACTTTTAGACGGTCATAGTTTTACTATAAACCAAGAAGGAGCATACTCTGATACTCAACTAGAAGAAATACTTTTAAATCACATTAATATAAACTTTGTTAAATCATCAGATAATGAAAAAGCTTATGAGTTTATTATTCGAAATAGGTTAGGAATTGTTCGCCAACTGCGATTTCCTCATAACATACAGCTATTTACGACTATAATTGATAACACAATTATTACCAAGAAATTATTAGAAGATAAAATTTCAAATGCAAAACAGATTGAAAGTATTGTACTTACTTGGTTAAGTCAACAATCACAAATAAATAAAAACGTTCTACTTTCTCTAGCAATTGGTAAAATTCAAACTAAGGATATTCTTAAAAAGATATGTGAAACCCAGTGGAATTATGACTCTTCAACAATTGAAACTAGTCTTATAGAAAATGAACGATTAGTATATTCAGATAAGTTAACAGTCAGATTAAAACACCCTTCTTTTAAAGAAGCAATTGTGAATTATTTTTTACAAAATAATCATCAAAAAATTACTGAATTAATTCTAAACCTGATTTTAAACTTACCTAAAAATGAAAAGAGGTCTATAAATAGATCCCTTGCATATAAAATTATAGAAGAGCTTGAGGTTCAAGATTTACTTCTTATGATTGACACTAAAAATGTAGCAAGTAACTTTCTTGAAATAATATGGCTAAGTCTAATTCGTAAAAATAAAAAACAAGCTTTAGAAAAAATACTTTCTTTAATGGATAAGACCAAAAAGGGAAACAGATATTTTAGAAGTTTTGTTGCTTCGAAAGCATTTATGAAAGACAAAGAAATTTTAGTCTTAATAGAATATTTTATGAAAAATAGAGATATCAGTAACTCTGTTGATAAACTTATTGAACATTTTTCTTACCGAATCAGGTTAAAAATAAGACCTATTATTGATTCATTAGATTATAATAATCCAAAAGATTTTAACTTAAAAATAAAACTTCTTGGCTGTGTTGGAAGTAAGTATCCTGACATGGTAACTCATCAGTTGATTTCTTTTTGTTATGAAAGGTTAGCTACAAGTCGCAGAAAAGTATATAAAGCCATTAATATGTTAGATAATGGTCAAGAAGATATTATTGAAAAAGCTTATAGAGAAATATTAAATAGAGAAACTAATAAAATAAATCTTAAAATAATTAAAACTAAACTAGCTAGAATACAAAAAACTGCTGCCAACAACGTATATAAAAAATAGCGGTTTAATCGCTTAAACGAAACAAAATGAATAAATTAGAGGTCTTTGTAAAATTAAAAAATTAGTGCATAAAATCCGCTACTTTTCATATACAAGACCGTTGGCACAAATAAACCAATCACACTCTGAAGAATGACTGAAAAGGAAATTATTAAATACCTTGATATAGTTTTTAAAGATATTACTAATTTTAATTTAGTTTCTATAAATAATTCTATTGCAAAAGTTTTAAAACACGAAACTAAAGAAGAGAAAGAAAAATTATTTTTAACTGTAAAAAAAGTTAAGTTATTTGGGAAAAATAACGACTTATTTGAAAAGAATGGAGATGGAGATTGGTATTTATTAACAGAAAAAGGAAAAGAATTAAAAAAATCTAAATTAGGTTTTAATAAGTTTGAAAATAAATCAAAAAAAAGGTCAATGACTAAGTTTGAAAAATGGTCATTATTATTAATTACTTTGCCAATAATTATTAATTTAATTCAATGGAATTATTCTTCAACTTTAAAATCTGAACTTGAATCTTGTAACTCTGAAATGAACAGTTTAAAAACTGAATTAAATTCCAATAAAAATACAAAGACTGAAAAAAAAATGAAAAAAATATTAGATACATTAAAAATCCAATAAAGAATCTGAATAAACTACTTGCGCCAACACCGTATAGTAAAAATAGCTAAATTAGTGCTTTACAAAACTAGTCGAATTTTTGTAAACGTCCATTTTCCTGCGGAAAATAGCCGTTCACTTTAAACGCAACTTTCAATATACAACAACGTTAACTACAAGCTGAAAATCGAGACTTAAATGAAAATTATCCCACCATATCAAATTACAAGTGAAATCCTCAATCTAATAAATGAATCTGAAAAATATATTGTTTTAGTTTCTCCGTATGTAAATTTCAATAATTGGGACAGAATAAAAGTTGATATTTTGAACGCTATAAAAAGAGGAGTTAGAATAGAATTTTATGCACGATTGGACAACGAAAACTTTAAGAGCTGGGAACAAATCGAAAATCTGGGTATAAAACCAAAACTGATTAAAAATCTACACGCAAAATTATATTTTAATGAAAAGTCTGGTATAGTAACTTCTATGAACTTACTAACGAGTTCTAACTTAAACGCAATAGAATTTGGTTCAATTTATCATACAGAACAAGAATTATCTGAACTGAAAAGTTTTGTAAAAAAATACTTGGAACCAAACATTACATTGGCAAAACCGAATGAAGAAGATTTATATTTAGCTAAAGAAAAATTTACTATAATTCTTTCTAATTTTTTATCAAATAAGTTCAATAGAAGTGTAAATACAAGATGGAGAAATGGTACTATTGAATTCAATGTAAATAATCAATATTTTTTTGACATAGACAAAGGAAGTAATTTGATTAATATAGCAGGAATAATTTCAGGATTAGAGTTCGAGAATTTTAATAGTTTTAAAGAAAAATATAACTATAGTGGATTTCAAATTTCAGCTAGTCCAAACAGTATTTATATCTCATCAGATTTTAAGATTTCTAATAGCAACTTGAATTTTATATCTGTTTCCGAGAAAAAGAGACTTGTTGAAATTGTTGCAAAGTTTGTTGAAGACTTGACCGAATACAAGAACGAATGTTATGAAAATAAAAAAGCCTGTAGTTAACACCGTATATAATTTATTGCTGGCTTCTTGCCTACTTGCGAAAGTCCTCGCGGACTTTCTTTGTCCGTAATTATTTACTAAATTAGTTGCTTAAAACACGCAACAAACCATATACATCAACGTTGCCAAACATATAAAAAATGTACTTTACTGAAATAGGTTGACTAAAAATTAAACACTTAATTATAGTCACTTATGAAAACTCAAAACAACCCTGGCAAAAAAAACGTACGAAAAAGCACCTTTAGAGCTCAAATTATTTGTCGTTGACCAAATTCAGAATGGACACAACTACTTAGCAATCGTTACTCATGCATATTCTAAGCAAATTACGGGATGTAAACTCGACAATCAAATGAGGAACGGTATAAATTAACCTAAAAAAAGGTCAACCTATATCAGTATAATATAAAAGGATTGCAACTGTAATACAAAAGAATTGCTACTACCCTACACTGCAATGTTTATCATAAAGTAAAAACAATTGCTACAAATTCACAAAGACGATACAAATTCTCATCAAAATAAATAATTGCATTACAAAAACAAAAAGGATTGCAAATGTAATACAAAAGGATTGCCATTACTTTACATTGCAATTTTATCACAAAGTAAAAACAATTGCTATAAATTCACAAAAACAACACAAAGCCATATCAAAATAAATTATTGTATTACAAAAACAAAAAAGATTGCAACTGTAATACAAAAGAATTGCTACTACCTTACACTGCAATGTTTATCATAAAGTAAAAACAATTGCTACAAATTCACAAAGACGACACAAATTCTCATCAAAATAAATAATTGCATTACAAAAACGAAAAGGATTGCAAATGTAATACAAAAGGATTGCCATTACTTTACACAGCATTTGCAGAAGAAAATGGCATAATGATGAGCATGACAGAACAATATGATCCTTATGAAAACGCAATTGCAGAGCGAATTAATAGAACTTTAAAATATGAATATGGACTTAGAAATTGCATTAAAAATACTGCCATTGCTCAAGAAGTAACAAAACAAGCTGTATATATTTACAACAATTTAAGAACCCATTTTAGCTTAGAATTAAGAAAACCAGCAGAAGTACATTTAAATCCAAACATCAAATACAAATCATATCGAAGAAATAATGTAAATTTGACTGAACTAGTTATATAGAATATAAATAATTTAAAAGGTATAAATTAGACCAAAAAAGGTCAACCTATATCAGTATAATACAAAAGATGTTTACCTAAAAGGAATTGACTCTAAAGAACATTATTTGAGAGTGTATAGAATGCAATAACGTGTTACTACACCGTGTAAAAAAAATTGCTGGTAAAAGCCAATTTACGAAAGTCCTCGCAGACTTTGAACTGCTCCCAAAAAGTTAGACACTATTTGAGGGTATTATTATGGGAAGAAAAGTCAAGTATGATTACGCATTTAAACTTCGATGTGTAAAGCAAGTTTTAAAAAATAACCAAACAGTTGAAGATGTGTCTAAGTTATATGGTTGTCATCATACAACCCTTCATGATTGGATTCGATTTTATGAAAAATATGGTAAAAAAGCACTATTACCAAGAAAAACAAAAGTGTATAGCATTCCTTTTAAACTTAAAGTTTTAAAAGCTATTGACAAAGATTCATTATCTTTCAGTCAAGCTTGTTTAGAATTTAATATTCCTACAAAATCTGTAATTATGAAGTGGCAACGTAATTATAAAAAAGAGGGTATTATAGGCTTAAACATTAAACCTAGAGGTAAACCAAAATCTATGCAATTTAAGAGGGCTAAAAAAAAGTCTAATAAACCTTTAACAAGAGAAGAGGAACTTTTATTAGAAAATGAATCATTACGTGCAGAACTGGACTTGCTAAAAAAGTTACAGGCCTTAATTCAACAAGAGCAAAACAAAAAGCAAAAGCCATAACAGAATTAAGGCATAAGTATGATTTAGATATTTTATTATATCATATGAACATGGCAAGAAGTAGTTATTATTATCATCATAAAAGAAGTCTTATAGTTGATAAATATAAAGAGATAAAACTATTGATTCATCAAATATATCATCGTCACAAAGGAAGATATGGTTATAGAAGAATCTCTTTAGAAATCAACAAAACAGGAACTCTAATAAATCATAAAACAGTACTCAAGTTAATGCGTGAATTAGGTTTAAAAAGTTTAGTCAGAGCTAAAAGATACAAGTCTTATAAAGGGCAAATAGGGGAAACAGCTCCTAATATATTACAACGAAATTTTAAAGCTATTAGGCCAAATAAAAAATGGGCTACCGATATTACAGAATTTAAAGTTTTAGGAAAAAAACTATATCTATCTCCAATAATTGATCTCTTTAATAGAGAAATAATAAATTATCAATTATCTGAAAAACCTGATTTTAAACAAGTAGCTATTATGCTGAAAAAGTCTTTTAAGAAAATACCTGATCAAACAAATTTAATATTACATTCAGATCAAGGATGGCAATATCAAATGAAACAGTATCGAAGATTATTAACAGAAAAAGGAATTACTCAGAGTATGTCTCGTAAAGGAAATTGTTTAGATAACGCTGTGATAGAAAATTTCTTCGGTATTCTAAAATCTGAATTGTTTTATATAAATAAATACAAGTCGATATCTCAATTAAAAAAAGAGATTAAAGTGTATATAAAATATTATAATAATGAGAGAATTAAACAAAATTTAAAGGGAATGAGACCGATTGAATATCGAGCTAATTATTATCAAAATTAATTATAAATTTGTCTAAACATTTGGGTGCACTTCACTTTCTATATGTGTTTTATTTGCTAACTTTAATGCTTAAAACACGCAACTAATCATACACAACAACGTTGGCAACAAGCTAAAAACTGTACTTTCCTGAAATAGGTTGACTAAAAATTAAACACTTAATTATAGTCACTTATGAAAACACAAAAACAACCTTGGCGAAAAAAAACGTACGAAAAAGCAACTTTAGAACTCAAATTATTCGTCGTTGACCAAATTCAGAATGGACAGATTTCCACAAACTTTGCTTCCAAAAAATATGATGTTCCTAGAACTACAATTGGGTATTGGATCAAAAAATATAGTACTTTAGTCCAACAAAATACAGGTATGAGTAAATTAGATGAGATTAAAAAACTAAAGGAACGTATTGAAGAATTGGAGTTTGTAAAGGAATTTCAACAAGATATTATTGCTGACATGGAAATCATTACTGGAGTCGATTTGTCAAAAAAGTCGTTGCCCAAAACATTAGCGAAAGAGATAGAACTAAAAAAGAAAAACCGTTTAAAAGAAAATGGTTCTATGAGTGTTTTGGGATTAGTAAACAAGCCTTCTACAAAAGACTCAAAACCCAAAAAAACAAACGACTAAACGATGAAAAAGTCATCGTAATGATACAAGAATATCGAAAATTAGTTGGTATGAGAACTGGCGGAATTAAGTTATATGATGAACTTAAACAAGACTTTATAAAACAAGGTATTAAAATCGGTAGAGACAAGTTGTACGATGTGTTAAGGCTTCATAATTTACTTGTTCCTAGGCTTAAAAACTATGTAACAACAACAAACTCTAATCATCAATTTAGAAAATATAAAAACCTAATTAAAGACCAAGTTCCTACTCGACCAGAACAACTATGGGTAAGCGATATAACATACATTAAAACAGACAATGGACACAATTACCTAGCAATCGTTACAGATGCATATTCTAAGCAAATTATGGGCTATAAATTAGATAACAACATGAAGACATCACTTTGTTCAGAAGCGCTAGAAATGGCTATTAAAAATAGAAAATACCCTGATAAAAAATTAATACATCATTCTGACAGAGGTTTTCAATACTGTAACCCCAAATACACAGCATTTGCAGAAGAAAATGGCATAATGATGAGCATGACAGAACAATATGATCCTTATGAAAACGCAATTGCAGAGCGAATTAATAGAACTTTAAAATATGAATATGGACTTAGAAATTGCATTAAAAACACTGCCATTGCTCAAGAAGTAACAAAACAAGCAGTATATATTTACAACAATTTAAGAACCCATTTTAGCTTAGAATTAAGAAAACCAGCTGAAGTACATTTAAATCCAAACATCAAATACAAATCATATCGAAGAAATAATGTAAATTTGACTGAACTAACAATTTGAAAACAAAACTAGTTCAAAATATTTTTTGCCTTCTAAACGGCTAAAAAAAGGTCAACCTATATCAGTATAATACAAACCAATCTGAATGGACAAAGAAAAACCGAGACTTGCAAGATTGACAGCAATTTTGACTCAATTACAATCGAAACGAATTGTAACTGCAAAAGACATTGCCGAAAAACATAATGTAAGTATCAGAACGGTTTATCGAGACATCCGAACACTTGAAAAATCGGGAATTCCAATTGTAACGGAAGAAGGAAAAGGCTATTCAGTAATGGAAGGTTATAAAATTCCACCTGTAATGTTTACTCAAGATGAGGCGAATGCTCTTATAACGGCTGAACAATTGATTAGCAAAAACAAAGACCAATCTTTGACCGAACAATATGAAAGTGCAATAAACAAAATCAAATCTGTTTTAAAATACAACCAAAAAGAAAAAACAGAATTATTGACAAACAGAATTCAAGTTCGCAACAATCGGGAAAATGAAAAAACAAGTAATTACCTCATAAAACTTCAATCTACTATTTCAAATTATCAAGTGGTAAAAATGGATTATCTGTCATTGGCAGATAATAAAAGTCAAAGAGAAATAGAACCATTTGCACTTTACACGACACAAGAAAATTGGGTGCTTATTGCTTTTTGCAAAGAAAAAAAGGACTTCAGAGCCTTTAGACTTGACTGCATCCAAAAATTAGAAATCTTGGAGAAGAATTTTAAACCTCATAAAATGACGTTGCAAGGATATCTTGAAAATTGTAGCTCAAAATATAAAAACACCCCTGACACACCTTTGTCACAAGGTCAATCTAAATTTGCATTAAATCAAAAAATATAAATAAGATGCAAATAGTAAAAATTGAACCTTTTAAAATTATCGGAATTTCGATAAGAACAACAAATGAAAACGGACAAGCCTCTCAAGAAATTGCCGATTTATGGCAACGATTTATGTCCGAAAACGTAATTTCTAAAATTCCGAACAAAATAGACAATTCCGTTTATTCATTATACACGGAATACGAAAGCGACCACACAAAACCTTACACAGCAATTCTTGGCTGTAAAGTTGAAAATTTAGATGGTGTGCCAAATGGAATGGTTGGAAAATCATTTAATGGAGGAACTTATTCCAAAACGACATCAAAAGGAGATTTAATGCAAGGTTTGGTCGTAAACCAATGGTCGAAAATATTTGAAATGGAATTGGACAGAACCTATGATGCCGACTTTGAAATTTTTGGAGAAAAGGCTCAAAATCCAACAGATGCAGAAGTCGAGTTTTATGTAGGCATTAAAGGCTAACAAAAATATGCGAATAAAAAAGTTTGAAATAAAAACAGACGAAAGAGTAAATGAGGTTTTTGCAAATTATCCCGACTTTGTTCGGGATAAAATGCAATTCCTACGTGAATTGGTAATTGAAACAGCGGAAGAAACCGAAGGAATTACCAGATTGGAAGAAACTCTAAAATGGGGAGAACCGAGTTTTGTAACTAAAAACGGTAGTACATTGCGAATGGATTGGAAAGAAAAATCACCAGACCAATACGCTATGTATTTTCAATGTACAAGCAGATTAGTAAATACGTTTAGATTGGTTTTTGACCACAAATTTGAATATGAGGGAAAACGAGCAATTGTGTTTAAATTAAACCAAAAAGTTCCAGAAATGGAATTAAAAGAATGTATAAAAGCTTCTTTGACTTATCACAACGTGAAGGAATTAATTACGTTAGGAATTTGAGAAATTAAAGACGAATGAACAAAAGCCAGTTGCCAACACCGTATATAATTTATTGCTGGCTTCTTGCCTACTTGCGAAAGTCCTCGCGGACTTTCTTTGTCCGTAATTATTTACTAAATTAGTTGCTTGAAACACGCAACAAACCATATACAACAACGTTGGCAATAATTTAAGAGAAAATTGATTAATGTTAATTAATGCAAAAAACATGCACGTTTTGTAAATAATACATATATTTGCTTAAAATAAAAAAGACAAAATGTTAATCGAATTTAAATGCAGAAATTTTCTTTCATTCAAAGATGAAATTTGTTTAAACTTATCTACAGTTGATACTTATACAGAACATAAAGATACTCATATATTAAAAACGAATAAATTAAATTTATTAAAATCAATTGCTCTTTACGGAAGTAATGGAGGAGGAAAATCTAATTTATCAAGAGCAATTACATTAATGGATAATTTAATTCATTATTCATTTAGAGACTCATTGAATAAAGATGAAGAACGAGGTGATTGGACTGGAGATTTTAAATTATGTAATGATACAATAGGAAAACCATCAATGTTTGAAGTTTCATTTTTTGTAGGTGAAGATATCTATCGCTATGGATTTGAAATGTATAATTGGGAAGTTATTAGTGAATGGTTATATAAAACAGAGAAACGAGAAACTCTACTTTTCAGTAGAAAGGGAAATGATTTTAAAATAAATGAAACAAGGTTTGAAGAAGGAAAAAGATATAAAGAAGTAAACCAAAATGTATTATTTATAAGTTTTTTAGCACAGTATAACTCAGGAGAATCAGGGAAAGTGTTTAATTTTTTCAAAAAATTAAACATAGTAAATGCTTTAAGTGATGATCACATTAGCCATGTAACCAGGAAGTTGTTAAAAGACGATGAGAAATTTAAGAAATGGTTATCAATAGCCCTTCAATTTTTAGAAATAAGCTCAGTTCATGTTAGTCCAGATGAAAAGGAATTACTTTCAAAACACCCTGTTTATGATGAAAATAATTTATTAACTGGATTTACCGATTTTAGTGTGGAACGAAATGAAAGTGACGGAACTAAAAAATTAATTTATCTTCTTGGAGCTATCTATCATACGTTAAAACATGGAAGCGTATTCGTTATTGATGAATTCAACTCTAAGTTACATCCAAATCTTTCACTAAAAATTATCGAATTATTTCATAAGTATAATAATAATGGTGCACAATTTATAATTACAGTTCATGACCCAACATTATTAGACAAAGATGTTTATAGACGAGATCAATTTTGGTTTGTAGATAGAAATCAATTCGGTTCATCCGAACTTTACCCAATGTCAAATTTTAAAGCAACTGATGGATTAAGAAGTATGTCGGATTTTAGAAAGAAATATTTAAATAGCGATTTTGGAGCTGCTGAAAGCATTGAGTTAACTCAAGAATTTATTAACATCTCTAAAGAAATTTAAATTGGCTATAAATAGATTTAAAAGAAAACAAGGATCCCAACCAGAAAAAGGTAAAAAAGTAGAATCCAAAAAAATTATTTTGAGCTATTTACATATGGATCGTGCACAAGGTCAAACATTAGAAATTTGGGACAAAAAAGAAGGTAGACTGTTAAGGTGGGGAAATATGATACAACATCTAAACACACTAACAGTTCAACAAGCCCTTTTATCAAGGGTAATCGTTAAATACGATGATAGAGATGTTTTAGATGTACATAATATGCCAAAAAAGTCTAATTGGAAATATCCAAAACATCTTGGTCATAAAGATATCATTTGGTGTAAAATTGTGGTAATGCAACTTGTTAGAGTAATTGGATTCATGGAGGAAAATATCTTTTATGTTGTTTTTTTTGATGAAAAACATGAATTTTATCCTACTGAACCGAAAAACACTTAAGTAAAAAACTATTGCCAACACCGTATATAATTTATTGCTGGCTTCTTACCTATTTGCGAAAGTCCTCGCGCACTTTCTTGGTCAGTAATTATTTATTAAATTAGTTGCTTAAAACACGCAACAAATCATATACAACAACGTTAGCAAACATTAGAATCATGTACTTTCCTGAAATAGGTTGACTAAAAATTAAACACTTAATTATAGTCACTTATGAAAACACAAAAACAACCTTGGCGAAAAAAAACGTACGAAAAAGCAACTTTAGAACTCAAATTATTCGTCGTTGACCAAATTCAGAATGGACAGATTTCCACAAACTTTGCTTCCAAAAAATATGATGTTCCTAGAACTACAA
Organism: Polaribacter sp. HaHaR_3_91; assembly: GCF_019278525.1. NCBI lineage: Bacteria > Pseudomonadati > Bacteroidota > Flavobacteriia > Flavobacteriales > Flavobacteriaceae > Polaribacter > Polaribacter sp. HaHaR_3_91. The sequence goes on from NZ_CP058986.1 coordinate 3,780,154, forward strand.
TTGGGTATTGGATCAAAAAATATAGTACTTTAGTCCAACAAAATACAGGTATGAGTAAATTAGATGAGATTAAAAAACTAAAGGAACGTATTGAAGAATTGGAGTTTGTAAAGGAATTTCAACAAGATATTATTGCTGACATGGAAATCATTACTGGAGTCGATTTGTCAAAAAAGTCGTTGCCCAAAACATTAGCGAAAGAGATAGAACTAAAAAAGAAAAACCGTTTAAAAGAAAATGGTTCTATGAGTGTTTTGGGATTAGTAAACAAGCCTTCTACAAAAGACTCAAAACCCAAAAAAACAAACGACTAAACGATGAAAAAGTCATCGTAATGATACAAGAATATCGAAAATTAGTTGGTATGAGAACTGGCGGAATTAAGTTATATGATGAACTTAAACAAGACTTTATAAAACAAGGTATTAAAATCGGTAGAGACAAGTTGTACGATGTGTTAAGGCTTCATAATTTACTTGTTCCTAGGCTTAAAAACTATGTAACAACAACAAACTCTAATCATCAATTTAGAAAATATAAAAACCTAATTAAAGACCAAGTTCCTACTCGACCAGAACAACTATGGGTAAGCGATATAACATACATTAAAACAGACAATGGACACAATTACCTAGCAATCGTTACAGATGCATATTCTAAGCAAATTATGGGCTATAAATTAGATAACAACATGAAGACATCACTTTGTTCAGAAGCGCTAGAAATGGCTATTAAAAATAGAAAATACCCTGATAAAAAATTAATACATCATTCTGACAGAGGTTTTCAATACTGTAACCCCAAATACACAGCATTTGCAGAAGAAAATGGCATAATGATGAGCATGACAGAACAATATGATCCTTATGAAAACGCAATTGCAGAGCGAATTAATAGAACTTTAAAATATGAATATGGACTTAGAAATTGCATTAAAAACACTGCCATTGCTCAAGAAGTAACAAAACAAGCAGTATATATTTACAACAATTTAAGAACCCATTTTAGCTTAGAATTAAGAAAACCAGCTGAAGTACATTTAAATCCAAACATCAAATACAAATCATATCGAAGAAATAATGTAAATTTGACTGAACTAACAATTTGAAAACAAAACTAGTTCAAAATATTTTTTGCCTTCTAAACGGCTAAAAAAATCTTTTGAACGGTATAAATTAACCTAAAAAAAGGTCAACCTATATCAGTATAATACATCAACATTATTCATTCCTAGAATTCTATTCATAATTACGTAAATGGAAATTAACTATAACATTGTCAGTTTAATCGATATACTCGGATTAGTTCAAGGTGTGTTTTTAGGCTTGGTATTAATAATTGAGGGCAGACGCATAAAACCCAAGCTTTTTTTAGGCTTATTTTTAATTGCGTATTGCGCAGAACTCTTAAACTCAATACTTCACGATTTAAACATTCTTGAATCTGAACCTTGGTTGCTGTTTTTACCATTTAACTTTTTTTATTTAATACTTCCTTTATTCTATATATATGTTAAAGAAATTTCTAATATTAATTTAACTAAAAAGAAAATTGTACTCATCCTTTTGCCTGGAATACTAGAATTTATAAGTTATACAGTACTTTTTATGCTAAGTGTGGGTACAAAAGCAAAATTGCATAATTCAGAAAGTTTTTCTAATGTATTGTCTCTGATTGAAATATTATCATTTGCTTATTCAATATATTATATCTTTCTAACTATTAAATTCATTAATAAGCAAAAAACAAAAGTTGAAGAATTTTACTCAAATACAGAAGGAAAATTACTCACTTGGGCAAAGGGTGTTCTTATGTTTCTGTTTACCTTTCTGATTATTATATTGTCTTCACTTTTTTTAGAAGGAATATTTTATGATGATTACATCTATCCAGCCATTTCAATAATTAATGTCGTTTTTATTTTCTGGATAGGGATTTCCGGTATAAAGCAGTCTAAGCTTTTTGTTACTAAAATCGCTAGTATTAAAAAGATAGACCATCAACAAAGTGATGTTAATGAAACCAATAATAGATTAAAAACTAATAATAAAGATCATTATGAAAAGTTAATTGCATTAATGGATGATGAAAAATTATTTTTAGAGTCCAATTTATCTTTAGCAGATGTGTCTTTAAAACTTAAAATAACGCAACGGAATTTATCGGAACTCATACGAGACGAGTCTGACAAAAACTTTAATCAATTTGTAAATCATTATCGAGTAGAAGAAGCAAAAAAGTTATTATTAGATACTTCAAACAATCATTTAAATATGTTAGGAATAGCTTTTGACTCAGGATTTAGCTCAAAAGCAACATTTTATAGTGTTTTTAAAAAACACACTTCCCTTACACCTACATTGTTTAAAAACAACATATTACCACAAAACTACACGAGTCTATAATTATGTAATAAGTCTAGAAAACGGTTTTCTAGACTCAACAAGCCTTTTTTAAGACTTAAAAAATAGTCCTTGGCCGTATCTTTGCACCAGCAAATCAAGAATTAGAATTATGAAGACTAATAAACTGACTTTGATGGTAATAATCTTTATCTGGATTCTTTTCATTTCTTGGGAATTACTTGTAACAGAATGGAGTCTTATAAAAAACAAAGATGCATTTAGGGTAGACCTACTTATTATTTTTCCACTACTTCAGTTTATTACAATTTATACATTAATTAAAGTATTTAGTAAAACCAAAATAACAAAATAAATAATTGCGCAAAAGTGCGCTAAAAATTAAAAAAAATGAAAATTAAAAATTTATTTAAAACAGTAATTTGCTTATTAACTTTAAGCTTAACATTTAGTTGTTCTAGCGATGATGATTCTATGAATCCACCAACAGTTAATAGTAACTTTACAACTAATTCCAACACAGATTTTTTTATAAATTTTGATGGGACTGTAAATCTAATAGTTTCGGGAACTTTTCAAGAAGATAGTGGTTTTGGGACAGTAACAGACAGAGGTTTTGTTTATGGTACTTCATCTAACCCTGAAGTTGGTGCTAATAATACTTCAGGTATATCTGGTAATAATTCTGATGCAACAGGTTATATAGAAAATTTAACAAGTGGTCAAACTTATTTTATAAGAGGTTATTTTGAATACAGTGATGGCACTCATTTCTATGGAAACGAGATACAAGCAAGTACTGATGTTGATGCGAGTACTAGTAGAAATGTTACTTTAGATATAGAATCAGACGCGTTTTTAATTCAGACAGACTTTATCACAGTAACATTAAATATTAATAATGTTGTTAAAGAAATGCCTATAGAATTTGGTGTTGAATATAGTGTAAATAGCGATTTCACTAGCAGTAGTATAAATGCAATTGAGAATTTTGATGGTATACATAACGAAGGTACTATTGTAATTACTAGTTATTCTGCTGTAGCAGAACCTCTAATGTCAGGAACTCAATACTATTTTAGGCCATACGTAAAATATGCTGACAATACAGTAACAAATGGCGGAACTAGTATAGCTAATTTCGCTACAAACTAAATAGAATAAAACGTTTGCTAACAACGTATATAAAAAATAGCTAATTAAGCGCAAATCATAATGGTTTGCGCTTTTTTAATATCTTTAGGCAAAGAGAAAAGTATTGAATACCTAAACGCTACTTTTCATATACAAGACCGTTAGGTGTCATTTTAAAAATGTACTTTCCTGAAATAGGTTGACTAAAAATTAAACACTTAATTATAGTCACTTATGAAAACACAAAAACAACCTTGGCGAAAAAAAACGTACGAAAAAGCAACTTTAGAACTCAAATTATTCGTCGTTGACCAAATTCAGAATGGACAGATTTCCACAAACTTTGCTTCCAAAAAATATGATGTTCCTAGAACTACAATTGGGTATTGGATCAAAAAATATAGTACTTTAGTCCAACAAAATACAGGTATGAGTAAATTAGATGAGATTAAAAAACTAAAGGAACGTATTGAAGAATTGGAGTTTGTAAAGGAATTTCAACAAGATATTATTGCTGACATGGAAATCATTACTGGAGTCGATTTGTCAAAAAAGTCGTTGCCCAAAACATTAGCGAAAGAGATAGAACTAAAAAAGAAAAACCGTTTAAAAGAAAATGGTTCTATGAGTGTTTTGGGATTAGTAAACAAGCCTTCTACAAAAGACTCAAAACCCAAAAAAACAAACGACTAAACGATGAAAAAGTCATCGTAATGATACAAGAATATCGAAAATTAGTTGGTATGAGAACTGGCGGAATTAAGTTATATGATGAACTTAAACAAGACTTTATAAAACAAGGTATTAAAATCGGTAGAGACAAGTTGTACGATGTGTTAAGGCTTCATAATTTACTTGTTCCTAGGCTTAAAAACTATGTAACAACAACAAACTCTAATCATCAATTTAGAAAATATAAAAACCTAATTAAAGACCAAGTTCCTACTCGACCAGAACAACTATGGGTAAGCGATATAACATACATTAAAACAGACAATGGACACAATTACCTAGCAATCGTTACAGATGCATATTCTAAGCAAATTATGGGCTATAAATTAGATAACAACATGAAGACATCACTTTGTTCAGAAGCGCTAGAAATGGCTATTAAAAATAGAAAATACCCTGATAAAAAATTAATACATCATTCTGACAGAGGTTTTCAATACTGTAACCCCAAATACACAGCATTTGCAGAAGAAAATGGCATAATGATGAGCATGACAGAACAATATGATCCTTATGAAAACGCAATTGCAGAGCGAATTAATAGAACTTTAAAATATGAATATGGACTTAGAAATTGCATTAAAAACACTGCCATTGCTCAAGAAGTAACAAAACAAGCAGTATATATTTACAACAATTTAAGAACCCATTTTAGCTTAGAATTAAGAAAACCAGCTGAAGTACATTTAAATCCAAACATCAAATACAAATCATATCGAAGAAATAATGTAAATTTGACTGAACTAACAATTTGAAAACAAAACTAGTTCAAAATATTTTTTGCCTTCTAAACGGCTAAAAAAATCTTTTGAACGGTATAAATTAACCTAAAAAAAGGTCAACCTATATCAGTATAATACAAAAAAAACCTCCATTCAATAATGAAAAAAATCAGATTAGTAATTTCGTTAATTCTTATTTCAAATTTATTATCAGCTCAGAGTGAATCTGATATTACTCAATTTGATAAAGCACTAAATCAATTTCTTAATGTAAGAGATTTTTGTATTTCAAAAGATGGAAAAGAAGCATTCTTTACTGTACAAAGCCCTAATCAGGAAATTTCACAACTTGCTTATATTAAAAAGAATAAAACAGGATGGTCTCAACCAGAATTATTGCCTTTTTGTGATTCATATATGTATTTAGAGCCTTTTTTATCTTTTGATAATAATCGACTATTTTTTGTCTCTAATAGACCATTAAATGATTCTATTAATGAAAAAAAGGGTTTTGATATTTGGTATGTTGAAAGAGGTAACAATAATGAAGTGTGGTCAAAACCCAAAAACGTCGGGAAACCAATTAATTCAGAATTAGATGAGTTTTATCCTACTGTCAGTAAAAATGGGAACATATATTTTACAATGGTATCACCTGATGGTTTTGGAAAAGATGATATTTATTATTGTGAATTGAAAGGTGATAAGTATTTAAACCCTGTTTTATTAGATGAAAATATAAACAGTGCCGGCTATGAGTTTAATGCTTTTATTTCTGAAAATGAAGATTTTATAATTTATTCGAAATATAATGAAAAAGATGGTCAAGGAAGTGGGGATTTATATATCTCGAAAAAGGATACAAATGGAAACTGGAAAAAGGCCATAAACCTAGGAATTCCTGTAAATACAAAATATATGGAATATTGCCCATTTTATGATGAGCAAAACCAAATATTATATTTCACAAGCAAAAGAAATAATATTTATCCAAGAAATTTCGAAACTATTTCAGATTTTAAAAAATATATTAATGAAAGTAACAATGGCTTAAGTAAAATTTATAAAATCTCACTTAAAATAAAATAGTACTATTGCCAACAATGTATAAAAATAATAGCGGTTTAATCGCTAAAACGAAAGCAAGTAAGTATAAAAAAGGTCTGTATTTAACCGAAAAGTTAGTACGTCTAAATCCGCTACTATTCTTATACTAGACCGTTGTAAGCAAGCTGACCGAACCGACAAACTATGAAACTATGAAACTAAACCAATTAAAATTAAAAAACTTCAGAAGTTACTCTCAAGAAACAGAAATCAACATCTCAGACTTGAACGTTATAATTGGTAAAAATGATGTTGGAAAGTCAACAATTTTGGAAGCATTAGATATTTTTTTTAATGGAAAGCCAGACAAATATGATTTATGTATTTCAAATGATAATTCACAAATAGAAATAACTTGTGTGTTTGATGACTTACCGGAAACCTTAATCCTTGACGACACAATAAAAACTAGTTTAAAAGACGAATTTCTACTAAACGTAAATAATAAACTTGAAATTAAAAAGAAGTTTCCAATTTCTGCATCTGGCAGTGTTTCTGAGGAATCAGTTATTATTTGTGAATATCCTGACAATGAAAACCTAACAGATTTACTTTCAAAAAAAAGGACAACACTAAAAAATCAATTTGAAGAACTAAATATTAATTCAGAAGGAGTTAATAAAACTAAAAGCAAAGAATTAAGAAATACAATAAGAAATCATTTTTATCCTGATGAAAACATAACGAAAATAACTACTGAGATAAAAATTGATGGAAAACTAGACAATGAAGATAATAGGAAAAAAATATGGACTGGTTTAAAAAAATATCTACCAATATATTCTCTTTTTTTCGTAGACAAACCATTGACTGACCAAGATTCAGATATTCAAGACCCAATGAGAGAAATAATAAAGGAAGTCCTTAAAAGAGACAACATCACACCTTTATTAATTCAATTAAAAGAAGCTGTTCAAAATGCTTCAACGTCTCTAGCTGATGACACAATAAATAAATTAAATGAATTAGATTCAGATTTAGCCGAAACTTTACGTTCTAACTTTCCAAAAGAACCAACTTGGACTTCTATCTTTAAATTAACATTAGAAGATAACAGAGGTGTTCCATTAAACAAAAGAGGTAGCGGAATGAGACGTTTGGTCTTGTTAAGCTTTTTTAGAGCACAAGTTGAGAATAGAAGAACTGCCAATGCACCAAACATTATTTACGCATTAGAAGAACCTGAAACATCTCAACACCCAGATTTTCAATTAATGATTGTAAATGCTCTAAGAGAATTATCAGAGACAGATAATGCACAAGTATTTTTTACAACACATAATTCTAACCTTGCAAAAGAGATTCCCAAAAAATCATTAAGGTATGTTTATTCAGACAATGGTAATACCAATGTCGAAAGCGGTATAAATTTAGATGGAACTGATAATACAGAAATAATCGATAAAATAATAGCCACTTTAGGAGCATTACCCGACCCTAAAAATAAAGTTAAAGTATTAATATTTGTAGAAGGTGAAAATGACATAAATGGTTTAATTGGTATAAGTAAACTTTTAAATTCAAATGATGACTCAATCATTAATCTAGAAAAGAACGAATCTGTTGCTTTTATTCCAACTGGAGGTTCTCAATTAAAGTATTATATAGAAAAAAAATATTTAGATGGACTTCTTCAATCCCAAGTGCATATTTATGATTCCGATATTCCTGCGTACTTACAAAGTGTCGCCAACCTAAATGCTGAAAATAATGACAAAAAAATTGGTTATAATACTAGTAAATTAGAATTCGAAAACTATTTACATCACGAAGCCATTAACGAATGTTATCAAGATTTAAATATCACGATTAACTTAACAGAAATAATAGACACAGATGATGTTCCTGAAAAAGTTGCAAGAGCAGTTCATAGTGCAACAAGTGATACTAATTGGGACACAATTAATCCTGACCCATTAAAGACCGAATTGAAACAAAAGAAAAAAATATCAAGTGCCAAACGTCAATTAAACACAAATGCAATAACTAAAATGACAATTGAAAGGCTAACTGAACGTGGTGGTTACAATGAAATTAAAACTTGGTTAGATAAAATAAAAGAATTTGTAGACTAAAAAAGCCTGCTTACAACAAAGTACTGTGGTAAAAAACAAGTAAAAACTCATTAATTTTTCACTAAAACACTTCTATAATTATTATCATAAGTTAGTCCGGATTTAGCAATAGCAAAAGCCTGTTTTAGTAGCTTATTACAAACCGCTATTAAGGCTAGTTTTTTGCTCTTTCCTTTAGCGACTATTCTATCATAAATTGCTTTGCAAGCATGGTTATATTTACAGGCATTAAAACTGCACATAAATAGTAAATTCCGAAGTTTTTGATTTCCTATTTTACTAATTCGAGGACGTCCTTCCACTTTGTCGTATTAAGGGAGTTAAACCTGCATAACTACAAAGTTCACTTCCACTTGTAAAGCGATCAAAACCATCCGTTAGAACAACTAGCATTAGAGAGGTTTTAGGACCTATTCCTGGAATGCTTTTTAAATCTGTTAAAAGTTTCTGGTGTACTTCTTTTACTAAAAACAACAATTTATCTTCTATCGTTTTCATATCTTTCTGGAGTTCTTTTAAAATTCGTTTTAAAGACCTCACAACAGATTTACTAGGAATCCCTAAAACAGTTTCTCCATGTATTTTATTCTTAAGCATAGTGCTTTGTTTTGTATACGTAGAAAGGAGTCTAATCATTTGAAGGCATTCTAATTGATGTTTTGAATTACCTTTCCATAACTTTAACTCAACTTGTTTAGCATACTCACAAATTAACTTAGAATCGCTTTTATCTGTCTTTATTTTAGACAGTTTCATCTGAATAAACCGCTTTACAGATAAAGGATTCTCTACGGAAACTTTAACACCTTGTTCTTGCAAATAATAGGCTAACTGGTAGTGATAATAGCCCGTAGCCTCCATCACACAATGACTATTTACATCTAGTAGTTTTACGAACTTTTTAAAGCCTGAAATGCTATTTTTAAATTGGTAATAATTACCTAAAGAATCGGTAACATCAAAAAATAAATGACTGATGTCAAGTCCAAAATATTTTATATCTTTATTCATAAGAAAATGTTTTTTGAAAGGACATACTACGCGAGTTTCAACGACTTAAAATCGAGGTCTAAAAGCCTCATAGAACTGTACGAAATCTGTGTAGAAAAGAGAGGGGATTTTCAATGTTGACGAGATCTAAAGTCTCTCCGTATATAATAACCTTACTCCTCTCTTTTGTGCTTTCTGATTTATATGCTTAAATTTAGTCTTTTATTATAAAATGCTAACTTAAGACGTGTATAATTAATTGCTAGGTTCTTCCCTACTTGCGAATATTCCTGCGGAATATTCACGGGTTCGTAAAAGTTTGCTAACTTAGTTGCTTAACCACACAACAACGTTGGCAAACATTAAAATGAAAAAACAATTATTAATATTCGTCCTTGTTTTGACAAATGCTTTTGCTTTTTGTCAAGACACAAATCCTGAATTAGCAAAATATGTTTCTTTTCTAGAAACACAAAACACAAGTGCAAAAGATTATATAATTAACTTGTGGAAAAAACATGACATCGTTATTTTATGTGAAAGAAATCATGGAGAAATGACTCAATATAAATTGATATATGACATTGTAAGTTCCGATTATTTCAAAAAAAATGTCGGAAATATTTTTACAGAAATAGGTTCAATAAGTAATCAAAAAGCTGTGTTAGATTTTACTAAAACTGATTTTACAGATTCTAAAGAAAAAGAAAAACAACTTCTAAATCTTTACAGAAAAATTCAATGGAATGGTTGGAGTGCTGCTAATTTCTATTATTTTATAGACAAAATAAATACACTTAATTTTTCATTACCAGCAGATCAAAAAATAAACTTATTTGTTTCAGACGTTAAAGACCCTTCCAAAGAAAACCTTTCCAGTAAAGAAAATTTTTTAACGTATTTTAATGGAATTTACAAACATCGAGATAGCGCAATGGCAGAAAACATTATTCATGTTTATGATAGTATAAAGCTAAACTCTTCACGAAAAAAAAGTTTAGTAATTATGAATTCAAGACATGCTTTTTCAAAAACTTTTTTTGAAAACGATGACAAAAATGTTGGACATAAATTAATTGAGACTTACAAAAATGATGTTTCAAATGTATATTTAAATGGGTTAGCTCCAACGTTAAAAGTCGTTGAATCAGATAAAAATGAGACATATAAAGACTATGTACAAAGGCCTATACAGAATGGAAAATGGGATGCATCATTTAAAATTATAAACAAAGAAAGTTTAGGTTTTGATTTTAAAAATAGTCCTTTTGGAAATGAATTATTTGACCTTTTTCCTTTTATCAAACATAATTATAAGTATAAAGATATATTTACAGGATTTGTATTTTATTTACCGTTAAAAAGACATTATGAAGCGTGGGGAATTCCTAATTATGTAGATGATGATTTCATAGATGAATTTTATAAACAACAAAAATTCTTTTCAGAAGCAATAGGAAACGGAGAAGTTCTAAAAGAAAACTTGAAAGAAGATTATGATTATAATGAATCAAAATATGATGATTATATAATAATAATTGAAGAAATTAATAAATGGTTGGAAAAATAAAAAACGTTTGCCAACACCTTCTATAAAAAATTGCTATATTTGGTTTAAACTAAAACTTGTTGCTTCTTTGCAAACTTCTGAATTTCCGCTGGAAATTCCTCGTTCACAAAATCGCAACTTTCCATACAAAACAACGTTGTACAATATTTAGGAAATGTACTTTCCTGAAATAGGTTGACTAAAAATTAAACACTTAATTATAGTCACTTATGAAAACTCAAAACAACCCTGGCAAAAAAAACGTACGAAAAAGCACCTTTAGAGCTCAAATTATTCGTCGTTGACCAAATTCAGAATGGACACAACTACTTAGCAATCGTTACTCATGCATATTCTAAGCAAATTACGGGATATAAACTCGACAATCAAATGAGGAACGGTATAAATTAACCTAAAAAAAGGTCAACCTATATCAGTATAATATAAAAGGATTGCAACTGTAATACAAAAGAATTGCTACTACCCTACACTCCAATGTTTATCATAAAGTAAAAACAATTGCTACAAATTCACAAAGACAATACAAATTCTCATCAAAATAAATAATTGCATTACAAAAACAAAAAGGATTGCAAATGTAATACAAAAGGATTGCCATTACTTTACACTGCAATTTTATCACAAAGTAAAAACAATTGCTATAAATTCACAAAAACAACACAAAGCCATATCAAAATAAATTATTGTATTACAAAAACAAAAAAGATTGCAACTGTAATACAAAAGAATTGCCACTACCTTACACTGCAATGTTTATCATAAAGTAAAAACAATTGCTACAAATTCACAAAAACAACACAAAGCCATATCAAAATAAATTATTGTATTACAAAAACAAAAAAGATTGCAACTGTAATACAAAAGAATTGCTACTACCTTACACTGCAATGTTTATCATAAAGTAAAAACAATTGCTACAAATTCACAAAGACGACACAAATTCTCATCAAAATAAATAATTGCATTACAAAAACGAAAAGGATTGCAAATGTAATACAAAAGGATTGCCATTACTTTACACAGCATTTGCAGAAGAAAATGGCATAATGATGAGCATGACAGAACAATATGATCCTTATGAAAACGCAATTGCAGAGCGAATTAATAGAACTTTAAAATATGAATATGGACTTAGAAATTGCATTAAAAATACTGCCATTGCTCAAGAAGTAACAAAACAAGCTGTATATATTTACAACAATTTAAGAACCCATTTTAGCTTAGAATTAAGAAAACCAGCAGAAGTACATTTAAATCCAAACATCAAATACAAATCATATCGAAGAAATAATGTAAATTTGACTGAACTAGTTATATAGAATATAAATAATTTAAAAGGTATAAGTTAGACCAAAAAAGGTCAACCTATATCAGTATAATACATTTCTGATTTTACTGTTTGTGGTGCAGGAACCAATCCTGTTTTTGATTTCTTTTTCTCTAGGTTATGAGAACCTACTCTACAACTATTACTACAAAACTTTTGCACACCTCTTCTTTTAGGTATATATTCCTTTCTACAATAATTACAGATATAGTTTCTTGATTCCATTTTGACTTAAGCTTACATACGATTTAAGGTAAATCGCGATTTTTATATATTTTTTTTGATTCATTGCTTCCTAGAAAACACATTCTTCAATAAATATTCTAAAGCATCTTCTGTACTTAAAAGTGGCTTATGTTTGTGTTTTTTAGGCTTAGATACAATCGCAAAATCTTTCTTTAATTTATCAAACAGCAATCTTTGCTCTTCTTTCGGAAGTGCTTTTGCTACTTGATAAACGATTTCTGCATTCATATTAGAACACAAAAATGAATCTTTATAAAATTAAGTTGTTCGGCTTTGAATGCCTTTGAATAGCTTTTATTGGCTTTGAACGGCTTTTGACACCTATTTTAAAAGAAAATCTGATTGTTTTTTTTAACAGCCAACACTAAGCTAAAAATTTAGAGTAATCTTCTGGTAATTCAGCATCAATATCACGTAAATATTTTTCCAATGCAACCATTGTTGCATGTCCAGAGATTGGCATCAAATTACTTTTCGCTTCATGTTGAGACATGTTTTCTCTAAATTTTCGATATAATTTAGTAATAAAAGTATGCTTAAAACCATACATTCCGTATTCTTCACCTAAATTAAAATGGTCTTTTATTTTTTTGAATCGAGCGGTAAACTCGTTTCTCTTATTCGTTTCTTGTGCATTCCATTCTGCTCCAATTTCATACCTACCAAATAAAAATGCTTTGGGATCTTTATTAGATAAATCAGGTAAATCGTTTAATAAAATTTCTGGAATTATTTTTATCTGTACAGGCTTATTCTTCGCTTTGATGTACAACTTTTTATCTTGTACGTCTACATCTTCAATTTTTAACCTACAAATTTCAATAGGTCTTAAAATACTATAAGATATAAACTTTACAAAAAGCAATAAATGGGCATCTACTTCTTGTAAATGCTTGTAGATTTCCTTTTCTTGTTGTGGTGTATATGTTTTATTTCTTTTGGGAACAGATTTTAGCACATGAATTTTCCTAACAAAATTATGAGCGACCATTTCATTGTCTTCTAAAATTTGAAACATAGAAGCAATGTCTGTTCTTGAATTATTACGATTTCTCGCACTAGTCCTTTTTAAAACTTCATTCAAATATTGAGTCACTACTTTTTTAGTAATAAACGTAATTGGGTTCTTATAATAGTCTCTCTCTTTCAACCATTTTTCAAAAAGCCCTATTCTACTTTTATATTGAACATATGAATTCTTATTCATCATATTCACTTTCAACTCTAAAGTTAACTTTAAACAGTCCGCAATAGAAGTACCAGTCTCTTCAACTTTTTCAACTGCAATTACTGATTTTATAATTTCTGTTTCTAGTGGTGTTTTTGGAATTATTTGATTTTCTACCTTAGTAGAAATCGATACATTCTCCTTTTTATCGGTTACTACTTTTGTTTCTTGTCCCAAAAAAGTACTTTCTAAATCAGAATTATCTTCATAAGGATTAAAACCATAATCTAACAATTGCAACAGCCCTTCTTGCATCGTTCTTAAAAAAGCATACCGCTCTCTTTTAGTTTTCAACTTATTTACACCTGCCTTTATATTCGGCTGCCTTTTTAATTTATTTGTTTGAGGGTTTCTAAAGGAGAAATAAACATACCAAGGTTTATCCAAAGCAGCTTTTTTTTCTTTCAAATTAAGTTTAGACCAACTAGAAATATCAACTCCACCTGTGTAGATTTTTGGCTCAGAATAATTCAGTTTCATAGGTAAAGCGTGTACGTTTTCGTGTACGGTACGTAAAAGTAAGAAATTTAAAGACATAAAAAAAACGGTTCGTGTAACACGAACCGTTGATTTTATTGGCTTTAAACCTTGTAGCGGGAACTGGACTCGAACCAGTGACCTTCGGGTTATGAGCCCGACGAGCTACCTACTGCTCTATCCCGCGATATTGTTTCAGAAACATCAACTTAGCTTTCAACTTTCGAATCATAAAATCGACTGTTATTTCCGACTGCAAATATACATCATTATTAAATAACTGACCAAACTTTTTTTTATTTTTTTAAAACATTTTTTAATACACTAAATTCTAATCAAATATAAAAAGGAATTATCTTTGCACTATGACGCATAAAGCAGGTTTTGTAAATATTATAGGAAATCCTAACGTAGGTAAATCAACATTAATGAATGCCCTAGTAGGTGAAAAGCTGTCTATCATAACAGCGAAGGCACAAACAACAAGGCATAGAATCTTAGGAATTGTAAATGAAGACGACTTTCAGATTGTCTTTTCCGACACTCCGGGTATTCTAAAACCTGCCTACGAGTTGCAGTCTTCTATGATGGATTTTGTAAAATCTGCCTTTGAAGATGCAGATGTTCTTATCTATATGGTAGAAGTTGGTGAAAAAGAATTAAAAAATGAAGCTTTCTTTAAAAGAATCATCCATAGTGAAATTCCTGTTATTCTATTATTGAATAAAATAGATAAGTCTTCTCAGGAAGAAGTGGAAGAAAAAATAGAATACTGGAAGAATAAAGTTCCTAATGCAGAAGTGTTTGTAATTTCTGCCTTAGAGAAATTTAATGTTCCTGCAGTTTTCGATAAAATAAAAGAATTATTACCAGAAGGTCCTGCTTTTTATCCGAAGGATCAATTAACAGACAAACCAGAACGTTTTTTTGTAAATGAAAAAATTAGAGAAAAGATTCTAATGCATTACAAAAAAGAAATTCCGTATTCTGTAGAAGTAGAAACAGAGGAATTTATAGAGGAAGAAAATATTGTGAGAATTCGTTCTATTATTATGGTAGAAAGAGAGACCCAAAAAGGAATCATAATTGGTCATAAAGGATCTGCCCTAAAACGTGTTGGTGCAGAAGCAAGAAAAGATTTAGAAAAATTCTTCGAGAAAAAAGTTTTTATAGAACTGTATGTAAAGGTTAATAAAAACTGGCGTAGCGATAAAACACAACTTAAACGCTTTGGTTATAATCAAGGTTAATAAGAAAGAACTCTTTTAAACCTATTTTTAAAATATCATTCCCGTTAATGTTGCTTGCAACAGATAAAACGGGAATAAAGTTAATATCTATTGCTCAATAATAGTGATTAACAAATTGTGTAATTCTTTCATCTGATTTTTTCCGGTCTCCTTACCTATACTTCCTAAAAAGTATAATAATAACCAAATTAAAGGCAACGCAACCAAAATAGCAATAGGAAACACCAAGCTTTCCCCTAAACGATATTGTACGTAAGCGAACACTCCTACCCCTAAAAATAAGGTAGCTACCACAAAGTGGACGAACACAAAAAGTGTCCAAACTTGTGGTTTTGGTCCAAAAAGACCTTTTAAAATAGAAGAGTTCTCATCTACTTTTACAATTTCAAAATGTAATTGTGGCGACCAAAAATGATTTTTTTTCACAGGAATATCAATAAACACATGTTTATCTGCAACATTACTTCTATATATACAAGCATCACTTTTTAGATACGTTGTAATTCTTTCTAGCAATGATTCAGGATTCTCTTTTAAATCAATAGAAAACCTAGGTCTTAAAAAAAAATCGCTATTCCTTTTTTCTTGAATACTCATTAAACTGATATTATTTTTTAAATGTAATTAAAAATTCTATTTTGATTGCAATTCAAGCAAAAATCAGTAAAAAAACCACACAAACTTCCTTAGATTTTTTCAGTATTTTAAAGACTTTATTTTTTACATCTTTCTTACAAGCTTAAATTGTATCTTTGCAAAAATTTTCAATAGAGATGAACAGTATTGTTGCCATTGTAGGAAGACCAAATGTAGGAAAGTCAACGCTTTTTAATAGACTGGTACAAAGAAGAGAAGCCATTGTAGATTCTGTAAGCGGAGTTACAAGAGATAGACATTATGGAAAATCTGACTGGAATGGTAAAGAATTTTCAGTAATTGATACTGGTGGATACATTACTGGTTCTGATGATATCTTTGAAGGTGAAATTAGAAAACAAGTAAATCTTGCCATTGATGAAGCAGATTTAATTGTTTTTGTAGTAAACGTAGAAGACGGAATTACACCTATGGATGCGGAGGTTGCTAAACTTTTACGCAAGGTTAAAAAACCAATTTTTACGGTAGTTAATAAAGTAGATAACGCAATGCGTGAACCTGACGCTATAGAGTTTTACAACTTAGGCTTAGGAGAATACTTTACAATTGCTTCTATTAACGGAAGTGGAACTGGAGAATTATTAGATGCATTAGCAGAAAAAATGCCAGAACCAGAAGCAGTAGATTTAGAAGAAGAAGCATTACCAAGATTTGCTGTAGTTGGAAGACCAAATGCAGGTAAATCATCATTTATAAACGCTTTAATTGGGCAAGATAGAAATATTGTAACCAATATTGCGGGTACCACTAGAGATTCTATTGACACCAAATACAATCGTTTTGGTTTCGATTTTAACTTAGTAGATACTGCTGGGATTCGTAAAAAATCTCGTGTTAAAGAAGATTTAGAATTTTATTCTGTAATGCGCGCTGTACGTACTATTGAATATTCTGATGTTATTGTTTTAGTGGTAGATGCAACTCGTGGTTTTGAAGGTCAGGATCAAAATATATTTTGGTTGGCAGAAAAAAACAGAAAAGGTGTTGTAATCTTAATTAACAAATGGGATTTAATAGAGAAGGAAACCAATACCATGCGAGATTTTGAAGCAATGGTTAGAAAACAAATTGAACCTTTTACAGATGTGCCAATTGTATTTATTTCTGCTTTAACTAAACAACGTTTGTTTAAAGCCATTGAAACTGCAGTAGAAGTTTTTCAGAAGAGAAAAACCAAAATACAAACGAGTAAGTTTAATGAAACCATGTTAGATATCATTAAAACTTCTCCGCCTCCTGCAATAAAAGGAAAGTTTGTAAAAATAAAATACTGTATGCAATTGCCTACACAAACACCACAATTTGTATTTTTCTGTAACTTACCACAATACGTTAGAGATTCTTACAGACGTTTTCTTGAAAACAAATTAAGAGATATTTACGATTTTTCTGGAGTACCAATTACTATTTATTTTAGACAGAAATAAACCTATTCTGTAACTTTTGTTACTTTTATACGTCTAAGACAATAGTAATATTGTAATTATATATTCTATCTATAAGGCATGAAAATTATTGAATCGAAGTTAGTAGCTGAAACGGATTTACCATTACAACTAAACGTATCTTTTAACAAGGTTTTTGACTTGTTTAAAAAGTATGCGGATATGGAGTATGCAAAACATCCATACCATAGTTCTGCTAAAAAAATGGTACAATTAATTAACAAGCATCCAGAATTAAATGATGGTTTTTCTGATTATTCTTTATTAGATAAATATAAAGAACAGATAGATCTATTACTAAACCCTTTATTTCCAGAACCTTTATTATTAAACGAAATAAAAGCAGCAAGTATCCCTTTCTCTTTTACTTCTTTTAAATTTACAAATCGTTTTGAAAACATATTAAAAAATGCAGGTGAAAACTACGAATTAAATGTTCGTAATTTTGAAGAAGATAGTATGTACATTATGGCATGTACATTTATTTTAAGTTTCGTACATGGTTTTAATGTTGATTTAAAAAGACCCTTCTATTTTGATATTCCAGATAATACAACTGGAACAATGAAATATTATAGGACCACCTTTAATGGAGATTTTTCTGATATTACAGCTACAGAAAATGCACCTAAATTAACAGAAAAAGACTTTAAAGAATTACTGAACAACTTCGATAATATAGCCTTATGGAAAGAGAAATTCCCTCCAAATAGTTATATTTTTAGAGGATTCGGACTTATTAGTTTATTTGATGTTACTTCAGAAGAAATGTTGTCTTCTATTAAAGCAAACCTACTAAAAGGCGGACAAAATTTAATACCGAAGCTTCAAAGTAACTTAAGAGATTTTTACAGCATTAGAGATTTAAAATTAGGGTATTCTATTTTTGATAACGTAAATACCAAAATTTGTGAAACGCAGGTAAATAAATCCAATAGCCTAATTTTAAACCATGGAATAGAAATAAATTGCGACTCTAGCTACTTTTGCAACACCATTATGCAAAAAGTATTTAAAGATCATGAAACTTTTATTATTTCTGATGTAGCAGATTATGGAGTAAAAACAGGTAATAATCTTTTTTCTAAAAATCTTCAAGAAAATAACATTCAGAGTATCATATTAATTCCTATTAAAGCAACAAATAATGGAGATTTAGCTTTATTAGAAATTGCTTCACCAAGAGCTTATGATTTAAACTCTGTAAACATCAATAAATTAAAAGATATTATTCCTGTTTTTGAAGCCGCTGTTAAAAGAACTTCAGAAGAGCGTCAAAACATCTTAGAAGCTACCATTCAAGAAAATTACACATCCATACATAGTTCTGTAAAATGGCGTTTTTATGAAGCTGCAGAAAAATACCATACAACTCGTCAAACCAATACCAACGCAAAATTAGATGAAATTGTATTTAATGATGTGTATCCATTGTTTGGACAAAGTGACATAAAAGGATCTTCTGTTGCTAGAAATAAGGCAATTCAAGAAGATTTAACCACACAATTAACCTTAGCAATTACAGTATTAAAAGATGCTTGTAAAACAGAAAAACTCCCTATTTATAATGAGTTAATGTTTAGGGTTACTTCTTATTTAAATGATGTAAAAGAAGGGTTAAATGCAGGTGATGAAATAAATATTTTAGACTTTTTAAATAGAGAAATTTATCCTGTTTTTAATCATATTAACAAAATTAGCACAGAACTTTCTCAGAAAGTGAGTGTTTATATGAAACGTTTAGATAAAAATCTAAATGTAGTGTATGAAAAAAGGAAAGAATACGAGAATAGTGTTACACTTTTAAATGATAAACTGGCACAGTTCTTAGACAACAAACAAAAGCAAGCGCAAGAAATGTTTCCTCATTATTTTGAGCGATACAAAACAGATGGTGTAGAATACAACATGTACATTGGACAGGCTATTACAAAAAAGAAAAAGTTTGATGATCTGTATTTGTACAACCTTCGTTTATGGCAACTACAAACCACTTATGAAATGGAAAACTTAGCATTTTATGAGCGTAAAAACATGCAACATGATTTACAAGTTGCTTCCTTAATTCTAGTTCATAGCAATGCAATGGCTATTAAATTTAGAATGGATGAAAAGCAGTTTGATGTAGACGGTGCTTACAATATTAGGTACGAAATTATAAAAAAGAGAATTGATAAAGCAAACATAAAAGGAACTGATGAACGATTAACAGTTCCTGGTAAAATTGCCATTGTATACTCTCAAGACAAAGATGCTCTAGAATACATTAAATATATTAACTATTTACAATCTAAAAATCAATTAGGAAAAATTGAATTTTTAGAATTAGAAGATTTACAAGGCGCATCTGGTTTAAAAGCATTGCGTGTAGAAGTTATATATCAAACAAGTTTTGATGAAAACAAAACAATTACTTTTAATGATTTGATAAAAGAAATTGAAGCTTAAACAGCTATTTCTAAACTATAAAAAGAAATTGCAAAAGCCAATACACTTACAATAATACCAATCATAAAAACGGTATACGTAATTCTTAATATTTTATATTTTCTATTTAAAACCAAGCCTAAAAAATACAGATCTTTGGTTAAAGAACCATACAAATAATCTCTATCTTGCATCATCTCTTGAATTCCCCATTCAAAATCTGGTAATTTCATTTGATGAAAATTTCCAAAAAATAATAAATTCACTTTTTTATTAGCAACATCTACCTTTGTGAATTTTCCTTCGGTAACATTTGGTCTTGTCGCTAAAATGGATAATATGATAGAAGCAACTGTAAAAACAACAAATATTACAGTAGGTATTATTAAGAAACTATTAGATGGTTTGTCTAATTTTGGTATTAAATTAGACATTGCTAAAGAAACGATAATAGCATTTACAGAAAGTAAAATATTGGCTTTTGTATCTGCAATATTACTTAACGTCATGTGATTTTTTAAAGCAACCCTAAACATGGTTTCTACGCCTCTTTCTGGAACTTCACTTTTATTTTGTTTAATTTCTAGAGCTTCTTCTTTCTGCTTAAACTTTGCTAAATTTTCTTTTATTTTATGTTGATTTTTCAATAATTTAGAGATATTCTTGTCTTTTCCTTTGCTCCATTTTTTTAAAGCATAAGCAGTATAATAATTATGACCTTTAGTTAAAAACTCTATATTAATCTCAATCCATTCTGTATCAGAAAACTTTTTATTCTCTGTACTTTCCCATTCTTTTCTTAATAATTCTAACTTGTTCTCAAAGTTTTTACTTCCTAAATGCGCACAATCTGCATCCATTATAATCTGCTCTAATTCATTATCAGATTGATTTCCCATTTTAGTCGCTAAAATCAATTTAGAGATTACCGCTATTCTTCCAGCATCAACATTATTTTCATTTAAAAAATTGTTAGCTATTTTTACACTTTCAGATTCATGATTTTTTGCATCTTCTATAAATCCGGTGTCATGAAACAAGGCTGCGAGCTGTAAATTTTCTTTAGAAATTGCATCTATATTTAAGTTTTCTGCAAGTTCTGTAGCATAAGCAACCACATCTTGTGTATGTGTTATATTATGATATACATAAACAGCATCTAACTCCTTATTTAATAAATTAAAAACATATTTTTCTGCATCTAAAACTAATGTGTTCATTGTAAAATTATTTTATAAATAAATAGGAAGAAATGATCATTTGCTCTACCACTTTATTAATATTGGTCGTAAATTTATGTTTTGCTTTCAACAGCTTACAAATTAACAATTATTTGTAATGTAACAAGTGTTTTTACGTCTAAAAAAACTATTAACATTATAGTACTAATTTAAAAAGAAAAGAAACAAATATGCTTACTTGGAAAGAAATTATCAACTTTAGTGTAAAAGGAAATCCGACTCCAGATAAAAGAGTAGAGAAATCCGAAAAAGAATGGAGAGCTCAATTAACTGCAGAACAATTTAGAATTACAAGACAAAAAGGTACAGAAAGACCACATACAGGCGATTTGTGTAGTATTTATGATGAAGGCCAGTACAACTGTGTTTGTTGTAACACGCCGTTATTCGACTCTACCATAAAATTCGATTCTAGTTCTGGATGGCCAAGTTTTACGCAACCTATTAAAGAAAATGCCATAAAATATCATAAAGATGTTTCTTTTGGTATGGTTCGGGTTGAAGTGATGTGCAATACTTGCGATGGACATTTAGGACACGTTTTTCCTGATGGACCAGAACCAAGCGGATTACGTTATTGTATAAACTCTGAATCGATGGTTATTGATAAAAAATAATTTAATTAAAAAAAAGTCAAATGTCATTCCGAACGAGGAACGAGGAGAAAATCTTATTATTTTTTAGAGATTACTTCTTCATTTTTCCTCTTAATGACAAAGAAAATATAAATGAATATAAATTTACAAGTTGCTACTTTAGGAGGTGGCTGTTTTTGGTGTACAGAAGCTGTGTTTCAAGAAGTAAAAGGTGTAGAAAAAGTAGTTTCTGGTTATGCAGGTGGTAACGTTCCTGGAGAACCAACCTACAGAGAAATTTGCTCTGGCTTAACAGGTCATGCAGAAGTAATTCAAATAACGTATGATGCAAATGTAATTTCGTATGAAGATATTTTAGTTATTTTTATGACAACGCACGATCCTACAACCTTAAATCAACAAGGAGCAGATAGAGGAACTCAATATAGATCTGTGGTTTTTTATCATGATGAAAATCAACAAAAAATAGCTTCGGAAGTTTTAAAACAGATTCAAGATTATTATAATGACAAGATAGTAACTGAGTTAAGTGCTTTACCTATTTTTTATAAAGCAACGGAAGAACATCAAAATTATTATAGAGAAAATACACAACAAGGGTATTGTAGTTTTGTTATTGAGCCAAAATTAGCTAAATTGAGAAAATTACATGCAGATAAATTAAACTAATAAAATAGCTTTTAGATAGTAGTTAATCTAAAGCCTATTTATAATCAATAAAAAAATGACTGAAATTTTACTATACGGCGCAGATTGGTGTCCAGATTGCAGAAGAGCAAAAACGTATTTAAAAGAAAACAACATAGATTTTACTTTTGTGGATGTAGATTTAGATAAGGAAGCAACTGCAAAAGTAGAAGCTATTAACAACGGTAAACGTATTATTCCTACACTTATAATTAGAGAAAAATCATACACAAACCCTAACAACGTAGAATTAGCTTCAGTTTTAGGAATCAACGAAGTTGGTAACGTTCAGTTATTTGGTGCAGATTGGTGTCCAGATTGTAGAAGAGCAAAAAGCTTTTTAACCGATAATGGTATCAATTTCGATTTTGTTGATGTAGATCAATACGATTGGGCAACAAAAAAAGTAGAAGAAATTAACAACGGAAAACGTATTATTCCTACGGTTTTAATTGATGATGTACCATACACAAACCCAGATAATGTAAAATTAACAGAACTTCTTTCTATCAATGTAGAAAAAGAACATAAAGTTTTTGACACCATTATTATTGGTGGTGGTGCTGCTGGTTTAACAACATCTATTTATGCGCAAAGAGATCGTTTTGATACGTTAATTTTAGAAAAATCCACCATTGGTGGAAACGCCTTTTTAACAGAAAAAATTGAAAACTACCCTGGTTTTACCTCTATTTCTGGTCCAAAATTAATGGAAAAGATGGAAGATCAAGCCAAAACCTACGGAGCTATTATTAAAACGGGAGAAGAAGTTGTTGGTATTGAAAAAAAGGATAATTTATTTTCAATAGAAACAAAAGGAACTACCTATTTAGGAAAGTCTGTTGTCTTATCAACAGGTTCTACGTACAGAAAATTAGGCATCCCTAATGAAGAGGAATTAATTGGTTCTGGTATCCATTTTTGTGCAACCTGCGACGGTGCTTTTTATAGAGATAAAGATATTATTGTAATTGGTGGTGGAAATTCTGCCTTAGAAGAAGGTATCTTTTTAGCTGGTTTTTGTAAAAGTGTAAAAATAGTACATCGTTCAGAAAACTTTTCTGCATCTGAAACCTATGTAGAGAAATTGGCAAGTATCGATAATATTTCTACGTATATGAATAAAACATCTTTAGAATTTATTTCTGATGAAAAAGAATTATTTAAAGCATTAAAAGTAAAAGACAATGATACAAACGAAGAGTCTTTATTAGAAGCAGATGGTGTCTTTATTTTTATCGGATTAATACCAAACACACAATCTTTTAAAGGAATTGTAGCTTTAGACAAAAGAGGTTTTATACAAACTACAGCATTGGCACAAACTTCTGTTGATGGAATTTTTGCTGCTGGAGATTGTAGAGAAGGCGCAATTGCACAAGTAGCAGCAGCAACTGGTGAAGGCGTTTTAGCTAGTTACGGAATTAGAAGTTTTTTAAAATAAGATGATTAAATTATTTGGCACAGAAAGATGCCATAAAACTCAATATTATAAAACATTTTTAGAAACGCGTAATTTAGATTACGCGTTTTTAGATATAGAAAAGTCTGCAGAAAATGCAGAGGAATTACGTAACTTGTATGAAAATAGAAAACTAAATTTTCCTACAATTACGATTAACAATAAAAAGTTAAGAAATCCTTCTGATAAAGACCTTCTAAAATGGATAGATACAATATGATGAACCTAAACATAAAAGACACTTTTACGGCAGAATTACCTTCGGATGTTAACTTGGAAAACTCAAGAAGACAAGTAGAAAATGCTGCTTTTTCTTATACAAATCCAAAGAAAACTGCAAAACCAGAAGTATTACACGTTTCACAAGAAATGGTTACTGAATTAGGTATTTCTGAAGAAGATGTAAAATCAGAGTTTTTTAAAAATATTGTAACCGGTAACGAAATTTATCCAAATACAAGACCGTATGCTATGTGTTATGCAGGACATCAATTTGGTAATTGGGCAGGACAATTAGGCGACGGAAGAGCTATTAATTTGTTTGAAGTTGAACACAATACTAAAAACTGGAAAGTACAATTAAAAGGAGCTGGCGAAACGCCGTATTCTAGAACTGCAGATGGTTTGGCGGTTTTACGTTCATCCGTTAGAGAATATTTGTGTGCCGAGGCAATGTTTCATTTAAACGTGCCAACCACAAGATCTTTGTCTTTAAGTTTGTCTGGCGATTCAGTAATGCGAGATGTTTTATATGATGGAAATCCGGCTTATGAAAAAGGTGCCATTGTTTCTAGAATTTCTCCTTCGTTTTTACGTTTTGGTAGTTTCGAAATTTTTGCTGCTAGAAAAGACCTTAAAAACTTAAAAAGTTTAATGGATTATACCATTAAACATCATTTTGCGCATTTAGGAAAACCATCTAAAGAAAGTTATATTCAGTTTTTTAAGGAAGTTTCAGAACGTACTTTAGCCATGATTATTCATTGGCAACGTGTTGGTTTTGTACACGGAGTAATGAATACTGATAACATGTCGATTCTTGGTTTAACCATAGATTTTGGACCTTATGGTTGGCTAGAAGGCTTCGATTTTGGCTGGACTCCGAACACAACCGACAGTCAGCATAAACGATATAGATACGGAAATCAACCAAATATTGGTTTGTGGAATTTGTATCAACTAGCAAATGCTTTATATCCAATAATTGAAGAAGTAGACCCTTTAAATGCTATTTTAGAGCAATATAAAATCGATTTTGAAATACAATCTTTACAGATGATGAAATCGAAGTTAGGCTTGGTTTCTTCGGATGAAGACGATTTAAAATTGATACAAGAATTAGAAGATAATTTACAATTGGTAGAAACAGACATGACTATTTTCTTTAGAAATTTAAGTAATTTTACGGAGGAAAAATCAGGTTTCAAATTGGTAGAAAATGCTTTTTACGATTTAGAAAACATTTCTAAAGAAGTAGAGAACAGATGGAATACTTGGTTTAAAAAATATGCGGATAGACTTGCTATAGAACGAATTTCATCCGAAGAAAGAAAAGAACAAATGGATTTGGTAAATCCTAAATATGTGCTTAGAAATTATATGTCTCAACTAGCAATTGATGAAGCAGATAACGGAAATTACGCTTTAATTGATGAATTATTTCAACTCTTGAAAAATCCATACGCAGAACAACCAGAGAACGAAAAATGGTTTGCAAAAAGACCAGAATGGGCAAGAAATAAAGTAGGTTGTTCTATGTTATCTTGTAGTTCATAAAAAAATTATCTAATAAAAGGCCCTTCAGTTTTCTAAAACCTGAAGGATCTAAAAAAATTAAAAAAATGCAATTAGGATTAGGAACAGCCGCTTTAGGAAGACCACAATACATTAATGTTCGTACAGAAAACTGTGACAACTCCAACTTAGCGGAATTTAGAAAACAAAGTTTTAACGTTTTAGAAAAAGCATATAATTTAGGAATTCGTTATTTTGATACTGCTCCTGGTTATGGTTTGGCAGAAGAATTAGTCTTAGAATGGGTTCAGACTAAAAACGACAACACTATTGAAATTACCACAAAATGGGGGTATACCTACACCGCAAATTTTGATGCTAACGCTACGGTGCATGAAGTAAAAGAACATAGTTTGTCTAAATTAAATGAGCAATGGAATTTCTCTAAACAGCTGCTGCCCTATTTAAAAGTGTACCAAATTCATTCTGCAACTTTAGAAACAGGTGTTTTAGAAAATGTAGAAGTTTTAAAACAATTGGCTTTCTTAAAAAAGGAACACAACCTAAAAATAGGATTGACCACAACGGGAACCAACCAAGTTGAAGTAATAAAAAAAGCGTTAGAAGTTTTAGTTGATGGAGAACCCGTTTTTGATTTATTTCAGGTTACCTATAATTTTTTAGATCAAAGTTTAATAGAAATTTCAGGGGAATTAGTTCGTCAAAATAAATCGATTGTAATTAAAGAAGCTTTGGCAAATGGAAGAGTTTTTAAGAATGAAAGCTATCCTCATTATGCTAAAATGTATACTACTTTGGAAAACTTAGCTAAAAAACATACCGTTGGTGTAGATGCTATTTCTCTAAAATATTGCGAGCAAACAATTCCAGGAAGTATTGTTTTAAGTGGGGCAAGTTCTATTGATCAATTGAAACAGAATTTAGAAATGAATTCTTTCACCTTATCTGCTGATGAAATTGAAACTTTAAATTCTTTAAAAGTTTCTCCTGATGCATACTGGACAGAAAGAAAGCAATTACAATGGAATTAACCAAAATTGCTTTTGGTGGTGGTTGTCATTGGTGTACAGAAGCCGTTTTTCAAACTCTAATTGGTGTAGAAAAAGTGGAACAAGGTTGGGTTGCATCAACAGAAACAAATAATAGTTTTTCAGAGGCAGTAATCGTTCATTTTAATACTGATAAAATCAATTTAAAAACATTGATTGAAATTCATTTATTAACGCATAAAAGCACAAGTAATCATTCTATGAGAACGAAATATCGTTCTGCTATTTATTATTTTTCTAGTCAACAAAAAGAAGATAGCTTAAAAATAATTGAAGAATTACAAGTCAATTTTAAAGATAGAATTATTACAAAAGCATTAACATTTAAAGAGTTTAAACCGAATACAGAAGAATTTCAGAATTATTATCAATCAAATCCTGATAAACCTTTTTGTCAAAATTACATCAACCCTAAATTGATATTTTTATTACAACAATTCTCGGAAAAGATAGACAAACGTAAAGTTGCTCACCTTATTCCGACTACCTAAAAAACAAAAAAAATGAATACCGTTAGATTAGAAATTGAAAATAAAAAAGGCTTAAAATTACAAGCCTATTTAGAATTACCTGCAAATGAAAAACCGAATCAATTTGCCATTTTTGCACATTGTTTTTCTTGTAATAGTAATTTTAATGCTGTAAAAAACATCAGTCGTTCTTTATCTAATCACGGTTTTGGGGTTTTACGTTTCGATTTTACAGGTTTAGGAAGAAGTGAAGGTGAATTTGCAGAAAGTCATTTTTCTGCCAACGTAGAAGATTTATTAGCGGTTAATGCTTTTTTAGAAAAAAACTACAAAGCACCGTCATTATTAGTTGGTCATTCTTTAGGAGGAGCTGCAGTTATTGTTGCAGCATCAAAATTAGAAAACATAAAAGCGGTTGCCACTGTTGGCGCCCCTGCAACTGTTGGACATGTAACTCACTTATTTTCTCATGGAACAGCAGAAATTCCAGAAAAAGGAGATATAGAAGTAAAAATTGGAGGTCGTCCTTTTAAAATAAACCAAGATTTTGTAAACGATTTTAGTAAAACAGATTTACCTAAAATTATTAAAAATTTACGCAAACCAATCTTGGTAATGCACGCTCCTTTTGATACCGTGGTTGGTATAGAAAATGCTGAGAAAATTTATCACAATGCAATGCATCCAAAAAGTTTTGTAAGTTTAGATGGTGCAGATCATTTATTATCAAAATCAAAAGATAGCATTTATGTTGGTAATATGATTGGTACTTGGGTAGAACGTTATTTTGAGTCTGAAGAGAACAATATGATTTCTACCGAAGGTGAACAGTTGGTTGGACATTTAAACTTATTAGAAGACAATTTTACAACTTCTATTCAGACTAAAAAACATGCTTTTATTGCTGATGAACCTGCAAATATTGGTGGTGATGATTTTGGTCCTTCTCCCTATGATTTTTTAAGTGCAGGTTTGGCTGCTTGTACTGTAATGACTTTAAAAATGTATGCAGAGCGTAAAAAGTGGGATTTACAAGAAGTCTTTGTATATATTACCTATTCTAAAAAACATAGTGACGATTTAGAGATTGCTGTAGATAAACCAACTCGTTTTGATCATTTAAAGAAGAAATTAAAGTTTGTTGGCAATCTAGACGAAAAACAAACGCAACGTTTAAAAGAAATTGCAGCAAAATGTCCTGTTCACAAAACGTTACAAAGTGACATTATTATAGAAACAGAAATCGTCTAATTTAAACGCTTAGAACATCAATCTTACTTAAATACAGAAAAAACTTTTTTTAAATCAGGTTTATTAAAACATGAAATCGTTCAGTTTTAGCAAAAGAGTCAAAAATTTATGATATTAGGACAATTTGAATAAAATTAGCAAGTTACATTTGCATAACTAAAATTGTCAGTTATAGTGTCTAAAAAAATAAAGAATAAAAAATATCGATTTTTAAGAAGATTCTTACGAGTTTTTTTAGGACTAATCATTCTTGTTAGTTTTTTAATACTTTTTATTAGAAGCCCTTGGGGACAAAGTGTTATTGTTGATAAGGCAGTAAACTATGTTACCGATAAAACAAACACTAAAATTACTGTAGACAAGCTATTTTTAACCTTTAAAGGTGGTTTGCAATTAGAAGGCTTGTATGTGGAAGACACCAAAGGAGACACGTTGGTATACTCTAAATCGTTAGAAGCAAACCTACCTCTTTGGGGAATGATTAAAGGAGGTGCCGTTGGTGTAGACAATTTAGAATGGAATGGTTTACGTGCCAATATTATAAGAAAAGACAGTCTTTCTGGGTATAACTTTCAGTTTTTAATAGATGCATTTGCATCAGAAGAACCAACTCCTGTTGTTGAAGAAACAACCTCTGAGCCAGTAGATATTATTCTTGGAAATATTGATTTATCAAATATTAATGTTGTTTTTAAAGATGATGTAATAGGAATTGACAGTCATTTTAAAATTGGAAATCTAACTGCCAATATGGATAAAGTTGATTTGCAAAAAATGATTTTTAATGCTGATGAAATTTCTCTTTCTGATACAAATATTAAACTTATTCAAAAGCCTGTAATTTCAAATACGCCAACTACAGAAAGTATTTTACCCACTTTATCTGTAAATAAGCTTTCTCTTAAAAAGGTTGAAGCTTATTTTGAAAACCCACAAGATCAATTAATTGCTGATGTAAGGGTTGCTGATTTTTATACAGAAATCCCTGAAATTAATTTATCTACAAACAAAATAAATCTTACCACACTTCAACTTAAAAGTTCTGATGTTCTCTTAAAAACAATTTCAACAAATACTGCAACCGTTAAAGAAACATCAAACAGTGATATCGCATTTAACTGGCCAGATTTTGAAGTACAAGTAAATGATATCAATTTAGAAAACAATAAGATTCAGTATTTTGTAAATAATGAAAAAGTGGTTCAAAATGTGTTCAATCCGAATGCACTTGTTTTAGAAGATGTAACCTTAAAAGCATCTGATATTTTATTAAAAGACCAAAAAGCAAATTTGAAATTAAGTGCTTTAAATTTTAAAGAAAAATCTGGATTTAGATTGAGGGAACTCGCACTAAATGCGGAAATAACAGATACAGAATTAAAAGTTTCAGACCTTAAAATCTCATTCAAAAAAAGTATGATTGCTGGTTTTGCAAATGCGAATTATAAATCACTTTCTCAATTCATTTCATCACCAGAAAACACAAAAATTAACATAGGCATTCCGTCATTCTCACTCTTTTTAGATGAACTTTTTACGTTTCAACCGAGTTTAAAACAAAATGAATATGTAACCAAATTAAGTAAAAAAGAACTTTTTGGTGAAGTAAATATAAATGGAGTTTTAGCTGATTTAAATATTGCCAACACCAACCTTAATTGGGGTAATTACACTAAAATATCTTTAGATGGAAACATCAAAAACAGTACAAACCCAGATAAGTTACAACTAAACATTCCTAATTTTGAAGCAAAGACAAAACGAAATGATCTTTTACAAATTGTAGACGAAAAAGCATTAGGGATTCATTTGCCGGAAGATATTTTAATAACGAGTAATGCAAAAGGTACTTTAAGCAACATCGTTACAAATACTAAAATAAATACATCACAAGGTATTGCAACAATTAAAGGAAACTTTAAAAACGAAGCAAAAATTAGCTACAATACGGATATAAAAATTGAAAACTATAATGTTGGTACCCTTTTAATGAATCCTAATTTTGGTGAATTAAGTGTTCAATTAAAATCGGAAGGAAGCGGTAAAAGTATTCAGGATTTAGATGCCACGCTACAAACTACCATTTCTAAATTTCAGTTAGAAAAGTATGAAATAAGAGACTTACAAATAGAAGGAGATTTTAAAAATAGTATCGGAAAAATTACCTCAACATATAAAGATAAAAATGTAAACTTAGATTTATTAGCTAATGTAGCGTTAGACTCTATAAACACCAAAGCAACTGTTAATTTAAATCTAATTGGTGCAGATTTAGAAGCACTTAGTATTATGCAGCGTAAGGTAAAAACGGGTATGGAACTTTCTTTAAACTTTAAAGGAAACCCTAAAAAATACACTTTAAAAAGTAACATAAAAAATGGTGTAGCCGTCTATAATAACAGAACGTTTTTAGTAGGAGACTTTGCTGTTAATGCCTTTGTAGATAAAGACACAACGGCTGTTTCTATCAAAAATAAAATGATTGATTTAAATTTAGAATCAAACACAGATCCACAAACTTTTAGTAACGCTTTGCAACGTCATGTTGCTAGTTATTTTTATAGAGATGTTACGGTTTCCGACACCGTTAAAAGTCCAGTAAATTTAAAATTAAAAGCTAAAATTTCTCAAACGCCACTTTTAAGAGATGTCTTCTTGGTTAATTTAAAAGATTTAGACACTATAAATATTGATGTCGATTTTAAAGAGAAGAAACGAAAACTAACTGCCAATATTACGGCTCCTCACATTAATTTTAGCGATAATGAATTAGACAGTTTATCTTTTTCTATGCTTACAGATAATGAAGATTTCAATTTTAATTTAGGTTTTAAAGAAATTAAAGCAGGACCTTTAAATGTACCAAAAACTGTTATTACAGGAATTCAACAAAACAACGAATTGTCCCTTAATTTTTTAGGTTTCTATGACGGAGAGAAATTAATGAATGTAAACTCAAAAATTACTGGAAACAGCGATAAATTAAAGTTTACCATAGATCAAGATAGTTTGTTATTGAATAGTAATAAATGGAAAATTCCGAAAACAAATGCCGTTGTATTTGAAAATAATAAACTCACATTCTCTGATTTTAAAATCAGTAAAAACAATCAATCTATAGAAATTACAGATAAAATATCCCGTATAGCAGGAGATCACATCGGCTTAAATTATAAAAATTTTGAAATAAATGAAGTTTTTAATTATTTAAGTCCAGAAAAAGAGATTGCAGCAGGAACTTTAAATGGTGATTTTATTTTAGAGCAACCTTTTGGTGATACAGGTATTATTGCAAATTTAAGTATTAATGAATTACAAGTATTAAAAACAGCTTTTGGTACCTTAAGTTTAGATGCCAAATCTTTAGAAAATGGTAAATATGATTTTAATGCTAGCTTAAAAGAAGGGGCCATAGACTTAGATTTAAAAGGAGATTATTTTGTAGATAATAATGATGCTAACTTAAATTTAGATTTACTCATTAACAACTTTAAAATGCAAGCTTTAAACACACTGTCTTTGGGGGAAATTAAAGAAACTTCTGGTAGTCTCTCAGGAAATTTTAAAGTAACAGGCACAACATCAGATCCAAAATATAAAGGGAACTTAGATTTTACAAATGCAGCTTTTAAAGTGACCAAACTAAACGCAAAATTTAACTTACAGAACGAAACTTTAAGTGTAGATAACAGCGGTTTATCTCTCTCTAACTTCACCATTTTAGATGGCGAAAAAAATGCTTTAGTTGTTTCAGGAACCGTTAAAACCAAGAGTTTTATAAATCCTACCTTTAATTTAGACATTAAAGCCAATAAATTTAGAGTGCTAAACGCTACAAAAGAAGACAATGAATCGCTTTACGGAAAAGTCTCTTTTAATGTAGATGCAAAACTAACTGGAAATTTACAGGTTCCTAAATTAAATGCAAAATTAGTGGTGGGTTCAGACACAGATGTTACCTATGTGTTACCTTCTAGTTATGCAAATATAGAAGAAAGAGAAGGAGTTGTTGCTTTTGTTAATAGAGAAAATCCGGATGCAATTTTAACTCAAAATGAAGAACAAATTGCTATAATTACAGGCTTTGATTTAAAAGCGCTCTTAAAAATTGATAAAGAAGCTGCCGTAAAAGTTATCATAGATAAAGAAACTGGCGACAATTTTAAGATTTCTGGTGATGGTGATTTTGTTTTATTAATGGATCCTAATGGTCGTTTAACTTTAACAGGTGCTTATGAAGTTGCTAGCGGACATTACGAACTTAACTTATACAATGTTGTAGATAGAAAATTTGTTTTAGTTCCTGGAAGTAGAATTTCTTGGGCAGGAGACCCGTTAGATGCTAAATTAGACATCCGTACAAGTTACACCTTAAAAACCTCTGCCTCTACCTTAATGGCTTCTCAAATTTCAGGAGAAGATTCAGCAACCAAAAATAAATACAAACAAGTATTGCCATTTAATGTGTATTTAAATATTGATGGAGAATTGTTACAGCCAAAAATATCTTTTAATTTAGACATGCCAGAAGACCAACAAGGCGCCATTAGCGGTCAGGTGTATGAACGTGTGCAACAAGTAAACCAACAAGAAGACGAATTAAACAGGCAAGTTTTTTCTTTATTAGTTTTAAATAGGTTTTATCCAGATGCTGGTAGCGATGGTAGTTCTGGTGGTTTTGCAACAATTGCTAAAAACAATTTAAATGATGCTGTTTCTGGACAATTAAATTCTTTTTCTGATAAAATTCTTGGAGGTTCTGGTATTGAATTAGATTTTGGTTTAAATAGTTTTACAGATTACCAAGGAGACGCACCAACCGATAGAACACAATTGGATGTTGCTGCTCAGAAGAAATTATTTAACGATCGTTTAACCGTAAGAGTTGGTAGCGAAGTAGACATACAAGGTAGCAGTTCTACGGAAGAAAAATCGCCTTTAATTGGTAATGTGAGTTTAGAATATAAAATTACAGAAGATGGCAGATACCGTGTTAGAGGTTTTAGAAAAAGTGAATTTGAAAATGTGATAGACGGACAAACCATTGTAAGTGGAATTGCATTAATTTTCACCAAAGAGTTTAATGAGTTTCATCAACTTTGGGATTCTATTTTGAGTGCTAATAAAGATAGTGAAACCACAAAGGAAACGGATGATCTAAAAACAACAAATAAGACTAAAAATTCAGAAAATAAAAAGTAAATAAATTTTGAAAACACCCTATACAAAACAGCTCTTTTTAATAGTACTATTCGTTTTTATTTACGGTTGTGGTATAAAAAAACACATTCCAGAAGGCAAGCGTTTGTATACGGGCGCTAGCATTGTTATTAAAGCCGATTCTACCTTAGAAAAAGTAAAAGAACTACAAGACGATTTGGTTACTGTATTAAGTCCAAAACCCAATACAAGGCTACTAGGAATGCATCTAGGGCTGTATTATTACTATAAAAATCAGCAAGAAAACCCTGGTTTTTTAAGTAGGTGGTTGTATAAAAAAATCGGACAAAAACCAGTCTATCAATCAGACATAAACGTTTTAGAAAATGAAAACCTTTTACGAAACAAACTAGAAAATTATGGGTTTTTCTATAGCACCATTGCTCCTAATTTTAAAGAAAAGAAAAAAGAAGCAGCTATTGTCTATAATTTAAAAGTTCCTGCTCCTTATAAAATGGCTACCTACAAAATAGATAGTATGGTTTCGCCAATTTATAACGAGATAAAAAGATTGACCACAAAATCTCCATTTCAGAAAAATAAACGTTTCGATTTAGGGAGTTTAAAGTTAGAAAGGCTGCGTTTAGATACAGAATTAAAAAATAACGGATATTATAATTTTAATCCAGATTTTTTACTCTTTGAAGCAGATACCAATCAATATAAAAGCAATAGTAAAAAATTCGATTTGTTTTTAAAGTTGAAAGCAAAAGTTCCAAAAAAATCTACTGTTCCGTATCAAATCACTAACATCAATGTTTTTCCTAATTATAATTTAAATGATTCTACAGCTGTAAAAAGCATACGTTTCCAGGGGAAAAACTATCACCAAGACTCTGTTTATTTTAAACCAAAATATTTAGATGAATTTATCACTTTAAAAGAAGGAGAACGTTTTAACCCATCAACCTCTAAAAATACTGCTAGAAGACTTTCTTCTATTGGTGTCTATAAGTTTGTAAACATTCAATATAAAGAATTAAAAGACTCTATAACAGACACAATTGGTAGTTTAGAGGCCAATATTTTTTTATCACCATTAACAAAACGCGCCATACGTGCAGAACTGCAAGCCGTTACAAAATCTAATAATTTTGCGGGGCCAGAATTGTCTTTAACCTATAGCAATAGAAACTTATTTAAAGGAGGTGAAACATTAAACATTAGTACAAATATTGGGTACGAAACACAAATTACTAGTGGTACTTCTGGTTTAAGTAGTTTAGAATTAGGCCTAAAAAGTGAACTTATTTTCCCGAGAGTTATTACTCCATTTAATATTAATAAAGATTATTTTGACTACTCTACTCCCAAAACTAAAACCAGTCTAAGCGCAACCTATTTAAATAGAAGTCAACTGTATACACTTTTATCTGGTACTGGTATTTTTGGGTACACATGGAATGCAAATAAATATATTACGTATGAATTTAATCCTATTTCTATAAATTATACACGCTTATCGAATACTACAGACGAATTTCAAGAAATTTTAGATAATAATTCATTTTTACAAAGTAGTTTTGATCAGCAATTTATAAGCGGACTTACTTTTTCATTTATTTATAATGAAATGTTAAACGCATCAAAAAAACATCAATTTTTCTTACAGACTACACTAGATGTTGCTGGTAATTCTATTAGTCTATTTGATAAAAAAACAGCTGAAACAAATACTTTTTTAGGCTTGGAATACGCACAATATGCAAAAGCAGATATTGATTTAAGGTATCATTATAATTTTGGTTCTAAAAAAGAGCAAACAATTGCCACACGATTCTTTGCTGGATATGGCTATGCTTACGGAAATTCTGATGTAATACCATTTGTAAAACAATATTATGCAGGTGGACCTTATAGTGTAAGAGCTTTTAATATTAGATCTTTAGGACCTGGAACTTATAATGATGAAACTTCAGAAAGTACAAGCTCTTTCTTTGATAAAACAGGAAATGTTCGTTTAGAAGCAAATTTAGAATATCGTTTTCCTATTTACTCTATTTTAAAAGGAGCGGTGTTTGCAGATGCAGGTAATGTTTGGAATACCGTTTCAAATTCAGATTTTAATGATACGGATGGTAATGTTAGAGATAAGTTTACGTCAAACTTTATAAATGAATTAGGTATGGGAGCAGGTTTTGGTTTGCGAGTAGATGTACAGGGGTTTGTAATCCGTTTTGATTTGGCAGCGCCTTTTCATGACCCTTCCTTAGAAGAAGGAAAACGTTGGGATTTTAGAGCAGACGAACCTGTATTTAACTTTGCTATTGGTTATTCTTTTTAAGTTGATCTTGTTTTTTACAAAGACAAAAATGTTCCCTATTTTTAGTATACTTAAAAAAGAAGTAACAAAAGTTTTATATTTAAACCTAAATTATAGTATTTATTAATGAATCACGAACTTAAAGAAATTATAAATCAGGCGGTCATCAACCAACAAAAAGGGTTGAAAAATGTATTGGCAACCGTAGTACATTTAGAAGGTTCTTCTTATAGAAAACCAGGTGTACGCATGTTAATTTCTGAAGATTTAAGTTCTGTTGGAGCCGTGAGTGGTGGTTGTGTAGAAAAGGAAATTAAACACAGATCTAAAAGTGTTTTTTCTGATAACAAACCAAAAGTAATTACATACGATGGTAGGTATAAGTTAGGCTGCGAAGGTATTTTATATGTTTTAATAGAACCTTTTTTTATTACGGATGTATTTCTCACTCATTTTTCGAAAGCAAATTCAGTTAGAGAAACCATACATATTGCAAGTTACTTTACCAATGAAAATGAAGCTTTTGGAAATTTTGGTTCTGTAATTACTTTTCATAATAAAAAACAATTTACGTTTTCTGAAGGATTTAATCATCAGTATAAAAAAGACGTTATAATCTTCTCTCAAATAGTACAACCTAGTTTTAGGTTGATTATAATTGGAGGCGAACACGATGCTGTTAAACTTTGTAAAGTAGCCGCAACATTAGGTTGGGAAATTGATGTGATAACCTGTATTAAGGATTCTAAAGAATTAAAAGATTTTCCGGGAGCAAATTCGGTAAATGGTGATTCTACAGAAACTATTCAATTTACAAATATTGAAGAAAATACGGCTATTGTAATTATGAATCATAGTTACGTACAAGATTTAAAATATGTTATAAAGCTGTCTGAATATACACCAAAATATATTGGTATTTTAGGCGCTCCAAACAGAAGGGAACGATTGTTTAACGAGCTTTTTGAATTTGTACCAGATATTTCTGATGAATTTTTAGAAACTATTTATACACCTGCAGGTTTACATATTGGTGCAGAAACCCCAGAAGAAATTGCCGTTTCTATTGTCGCGGAAATTCTATCTGTAATTAGAAAAAAAGAGCCTTTTTCTTTAAGAAAATTAACAGGGAAAATTAACACATAAATTTATGAAAAACATTGCTGTTTTAGTTTTGGCTGCAGGCAAATCATCTAGAATGAATAGCATAAAACAGTTAGAAAAAGTAAATAATAAAACACTTTTAGAACATACTTTAGAGAAAATACAACATATTTATGCTTCCACTATATTTTGTATTTTAGGCGCAAATGCTGATAAAATTAAATCAGAAGTAAGCACTAGAAACGTTCAATTTATTGAAAATACTAATTTCGAAGATGGATTAAGCTCTAGCATCGTTTCTGGCATTCAGTACTTTAAACAAAATAATTTCAATTTTGAAGGCATTTTTATCTTATTAGCAGATCAACCAGCTATTGATGTTGCTTATATTGAAGATATGCTTCATTTATTTGAACAACATAAAGATAAAATTATAGCATCTAACTATGGTGAAAAATTAGGTGTTCCTGCAATTTTTCCTAAAAAATATTTTTCTGATATATTTCTTATAAAAGGAGACAAAGGCGCAAACGAATTCATCAACAAAAAGAAAAACGAAATTATTTGTTCTACAATACCAACAAACTTCTTAGACATAGATACCAGAGAAGATTTGCAACGATATAAAAACTCAATTTTAAAATAGTTATTTTAGCACTTATGAAACTACTTAGATATTCCATATTCTTTTTACTTTTTTTATGCATTTCTGCCTGCGCAACCATAAAAAAACAAATTGCAGACAACCAACCTAGCGTGATTAAAAAGGATAGTTCTAAAATTGAACATACTTTTTATTTAATTGGAGACGCAGGAAACTCAACATTAGAAGAAGATTCACCTGCTTTAAAATATTTAAAAAAGCACATTAAAAGTGCATCAGAAGAATCTACTTTACTTTTTTTAGGTGATAATGTCTATGAAACGGGTATACCTGATAAAGATTCTAAAAAATATCCTTTGGCAAAAAGAAGAATTGAAGCGCAAACAAATGTTGCGAAACAATTTAAAGGAAAATCTATATTTATTCCAGGAAATCACGATTGGTATCATGGTCTAGATGGCTTAAAAAGAGAAGAAAAACTAGTTGAAAAAGCATTAGGAAAATCAGCTTTTTTACCGAATAATGGTTGTCCGTTAGAAAAAGTTAAAATTTCTGAAGACATTGTTTTAATTATTGTTGATACACATTGGTATGTAACAAACTGGGACAATCAGCCCACAATAAATGATGAATGTGAAATTAAAACAAGAGAAAAATTCTTTGATGAATTTGAAGGACTCATCAAAAAAGCAAGGGGAAAAACAACGATTGTGGCTTTACACCACCCAATGTTTACAAACGGTTCTCATGGCGGACAATATTCTTTTAAAAGCCACATGAGTCCACTACCTGTTTTAGGTTCTCTTAAAAATTTAATTAGAGAAACCTCTGGACTTTCAAATACCGATATTCAGAATAAAAAATATAACGAACTAAGAAAGCGTATTATCACACTCTCTCAAGAAAATGATAAAACGATTTTTGTTTCTGGTCACGACCATAACCTACAATATATTGTAGAAGATAATTTACCTCAAATAATAAGTGGTTCTGGTTCTAAAACAATGGCGACCAAATTAACAGGAAATGCAAAATTTACTTATGGAGCGCAAGGTTTTGCCAAGTTAGATATTTATGAAGATGGTTCGTCTAACGTTGCTTTTTATACCGTAAAAGATGATAAAATTGTATACGCCACAGAAGTTTTACCTGCCAATGAAAACACCAACTTTGCTCCGTTTACTAATACTAATATAACAGCAAAAAAAGCATCTATTTACACCAAAGAGGAAGTTGAAAAAAGTGGTATTTATCGTTTTTTATGGGGAGAACGTTATAGAAAATATTTTGGTACAGAAATAAATGCACCTACGGTAGATTTAGACACTCTTTTTGGCGGATTAAAGCCTGTTAGAAAAGGTGGCGGACATCAATCTAAATCATTAAGACTTGAAGACTCAGAAGGTAGAGAATATGTAATGCGTGCCTTACGTAAAAATGCTGTTCAGTATTTACAGGCAGTTGCTTTTAAAGACCAATATATAGAAGGCCAATTTAACAACACTGCTACAGAAGGCTTGTTAAATGATGTTTTTACAGGTTCTCATCCATATGCACCTTTTACTATTGGTAAATTAGCTGATGCAGTTGGTGTTTATCATACAAATCCTGTTTTATATTACATTCCTAAACAAAATAGTTTAGGGAATTTTAATGATGAATTTGGTGGTGAATTATACATGATTGAAGAAAGAGCTGCTTCTGGCCACGGAGACAAAGAAAGTTTTGGGTTTGCAGATGAAATAATTAGTACAGATGATTTATTAAAGAAATTAAGTAAAAATGAACATCATATTTTAGACGAAAAAGCATACATAAAAGCACGTTTATTCGACATGTTAATTGGAGATTGGGACAGACACCAAGACCAATGGAGATGGGCTATTTTTAAAGAAGGTGAACAGACAATTTACAGACCGGTTCCTAGAGATAGAGACCAAGCTTTTGCTGTCTTTGGTGACGGTTTTTTATTAAATATTACCACAAAATTAATACCTGCATTGCGTGCAATGCAATCGTATAAAGAAGATATTGGCAGCCCAAAATGGTTTAATTTATCTCCGTATCCTTTAGACATGGCATTAATTACAACAGCAACTAAAAACGATTGGGATGCACAAGTAAAGTTAATAACCACCAACCTTACAGATGCAGTTATAGAAGATGCTTTTACTAATTTCCCTAACGAAGTAAGAGACCATACTGTTTTAGAAATAAAAACTAAATTACAAGTCAGAAGAAAGAATTTACAAAAAATTTCTGATGCATATTTTCAACATCTAAATAAATTTCAGGTTATAAAAGGTACTCATAAAGATGATTGGTTTGATATTGAAAGAGTCCCTAATGGAGGTACAAAAATAACTGGATACCGAATTATAAAAGGCGAAAAAGGAACCATTTTTCATGAACGAACTTACAAGAAATCTGACACCAAAGAAATCTGGATTTATGGTTTAGATGATGATGACACTTTTGTAATAAAAGGCGAAGCTAAAAACTTAATAAAAGTTAGAATTATTGGCGGTCAAAACAACGATGTTTATAATATTTTAAATGGTAAAAAAGTAAAAATTTATGATTTTAAATCTAAGAAAAACACTTTTATAACAAACAAAGGCAGTAAAAAGTTAACAGATAATTACGAAACGAACGTGTACGATTACACGAAGCTTAAAAACAATCAGTTTATTATATCTCCAACCATTGGTTTTAATGCAGACGACGGTGTAAAATTGGGTGTTTCTAATGTATATACTTCTTTTGGCTTTGAGAGAAACCCATTTACTTCTCAACATACCTTAAATGCTGCCTACTATTTTGCAACTAGTGGTTTTGAATTTGATTATTCTAGCGAGTTTGCAAACGTTATAAAAAATTGGAATCTAGGCGTAAAAGCACGTTTTACAAGTCCTAATTTTGCTATGAATTATTTTGGTTTAGGGAATAACTCTAAAAACCTAAATGCTCCTCATGAAATTAAATACGAAGAATACAACAGGCTTAAAATAAAAGAATTGAGTGCTGGTACTTTTATACAGTGGAAAGGAGATTTAGATGGAACAATAAAAGTAGGTGTAAATTTTCAAAACTTTAAAGTAGAACAAACACCTAACAGGTTTATAAGTGATACTTTCTCATCAAATAATGCCATTTTTAACAATCAACAATTTATAAATACAGAAGCTGGTTATCAGTTTGAAAATGCAGATAATACTGCTTTTCCAACAATGGGAATGAAAACATCCTTAAAAGTAGGATATACTTCTAACCTTAAAAACAGTAACAATTTTGGATATTTAATTCCTGCTATTTCTTTTGATTATAAATTGATTTCTAGCGGAAAACTAGTGCTTGCAACCAAAGTAAAAGGACATTATAATTTTGGAGATTCTTATGAGTTATATCAAGCAGCAAGTATTGGTGGTAATGATGGTTTAAGAGCCTATAGAAACGAACGTTTTACAGGAAAAAATTCAGTGTATCAATCTACAGATCTTCGTTTACTTTTAAGTAAAGTTAAAACAAGTATTGTGCCTCTAAACATTGGTATTTATGGAGGTTTTGATTACGGAACTGTTTGGGGACAACAAAACACCACCTTTAACAATACTAAATTTAACACTTCTGCTGGAGGAGGTATTTTCTTTAACGCAGCAAATATGTTAGTTGCAAATGTGGCTGTATTTAATGGAGATGATGGAGTAAGAGCAACTGTTAATTTAGGATTCAATTTTTAATAATTATGGATAAAATAGCATTAATTTCTGGAGCATTTTTTGGAATGTCAGCCGTAATTTTTGGTGCTTTTGGTGCGCACCTTTTAAAGAAAAAACTAAACACAGACCAATTACAAAGTTTTGAAACGGGTGTTAAATACCAAATGTATCATGCCATTGTATTACTTGTTTTAGGTTTTCAGTTAAACCACAAAATTACCATTGACAATTACATTGTTTATTCATTTATTATCGGAATCATTTTATTTTCATTTTCTATTTATGGTTTAGTAATTTCTTCTGCCAATAATAAAAAACTAAAATTTTTAGGACCAATTACACCGTTAGGAGGACTATGTTTAGTGTTAGGTTGGGGGTTGTTAATTTATAAGTTTGCTATTCAATAAAAGACAACTGGAGATAATTTATAATAACCTAGCTCTTTTTCATGGGAATAAATTAGTTTTAATGGGGCAACAAACTAAAACTTCAACTCATAAAAATTACCGCCAACACCATCGGCTTTTTCATCGGTAATATATAAAGTATTATTGTCTTTAAAAGTAATTCCTTCTTTTTGAGAATAAGAATTTAATGGAATTTTGGTTAATTTTCCTGATAAAAAATCATCGTTTTTATAATCCGTAAAAATTAAAACAGCAGCAGGTGACAACAATGCTACTTTGCTACCATCGTCAGAAATATCTGCAGAAGTAATCCAACATTCCTTGTCGTTACAATTATTAAATTCAGAAATAAATACTGCTTCATGTTTCCCTTCTTTAGCAGGAACCTTGTATAAAGAGGTTTTACCATACTTTTCTTCTACCCTACTTTTAGTAAACACATAAAATGAATTATTATAATAGAAAAAAGATTCTGCATCAAAAAACAGTTTTTTCTTTTTAGGTGGAAACTTCTTTTGTTCCGGATAAGAAAACTTAATTTTTTCTACTTTTATTTTTTTAGAACTTGTTAAATCACCATGTTTTACTTTTAAAATAACAAGGTTTTCTCTTTCACTATCATTATTTCCAAAATCACCAATATAAAGGTTTCCTTCTTCGTCGGATGCAAGGTCTTCCCAATCGTGGTTTTTTTCTTTTATGGTAAGCTCTTCAACAATATTTCCGGTAGCAGAAACACCGTAAATTTTAGGTTTATTTCCACTATCGTTTAGCATCCAAATTAAATCTGAATTGGCAACTACTTCTGCTCCAGAAACCTCTTCTAAGTCTTTTGATAATTCTGATATAAGTTTTAAACTACCAAAATTTTGACAACTAACTAAAGACAAAAAACTAAAAATTACAGTTATTACTTTCATCAACAATTCAATTTATTTTAATATTAAAACCCTTCAGTTTTTTTATTCTGAAGGGTTTGTTATTTGTTTTTTATTAGGTTTTCTTCCGACAAGAAAGATTAAAATGGAATTTACCAGCCACCAGAAGCGCCACCTCCACCAAAACTACCTCCGCCGAAACCGCCTCCAAAGCCTCCTCCACCGAAGCTTCCGCCTCCAGATGAACTTCCAAAACCACCGCCAAAACTTCCGCTACCTCTACCGGCGTTACTTAAAATAATAGTTTCTAAAATAGCGCCTGCAATAGATCCGCTTCTAAAACCTCTACCACCACTACCATTATTTTTATTTCCTCTAGAAATTAAAATAAAAATGATGAATACTATAATGATAAAAATAATAATCCCAGGATCAAAACCTTCTGCATCTTTTTGCCTACTTCCTTTAAACTCTCCGTTTAAGGTTCTAAAAATATAATCAGACCCTTTGTCTAAACCGCTATAATAATCTCCTCTTTTAAACTCGGGAATAATAACTCTTTCAATAATTCTCTTTGCCTGAAAATCGGTTAAAAGATGCTCTGTACCTTTACCAGCTTGAATAGCAATTCTTCTGTCGTTTAATGCCAACAACATTAAAACACCATTGT
The DNA here is from genome assembly GCF_019278525.1 of Polaribacter sp. HaHaR_3_91. Taxonomy (NCBI): domain Bacteria; kingdom Pseudomonadati; phylum Bacteroidota; class Flavobacteriia; order Flavobacteriales; family Flavobacteriaceae; genus Polaribacter; species Polaribacter sp. HaHaR_3_91. The sequence goes on from NZ_CP058986.1 coordinate 3,823,280, forward strand.
CTTTTTTTGCATCACCTATTCCCCATTTCTCTCCCCAATTAGCTGCTAAATAATTAATATTTTCACCTTCGGTGGATGGAATAATAGCTACTACAATTTGAGTAGAAGTGGTATCTGAATAACGAACCAATTTACTTTCTAAACTTGTTTTTTGACTCTCAGTTAATAAACTAGTATAATCATATACACTGGTTTGAAACTCTGGAATTTCTGGGATTTGATACCCTTGAGAAAAAACACTTAACGTGAATAAAAACGCAATAAAAAAAGTAATTTTTCTAAAAAATACTGCTAACTGAATACTACTTACTGAATACTGTTTACTGTATATCATCCTTTAGAAATCTCATTAGAAAGTTCATCTACATCATCAATTTGCCAAGGAAAGTGTGATTGCAATTCTTTTCCTGCCTTTAAAATTCCGTCTACAATTCCTTGTTTAAAAGCACCTTGTTTAAAATGATTTTGCATTACATCTTTAGTCGTATCCCAAAAATCTTTTGGTACTACTTTGTTAATTCCTTTATCACCATAAATAACAAATTTCTTGTCTTTTACAGCAACGTAGATCAACACTGCATTATCATCTTTAGTGTTGTTCATTTTTAGCAAATGAAAAACTTCTAACGCTCGTTCATCATGATTCTTCTCTGTGGTAGCCTCAATATGCACTCGTATTTCGCCAGAAGTTTCTTTCTCTGCAACTCTTATAGCAGAAATAATTTCTTGTTCTTCTTCTGGAGACAGAAACGCTTCTACTTTAGACATATTATTCTTTTTTATTATTAAAATCAAAGTTTACATCTGGTGCATTTTCAGATCCTGCATCTGCTTTATAACGATCCATTTCATCAAAATTAAACATTCCTGCTAACACAGAATTTGGAAATACTTTGATGTGTTTGTTATAATTATTTACACCTTCATTAAAACGATCTCTAGCAACATTAATTCTGTTCTCTGTACCTTCTAATTGACTTTGTAATTCTAAAAAGTTTTGATTCGCTTTTAATTCTGGATAACGCTCTACTGAAACTAATAATTTTGATAACGCACCTGTTAAGCCAGATTGCGCTTGTTGAAATTGCGCCATATTATCTGCTGTTAAATCTCCTGCATTTATATTTACAGAGGTAGCTTTTGCTCTTGCTTCAATCACTTCTGTTAAAGTAGTTCTTTCAAAATCTGCTGCTCCTTGTACTGTTTTAATAAGATTACCAATTAAATCATTTCTACGTTGGTAAGAGCTCTCTACATTAGACCAAGTTGTTTTTGCATCTTCTTGTAAAACAACAGCTTCATTATTAAAGTTTTTACCCCAATTGTATACTCCGAAAACAACAACAAGGATTACTATTACTGGTATTAACCATTTTTTCATAATTTCTAATTTTTAATTTTTTGATTGATTGATTTTTGTACTACAAAACTACTTAATATTCTTCGGGTTGTAAAAGAATATTAGCTTCTATCCTATTAAGTTAGACATCTAAACTAAAGAAATGTTACAATTGATTTTTAATTTTAATCAATTCTGCTTTCACCCCTTCTAATCTAGTAATAATTTCAAGGTTGTGAACTATTCCTTCTGGATTTTTCTTAAGTTTCTGTTTAGCTCCATCTAAGGTAAAACCTCGCTCTTTTACAAGGTTAAATATTAACTTAAAGTTTTTAATATCTTCTTGTGTAAATAAACGATTTCCTTTAGCATTTTTTTTAGGCTTAATAATATCAAACTCTTTTTCCCAAAAACGAACTAATGAAGTATTTACGTCAAACGCTTTGGCAACTTCACCTATTTTATAATATCTTTTCTCGGGTAAATCTACGTGCATCTTTTTCAGTATTAAGTATTTGAAGATTAAAAAAGTATTTTTAGAATAGTAATTTTTAATATTCTTTTTTTGACTTATCTCTTATATCAATAATCTTGTTCCTAAATTGAAACAAAAAATTAATCGTAAGACTGCCCTTCTTCTTCTGCAGCTTTTTGCATTGCTGCAAACTCTTCTGGAGTTAAATCTCCATAATAAAAATTAATAGGATTTACAGCTACATCGTTTTTATGAACTTCATAATGTAAATGTGCCGATACCGATCTACCAGTATTACCAACATATCCAATTAAGTCCCCACGTTTTACCTTGTCACCTTTTTTCGCTTTTATTTTACTCATATGGGCATAAATAGTTTTATATCCATATCCATGATCTATATAAACCACGTTTCCAAAAGTGGCACTTCTTTGTGCTCTTATTACATCTCCATTACCAGAAGCAAAAATAGGCGTTCCTACAGGGGCTGTAAAATCCATTCCTTTATGGAATTTTCTAATTTTTAATATTGGATGATATCTCCATTTATAGCCTGAAGCCATTCTTGTTAAATCTGCAAGTTTTACGGGCAAAATAGCAGGAATTGAAGCTAACATTTTCTCCTTTTCTTTTGCCAAATTTACAATTTCATCTAAAGATTTAGACTGCACAACCAATTGTTTAGAAAGTATATCTATGTCTTTAGTTACTTTTGCAATCATCGTAGAATTATCGAAACCATCTAAATATTTGTATCTATTTACCCCTCCAAAACCAGCTTTTCTTTGCTCATCTGATATAGGATTTGCTTCAAAATAAGTTCTATAAATATTGTTATCTCTTTCTTGTAATTGCGCCAAAATAGACGAACTTTCTTGCATTTTTTTAGAAAGCAACTCGTAATGTAACTTTAAATTTTCTAGTTCTCTTTTTTGAGCTCGCTCTCTTGGAGACATTATAAACTGGCTAAACACAATAAAACCAATAAATGCAGATAATACTAAAGCTAAAACTCCAATAACAGTTTTCTTATAATATTCACCCTTTTTTACAGCAATTTTCCTGTAAGAAAGTGTGTCCGCATCGTAATAATATTTTACTTTTGCCATATTGCTAAATAGACTATTTTTGTGCTTTTATATTGAGTTTCATTTTTAATAACTCACAAATTTACAAAATGTTTTACAACTGCTTTTTATTCGCAGTATTTTTTAAACTAATTTAACATAATCCAACTTGTTGGAAACTTCTTTTTTATGAAATCACAAGATATCCGCGCTACTTTTTTAAATTTTTTCAAAGAAAAAGCACACTTAATTGTTCCTTCTGCACCAATGGTAACTAAGGACGACCCTACATTAATGTTTGTAAATTCTGGAATGGCACCTTTTAAAGAGTATTTTTTAGGTAATGGAGTGCCAAAAAACAGCAGGATGTCAGATTCTCAAAAATGTTTACGTGTTTCTGGTAAACACAACGATTTAGAGGAAGTAGGATACGATACCTATCATCATACATTATTTGAAATGTTAGGGAACTGGTCTTTTGGCGATTACTTTAAAAAAGAAGCAATTGCTTGGGCTTGGGAGTTATTAACTGAAGTTTATAAAATTGATAAAGACATTTTATATGTTACTGTTTTTGAAGGTTCTGATGATGCAGATAATTTAAAAATGGATACCGAAGCTTTTGATATCTGGAAACAATTTATTGCTGAAGATAGAATCTTAAAAGGTAACAAAAAAGATAATTTCTGGGAAATGGGTGAGCAAGGACCTTGCGGACCGTGTTCTGAAATTCATGTTGATATCCGCTCTGCGGAAGAAAAAGCAAAAGTAGATGGACGAACTTTAATTAATGAAGATCATCCACAAGTAGTAGAAATATGGAACTTAGTTTTTATGCAGTTCAACAGAAAAGCAAACGGAACTTTAGTTGATTTACCAAACAAACATATTGATACTGGTATGGGATTTGAACGTTTGTGTATGGTAATGCAAGACGTAAAATCTAATTACGATACAGATGTTTTTACACCAATTATTAGAGAAATTGAAACAATTACTGATGTAAAATATGGCAAAAACCTAGAGCAAGATATTGCTATTAGAGTTATTTCAGACCACGTAAGAGCCGTTGCTTTCTCTATTGCAGATGGGCAATTACCAAGTAATACAGGTGCTGGCTACGTTATTAGAAGAATTTTAAGACGTGCTGTTCGTTACGGTTTTACATTCTTAGACAAAAAACAGCCTTTTATCTATAGATTAGTAGATGTTTTAAGCAATAAAATGGGAGAAGCTTTCCCTGAATTAAAAGCACAAAAACAATTAATAGAAAATGTGATTAAGGAAGAAGAAACTTCTTTTTTAAGAACATTAGATCAAGGCTTATTATTATTAGACAGAATTATAGAAAGTACTTCTGGTAAGGAAGTTTCTGGTGATAAAGCTTTTGAATTATATGACACTTACGGTTTTCCTATCGATTTAACTTCTTTAATTCTTTCTGAAAAAGGATTGACATTAGATGAAAAAGGATTTGAAGAAGAACTACAAAAACAAAAAAACAGATCTAGAGCTGCAAGTGAAATGTCTACCGAAGACTGGACTGTTTTAGTTGATGACCCTATAGAAGAGTTTATTGGTTACGATGCTTTAGAAGCAAACGTAAAAATTACACGATACAGAAAAGTAACCTCTAAAAAAGATGGTGAAATGTTTCAATTGGTTTTCAATTTAACTCCTTTTTACCCAGAAGGTGGTGGACAAGTTGGAGACAAAGGGTATTTAGAAACCACACAAGGAGATGTTGTTTATATTTTAGACACTAAAAAAGAGAATAATGTTATTATTCACTTCACTAAGAATCTTCCAAAAAATATTAACGAAAATTTTAAAGCGGTTGTAGATCAAAAACAACGTTCTAAAACAGAGTGTAACCATACAGCTACGCATTTATTGCACCAAGCGTTAAGAGAAGTTTTAGGAACACATGTAGAGCAAAAAGGTTCTGCTGTGCATTCTAAATATTTACGTTTCGATTTTTCTCACTTTTCTAAATTAACTGTGGATGAATTACGTGAGGTAGAAAACTTTGTAAACAGAAGAATTGCAGGTAAACTTCCATTAGAAGAAAGCAGAAATATTACAATGGAAAAAGCAATTGCAGATGGTGCAATGGCTTTATTTGGTGAAAAATACGGTGATACTGTAAGAGCTATAAAATTTGGAAAATCTATAGAACTTTGCGGTGGAACACACGTAAAAAACACCAGTGATATTTGGCATTTCAAAATTAAATCTGAAGGAGCTGTAGCTTCTGGAATTAGAAGGATAGAAGCGATTACAAATGACGCTGTAAAAGATTTTTATTCTGAAAACAATAAGGCTTTATTCGAAATTAAAGATTTATTAAACAACACAAAAGAACCTGTAAAAGCAGTACAGAAGTTACAAGATGAAAATACTTCTTTACAGAAACAAATAGAACAATTATTAAAAGATAAAGCTCAGAATTTATCTGGTGAATTAAAAAACCAATTACAAGAAATTAATGGCGTTCAGTTTTTAGCTACAAAAGTAGATTTAGACCAAAACGGAATTAAAAACTTAGCTTTTTCTTTAGGAAAAGAACATCAGAATTTATTCTTATTATTTGCTTCTTCTGCTGCAAAAGACAAAGCGATGTTAACTTGTTATATTTCAAAAGAATTGGCAAATGAACGTGGTTACGATGCTGGAAAAGTAGTAAGAGAATTAGGAAAACTAATACACGGTGGTGGTGGTGGACAAAATTTCTTTGCAACTGCAGGTGGTAAAAACCCAGGAGGAATTCCGAAAGCTTTAGAGAAAGCAGTAGATTATTTGGTATAAAAAGTTTCTCGCAAAGGCACAGAGATACAAAGGTGGTGTATTATTATGTTTATCATATAAATTAAACATACAACTAAGAACACACAACTTGTAAAAAAACTTTGCGTCTTAGCGTCTCTGCGAGAGAAAAAAAACACCAAACAACTCATAAAACTTTTGCGCTTTTGTGCGAGAAGACACAACAATATATAAGCTTTTTCGAGAAACAAAAAAATCCACACCTTTGCAAGATGAAACTCCAAACTCAAATTCCTTTAGAGCAAGAAACTAGAAACCCAATAAATTACAATTCTAAGGTGCTATTATTAGGATCTTGTTTTTCAGAAAACATTGGAGATAAGCTCAATTATTTTAAGTTTCAATCTAACCAAAATCCATTCGGAATTCTTTTTCACCCAAAAGCAATTGAAAATTTAATTACAAATGCTATAAATGAAAAAGAATATACAGCAACAGATTTAATCTTCCAAAATGAACGTTGGCATTGTTTTGATGCGCATTCTTACCTAAGTGCTGCTGATAAAAATGAGCTTTTAAATAATCTAAATTCAGCAATTTCATCAACAAATAAAAACTTAAAAGAAGCTTCTCACCTTATTATTACTTTAGGAACTTCTTGGGTGTATCGATTTATAGAAGACGATAAAATTGTTGCCAATTGCCATAAAATTCCGCAGAAAAAATTCATAAAAGAATTACTTACTGTAGATAAGATTTCAGAAAGCTTAGAAGCCATAATTGTGCTTTTAAAATCTATCAATAAAGACATACACATACTTTTTACGGTTTCTCCGGTTCGTCATTTAAAAGATGGCTTTATAGAAAACACGCAAAGCAAATCTCATTTAATTGCTGCGGTTCATAATGTTGTAAACCATAGAGAAAAGACACATTATTTCCCTAGTTATGAAATTATGATGGATGAATTAAGGGATTATCGTTTTTATGCAGAAGATATGGTGCATCCCAATAAAACTGCCATTAATTATATTTGGGAAAAATTTGTTGCCACTTGGTTTTCTGAAGAGACTACTTTAACAATGAAAGAAGTGGATGTAATTCAAAAGGGACTTTCTCATAGGCCTTTCAACGAAAACTCAGCACAACATCAGCAATTTTTAAAAAATTTAGAAGTAAAAAAAGACAAATTAAAAGTTCAGTTTCCTTTTATCAATTTTTAAAGCACAAAAAAATAAAATTAATTTACTTAAAAATTTTATGTAAATTCCCTTCTTATAACTTTTAACCTCCAAAAATGAGTAAGAAAATATTAATTGGTATAATTTCAGGACTGTTACTAGGCATGTTCATAACATCCATTTTTGTTTCAGATGAAATTAATGTATCAAAACTCATTTTAACAAAAATTACGGCAACCTCAATAATAACAGGATTTATTTGTGGTATTTACGCCCATATATCAAAATCTAAAATAAAAGTATTTATTGTTTCTATTTTTATAGGAATCATTATTTTCTATACCAAATACCTTATTACTGGTCATAATTTTGATCCATTAACTATGGGAGCTTTTGTAGGGGCAATGCTAGGTGGAATCTTTGCTTTCTTTAGAAAAGCGACACATTCTATAAAAAAATACAACAGATTACAAAGACACAAACAAAAAGGTTTTAAGAAATAAACTTTTTAATTTTAAACAAAAAAAAATAGAATTCTAACACGAAGTTAAAATTCTATCTTTTTTATCCTATGAATAAAACCCTTCATTAAAAACAGGTTTTACAAACGTTTATTTTTAAGAAACGTGTTGATCTACGTTTTGCCAAGGACCTCCATTGATAACATCTACTCCATGTTTTTCTAAAAACTGAGTTGCTTGTCCGCTTCTTGCTCCACTTCTACAAACAGCAATTACAGGTTTGTTCCAAGCTTTAATTTTTTCAACTTCTAAAGGAATAACCGTTAAAACTATGTGTTCTGCTCCTTCTGTATGTCCTTCATCCCACTCTTCTTGTGTTCTTACATCTAAAATTACAGCTCCTTTTTCTAAGTATTCTTTAATTTCTGCACTCATATCTTTTCTTTTAAACATGTCAAATAGACCCATGTTGTTTTTATTTTAATATTAAACTTGACACAAAATTAATCCATTTTCAATTAGCTTTGTGTAGCTTTTGTTACATTTTAAAACTTCTAATCTCTCTAAAATGGTCTTCTTAATAGAAAAATTACTTTGCAAAGCTAATTCATATAATTCTAAAAGCAACAACCAATCTCCTTGAAATTTGCTATTTAACTGATTAAATATTTCTGTTATTTTTTTATTAGTTGAAGACTCTTCTTCTCTTAGAACTCTAACTTCATCATACAAGGCATACAATTCTTGTTCACTTTCTGAGTATTTAATTTTATGTGTTTTAGTTTCAGATACTTTTCCTAAACCTAAAAAAGAATCTACATCTGCAGGACCTGCATAGCCAGAAACTACCTCTTTACCAACTGCCATATCATAAATTCCCCATTCTGGTTGAAACAAAACTTCCTCCTTATAAGTAACCGTGCAATCATCAAAAGAAATAATTAAAATTTTGCCTCTTAAATCCCTAGTTCCGGTAATTGCTTTTCCTTTTACAATAACGCCACTCTCAAATTCTAAAGTCATAAATTCACCTTCGTAAATTCCGTACGCTTTTAAATCTCTCGGGCTCATGTCTTCTATTGGTAAATTAATTCCTTTTAATTTACCAACCGGACTTCCAAAACCACTAGCATGACTAGTAATTCCATGCCCAATTAATTCTTTATCTCTATTAGACAACGCCGTAGCACCTGTAGTTTGAAAATAAGCTACTTTATTATTTTTAAACTGAATAACTTTGGTAAAAACACCAGAAATTTGAATTCCCGTTGTCAATTCTATGGTTCCTAAATTATCAGAATTTATTAATTTCTGAATACTTTTCAATCCGCCAGTTCTTATCGCCATTGTATTGGCAAATTCATCTAACACCAAGCTTAAATAAGCAAAATCTGGAGTTACAAATAATTGCGGTTGCGGTTTTGTAATATCAAAATTTATAGTTGCTGCATCAATAGAATACGCAACTTTTTTCACTTCATCTTGCATACACCAAGCACTCTCTCCAATAGAGGAAAGTAAACCTGCTCCGTATATTTTAGGATTATCTAAAGTACCAATCAACCCGTATTCTACTGTCCACCAATGTAAATTTCTAATTTGTGCCATTTCAGACAATTCGCCCATGTTATTTTGTAGATAAGCTACTTTTTGTTCTGCATTATCTATTTCACTTTCTGTTGAATTTGGATTTTCTTTTAAGATGGATAAAAGCCTGATTGCTTCATACATTTCATAATCTTTAGCAGATGAAATTGCTTTACTACCAATCTCCCCAAACCTTCGTAAATATTCTGCATATTCAGGATTCGAAATAATAGGCGCATGACCTGCTGCTTCATGAATGATGTCTGGTGCTGGTGTATATTCGATATGATTTATGGTTCGCATATCGGATGCAATCACCAAGACATTATAAGCCTGAAATTCCATAAATGCATTGGGCGGAATAAAACCATCAACCGAAACCGCAGCCCAACCAATTTCTTTTAAAATCCTATTCATACCTTCCATATAAGGAATGTTTTCTACAGAAATACCCGTTTTCTCTAAACCTGTCATATAAGATTTATGCGCTACTTTACTTAAGTAATCTACATTCATTCTCATTACATAACGCCAAACAGCTTGGTTTTGCGCTGTATATTCTTCATACGGCTGTTGTACCACAAACTTGTGTAGATGCTTGGGTAATTTTTTAGTGACTTCGTTTAATTCGAAATGGAGGCTCATTAAAAAAGTATTGAATTATTCTTACAATAATACGCTTTAAAATAATGATTATTTATTTAAAACATGTTAAAATCATTTTTACACACACTAATCGCAAAGTAAGAATCTTTTAAGTGTAACATTTTACACTTTTTTACTACTTATAATTAAATACTAAATTATTAATTATGGCAGGAGGAGGTTTTATAGCACACATGATTGCAAGTCTAAGTACTAATAAACGATCTCATATTTCTACTTTTGATAAAATCAAAAGCCATAAAAAAAGCGAAAAGAGTGAACTTCATTTTGATAAAAAAGCAAGCCCATCTCAATTAAAAAAAATCAAAGAAGAAATTATCAAAGAAAATGAAATTGCTTTTAAAAGAAAAGTAGCTATCCTAATGCTATTAATTATTGTTATTTTAATCGCTTTAAATTATATAGGATATTCTTTATAACAAAAAAAACAGACTACCTTAAAAGATAGTCTGTTTGCTTTAGATTAATTAATTCAAATAATAATACTAAAGTGATTCTTTTATAACTTTAACGGCATCAAAAGCTTTAGATCTTTTTGCCATATCTAAGGCAGTCATATTTCCTCTGGTAGATTTTACTCTTAATTTAGCGCCATTATCAATTAAAAGTTTTACAATTTCAGCTTTATTATACCTTGCAGCATACATTAATGGTGTTAAACCATTTGATTTTTTGTTTATATTTTCTCCTCTTTCTATTAAAGCTTTTACGGCTTCATAATTCCCCATTCGTATCAGCTTTAAAAAAGCACTAACATTATAATGCGGTTTAATCGTTACTACTTTCTTAAGACTCAAGGTTTCTGGAGTCGTTGCATTTATAGATCCAAATGCAAAAAGACAAAGTAATAATGGTAATATTATTTTTTTCATGACTATAGGTTTTAAGTTAATTTTATAAGTGTTTGTTCTTTTTATATAGACTTATAATTATTTAAATTGTTTCAAAAAAACCTTCTATTAACAAGGTTTTAACAAATCATCTTTATTTTGATAAGAAAAAAAACGAATCAATCATTAAATAAATCTAGCTTCATTTATACAGTCCTTTTTACAATGTTACTTTACGTTATCGGTTTCGTAAAAATTTGATAAAATCAATATAAACGGTAAAATATTTCTTAATTTTACTGTTCAATTTTAAGACAATGGACAAGAAAGTTATACTAATGATTTTAGATGGTTGGGGAATTACACAAGACCCTAAGGTATCTGCTATTTACAATGCAAAAACTCCTTTTATAAACGGTTTATACGACAAATACCCTAATGCTCAATTAAGGACAGACGGAGAACATGTTGGTTTGCCAGAAGGACAAATGGGAAATTCTGAAGTTGGACACATGAATTTAGGTGCTGGTAGAATTGTATATCAGAATCTAGCTCGTATTAATAAAGCTGTTAAAGAAAATACTTTAGGGCAAGAAAAAGTATTATTAGATACTTTTAAATACGCAAAAGAGAATAACAAAGACGTTCATTTATTAGGACTAGTTTCTAATGGAGGAATTCATGCACACATTAATCACTTAAAAGGATTATTAGATGTTGCTAAAGAAAACAATGTAGATAATGTGTATTTACACGCATTTACAGACGGTAGAGATTGTGATCCAAAATCTGCTCCTTATTTCTTAAATGAGGTTCAAGAACACATGGATAAAAGTACTGGTGAAGTAGCAACCGTAACAGGTCGTTATTATGCTATGGATAGAGATAACCGTTGGGAACGTGTAAAGGAAGCGTATGATGGTGTTGTTAATGGAGTTGGTACAAAAACAACTGATATTATTGATACTATAAAAACGAATTACGAAGCTGGTATTACCGATGAATTTCACAAACCAATCATTGTAACTAATGAAGATGGTTCTCCAAAGGCTCAAATTAAAGAAGGTGATGTTGTACTTTTCTTTAACTACAGAACAGATAGAGGTAGAGAATTGACAAATGCGTTGTCTCAAAATGATTTCCCTGAATTTGGAATGAAAAAATTAGACCTTTATTTTACAACCATCACTTTATATGATGCAAGTTTTAAAGGAATTAACGTGATCTATAATACTGATAACATTAAAAATACTTTAGGAGAAGTTTTATCTAAAGCGGGTAAAAAACAAATTAGAATTGCAGAGACAGAAAAGTATCCGCACGTTACATTTTTCTTTTCTGGTGGACAAGAAACTCCGTTTGAAGGGGAATCTAGAATTTTAAGAAACTCGCCAAAAGTGGCTACTTACGATTTAAAACCAGAAATGTCTGCATACGAGTTAAAAGATGCTTTGTGTGAAGATTTAAAGAAAGGTGAAGCTGATTTTGTTTGCTTAAACTTTGCAAATGGAGATATGGTTGGTCATACAGGAATGATGGATGCTGCTATTAAAGCTTGTGAGGCTGTAGATATTTGTGCTAAAGAAGTTATAGAAACTGGTTTAGATAATGGATATTCTATTTTATTAATTGCAGATCATGGTAACTGTGAAACAATGATGAATCCTGATGGATCTCCTCATACAGCACACACTACAAACCCTGTTCCTTTTATTCTAATTGATAAAGAAATTAAATCGATAAACAGTGGTGTTTTAGGTGATATTGCTCCTACAATTTTAGATTTAATGAATCTAGAACAACCAAAAGAAATGACACAACATTCTTTATTATAATTAAAACAACTCAACTTATGAAAAAAGTCTTTTTATTGGCTTGTATTATGGTATTTGCATCTTGCATTGGCCAACAAAAAGTAACTGAAACTCAAAAAGTAACTGCAGAAAAAAATCAAAGCGGGGATTTGATTGGAGTGGCTAACAAAGCCTCTTTTCAACAAATCCCCTATAGTTCTTGGTTTAATCAGAAATTAGAGAGTTATACTCCAGACCCAGCAACAATTACCGCTCTTAAAAAGGAGTTAAAAGGTATTACAATTAAAGGTTTTATGGGTACTTGGTGTGGAGATAGCAAAAGAGAAACTCCACATTTATACAAAATTTTAGAACAAACTGATTTTAACTTAAATAATTTTGAGCTTATTACTGTTGACGTCAGTAAAAAAACTCCTGATAATTTACAAGAAGGCTTTGACATAAAAAGAGTACCAACTTTTATCTTTTATAGAGATGGAAAAGAAATTGGTCGATATGTAGAATATGCCCGTGAATCCTTAGAGAAAGACATGCTAAAAATTGTTTCTGGAGAGGCTTATAAACATTCTTACGACAATTAATGATACCTAATAACCCGCTAATTATTGCCGTAGATTTTGATGGTACCATTGTAGAAGATGCCTATCCAAAAATAGGTGAAGAAATAATTTTTGCTTTCGATACCTTAAAAAGATTACAATCTCAAGGGCATCGATTAATTCTGTGGACTTATAGACACGGAAAAAGACTAGATGAAGCAGTTGCTTTCTGCAAAGAAAACAACATTGAATTTTATGCAGTAAACAAAAATTTTCCTGAAGAGGAATTCGGTAAAAAACACAGTCGTAAAATACATGCAGATTTATTTATAGACGACAGAAATGTAGGTGGCTTTTTAGGTTGGACAGAAATACACAAAGCTATTTTTAATTACGAGCCACCTAAAAAAAAGAAAAAAGGGTTTTTCTCTTTTTTCAAATAGACAAACCTTACTTCATTCTACCTAAATTATAGTAACTTTGCCATTCAATTTTTTTAACATGATTAAGATAAAAACAAGAGAAGAGATAGAGTTGATGAGAGAAAGCGCCCTAATCGTTTCTAAAACGTTAGGTATGCTTGCTAAAGAAGTAAAACCAGGAGTTTCTACTTTGTATTTAGATAAACTTGCCGAAGATTTTATTAGATCTGAAGGTGCTGTACCTGGTTTCTTAGGGTTATACGATTTCCCAAACTCACTTTGTATGAGTCCAAATAACCAAGTTGTACACGGTATTCCAAATAAAAACCCATTAGTAGAAGGCGATATTATTTCTATAGATTGTGGTGCATATAAAAATGGTTTTCACGGAGATCACGCCTACACTTTTGCTGTTGGAGAGATTGAACCAGCAACTAGAAAATTACTAGATGTAACTAGAGCTAGTTTATACGTTGGTATCAAAGAATTTAAAGCTGGAAATAGAGTTGGTGATGTTGGTTATGCTATTCAGAAATTTTCTGAAGACCATGGTTATGGTGTTGTAAGAGAATTGGTTGGTCATGGATTAGGAAGAGATATGCACGAAGATCCAGAAATGCCAAACTACGGAAAAAGAGGTCGTGGTAAAAAGTTTGTAGAAGGTATGGTAGTTGCCATAGAACCAATGACAAACTTAGGAACTCACAAAATTAAACAACATTCTGACGGTTGGACAATTACTACTTTAGACAACAAACCTTCTGCCCATTTTGAGCATGATGTTGCTATTGTAAACGGTAAACCAGAATTACTTTCTACTTTTAAATATGTACATGATGCATTGGGGATTGTTACCGATGAGGAGGATGCATTCAGACAGTAAAAAGGACACTAATTTCACTAATTGTCACTAAAAAATAAACTTTATAATTTCACTAAAAAAATTGAAATCAGAACTTCTACATAAACAGGAATCATATAACATTATTGGTTCCTGCATGGAAGTTCATAAAGAGTTAGGAAAAGGTTTTAGTGAAATTATTTATGGTGATGCTTTAGAAATTGAATTTAAAAGACGTGGAATTTTATATGAAAGGGAAGTAAAATTTCAAATATTATATAAAGGAGAAAAATTGTCTCATTATTATTTTGCTGATTTTGTTATCGATAATAAAATAATACTTGAAATTAAAGCAATTGAATGTTTAACAAACAGCCATATAAAACAAACTCTAAATTATTTAGCTGCATCAAAAATAAAACTAGGCTTATTAGTTAATTTTGGTGAAGATAGTTTAACCTACAAAAGAGTAATTTTATAACTCTCATTTTGTGTAATCCGTGTAATTCGTGTCTATTTTTAAATCCATTCTAAATACCATCCCAAGACCTTGGTTAATAAAAGCTAGTTATCTAGTAAGACCAATTATTGCTTTTTCTTTAAAGGGCGATACATTTACAGATCCAATAGACGGCAAGAGTTTTAGAAAATTTTTACCTTACGGATATGGCAAACAACGAGAAAATGCACTTTCTCCTTCTACCCTATCTTTGGAAAGACATCGTTTAATGTGGTTATTTTTAAGAGATGAAACTCCTTTTTTTACATCAACAGAAAAACTTAAAACTTTACACATTGCTCCAGAACAATGTTTTTTAGACATTTTTAGAAAACAAAAAAACTTAGACTATATTACTTCAGATTTAGAATCTCCAATTGCAGATGTAAAAGCCGATATCTGCGACTTGCCTTTTGATGACAACTCTTTTGATGTTATTTTCTGTAATCATGTGTTAGAACATATTACAGACGATACTAAAGCGATGCAAGAGCTGTTTAGAGTGCTTAAAAAAGGCGGATTTGGTGTTTTTCAAATTCCGCAAGATTTATCTAGAGAAAAGACGTTTGAAGACGATACAATTACAGACAAAAAAAAGCGTGCAGAGATTTTTGGACAATATGATCACGTAAGAGTGTACGGTAGAGATTATTTCGATAAACTACGTTCTATCGGCTTTAAGGTGGATGAAGTAGATTATACAAAAAAAATCGGTCCAGAGAAACTAGAACGATTTTGTTTAATGAAACATGAAATTCTTCCTGTCTGTTATAAGGATTAGTTCTTTTTATGTTTTCCTAAAAACACACTTAATTTTTCTAATTCTTGATCACCCAATACAATTACATTATTTTTTACAATTTGATATGTCCCCGACGCTAATTTAACTACTTTAGAGTCTCCTAAATATTTTTTAGACTCATCTTTAACTTCACTTACCTTTGCTCCTTCTTCATTAATCCAAATAACCTCCCCTTTCTTAATTGCTTGAAATCTACCCTTATAATAAGCTCCTATATATTCAAATCCAGCATCTGCACTTAATATTTTTTTAGTCGTAGCACTTAAAAAAGAGTGTACTTTGTAACTATCCTCAAAATATAATGAATACATTCCTCCACCTAAATGTCCTTCAAATAGATACCATTCTTTATTTATTTTAACCTCACCATCTTTATTATATCTATCAATTAGATCTTCCTTTTTTAGAGATTTCAATAATTCTGATTTATTGGTAATTCTAACCTGTTTTTTAACATTTAAGTCATAAACCAATGGCTCAAAAGAATTATCTGGATATGTTACCAATCGTCCATTTCCTCTTGGTAACATTACCTGTCCATAATGTGTAGCTAAAGAATTAAATCTATTAACACTTGGTAAAATAAATCCCTTTTTGTTATTTGTGTTAAAGCAATAAATTTTATTGGGTTGCTCTTTTTTATTTTTTAATAAAATAAAACCTTCAGAAGATATGGCGTCTTTATAATCGGTGGCTGCTAATATAATTATACCTCTATCATCTATAATTCCAAAACTTCCATCCTTTTTAAAAAGAGCTAAATTGTTTGCATTAAAATTGTAAATACTATCTACCTTTATAAACAGAGATTCAGATTTTTGATTCCAAATACTTTTTAGCGAATCTATTTTCTTAGATGCTTTCTCTTTTTTAATACGCTCTTCTTCCTCCCTCTTTAACTTAGTTTCTAAAGCTTCTATAGTTTCCTGAATTAAAATAAGACTTTCTAAATTTTTTGTATACCCTTCGGTAGTATTATCTTGTTCTAAAACAAAGTATCGTCTACTATAAATTTCCGAGTTTTTTAGAAATGCTATTTTTTCTATATCAGTAGTTTGAAATTGATAATTTTCAAAATAAATCGAGGAAGCTAAAGTTGCTAAATTTTTGTCTGAAATTGAATCAAGATACTTCAATGCTTTTTCAAAATGCACTAATGCTTCTTTGTAATTCACATTGTTTTCTACCGCTTCTTTTGCTCTCTTTAAATACACATTAGCAATGTCTGTGTTAGACTGAGCATTTGTAAATGTAAAAGAAATTATGCATAAAAGTGTTAGAAGTAATTTCATCATAGTAATACCTATTATTTATCTTTATTTATCTACAATGCAAGATAACAAAAACACAGCGTAAATAGTGAACTACTTAAAGGCATTTGTTGTGTATTCTTCTAAATCTCCGTTCTCGTTATTAAATAATAGAATAGCATCAATATTTTTATGAGTATCTAAAAACTCTTTCGCTTTCTCTAGTCCCATTGCCATAAAAGCAGTTGCATATGCATCTGTATCAGCACAGTCTAAATCAGCTATAACAGAAGCACTTAGTAAATTACTTTCTACGGCATACCCCGTTTTAGGATTTACTGTATGTACGTATTTGTGTCCGTCTTTTGTAATTCTAAATTTCCTATAATTACCAGAGGTAGCCATCGATTTATTAGACAAATTTATTTTTCGATATCCTTTAGTACTGTCCTTTTTTATAGGATTTACTAATTTTATAACCCAAGGATGCTTTTCTTTTTTTATCCCTTTAGCTCTAATTTCTCCTCCAATTTCAATTAAGTAATTCGAGATATTTTTACTATCTAAAAAACGAGCCACCACGTCAATTCCGAACCCTTTAGCGATAGAGTTAAAATCTAAATAAATTTTAGGATCTTGTTTTCTAATTTTACCATCAACAAAAGTTACTTTATCTAAACCAACATACTGCATTTGTTGCGTTACTTGATCTTCGTTTAAATTGACCCTTTCATTCTTTGGTCCAAAACCCCAAGCATTTACTAAATTCCCCACAGTTGGGTCAAAATAACCATTGGTTTCTGTATAAATTCTTTTCGATTTTTTAAAAACCTCTAAAAATAAATCATCAACAATAACAGTAGAATCTCCTTTATTAATTCTAGAAATATCTGAACTAGGAATATAGGTTGATAAGGATTTGTTCATTAAAAAAAACAGACTATCTAAAGAGGTTTGATAGTCCTTAGCACCATCTAAATAAACAATCTTATAAGTGGTACCAAATACGCGCCCTGTTAAGGTATAGTCTTTTATTTTTTCTTTAGAACAAGAAAGAAACACTAGTAAAACGATAGTAACTATAACTTTATTTTTTAGAATCATAAAATTTAAAATATTTTACAAAAATAGAGCATAAAGTTTTCATAAAATATCATTTATAGTATTTTTTGTAACAACAATTCGTTAAATTTGTTGACTTAATTAAATATTATTACCAATGAAAAAAATATCAATCTTATTATTGACTGCAGTTATAGTTAGTTCTTGTGTTTCTAAAAAGAAGTTTGTTACTTTACAGGACGAACATGATCAAACTACAACAGAATTAGTAGATGTAAAAGCAACTTTACAGAAGTGTTTAATTGAAAGCGAAAAAGATGTAGCAACACTTACAGAGCAAATTAACTCTTTAAAAGAGGATAAAAAAGGTGCTTTAAAGCAAGTTGAAAACTTAACGGTTTTAACACAATCTTCTTCAGATAATATTAAAAACGTTATTACACAGTTAAGTGAAAAAGATAAATTCATAAACGGTATTAGAGCAGCAATGACTCAAAAGGATTCATTAAACCTTGCAATTAAATACCACTTAACTAAAAACTTAACTGACGGAATTCAAGATGAAGACATACAGGTTAATGTAGAAAAGACTGTAGTATTTATCTCTATTTCAGACAAATTATTATTTAAAAGCGGTAGTTATAATGTAACTGACAAAGCATACACTGTTTTAGAAAAAATATCTAAAGTAATTAAAGACCAACCAGAAATGGAAGTTATGATTGAAGGTCATACAGATTCTACACCAATTAAGAGAACTGTTATTCAAGACAACTGGGATTTATCTGCTTTAAGAGCAACTTCTATAACAAGAATTTTACAATATAAATTCGGAGTTAAACCAGGAAGATTAATTGCAGCTGGTAGAAGTCAATATGTTCCTTTAGTAGACAATAATACTGCTGCTAATAAAGCAATAAACAGAAGAACAAAAATTATCATCATGCCTAAATTAGATCAATTCTTTGATTTGTTAGAGCAAGATGCTAATAAATAATCTTTATTGAATAAAAATTTAAAACCATCTGAAATTCAGATGGTTTTTTGTTTAGAAAATAGTCATACTTTAAAAATTTAAAAATGGAAAATTTAAAAAACAAAAAAGCAATTATTACAGGTGGCGGAAGAGGTTTAGGAAAAGCAACCGCAATAGCCTTTGCAAAAGAAGGAATTGACGTAGCTATAACTGGTAGAACTGAAGCCGTTTTAAAAGAAACAGTTGCAGAACTAGAAGTATTTGGCATTAAAGCGATTTACGAAGTTTTTGATGTTGGTGTTTACGAAGAAGTTAAAACAGGAATCAAGAACATTGTAAACTCTTTAGGTACGGTTGATATTCTAGTAAACAATGCCGGAATAGCAGCTTTTGGTTCTTTAAACGACATGGAGGTTAGCAAATGGACCCAAATTATACAAACCAATGTTATGGGTATGTATCATGTAACAAAAGAGGTTTTACCTTATTTAATTGATAAAAATGAGGGTGATATTTTTAATGTTGCTTCTACTGCAGGATTAAACGGAAATGCAACTACATCTGCCTATTCTGCTTCTAAATTTGCGGTTATTGGTATGTCGGAATCTTTAATGAAAGAAGTACGTAAAAACAACATTAGAGTTTGTACGTTAACACCAAGTACAATTGCATCTGATATGTCTGTAGAATTAGGTATTGCAAACAAAGATTCTGAAGATTCTGTTTTACAACCAGAAGATTTTGCTGAGTTAATTGTAGCTGGATTAAAATTACCAAGAAGAGCCATGCTTAAAGGAGCTTCTTTATGGTCTACAAATCCATAAATAGACTTTTCTCACTATAAACACAATAACAATATAAAAACCATCTCTTTTGAGGTGGTTTTTTATGTATAAGCAAATTTGACTTTCTCAAAAAAATCAGCTAACTTCTGATATAAAACATTAAAACGTTCGATATCAATATAGTTAAACTAACCTACTCCAAAATCTTAATAAAATCATCAAAAGCCTCATAATAAGGTTGGTCTTTAAAAATAGGACTTTCAACACTTTCTGCGTTGGCAATTCCTACGCCGGCAAACCAAACTTTGGCATTTTGTTTTTTAGCGTGATTTTTAAAAGTCTCCATCCAAATGGTATCATATTCATTCGGATTTTGAATATTATTACTCGCCTTTACCAAGACAAAAATAGTAGGTTCTCCTTTTTTAAATAACACAAATTGGGGATGTCTTTTTAACTGACTGTTTATAGCCTGAAACTCATACCCCATTTTTGTAAGCTTCTTACCAACAATGTTCATTGCCAAATTATGCAATTCTTGTGCTGTTAAAATCTGCATTATTTTTTCTTTTTCTTGTTATGCTTGTTGTAGTTTTTATCTCCTCTTGTTTTAGGCTTCTTATATTTTGCAGCAATTTCTCGTCTGTAAGAACCACCTAAATTTACTTGGCTATTTTTCTCACTCTTTTCGTGAAACGCAGGTCCTGGAACATATTCTAAAGAAGTTCTGTTCTTAGAAATCCCTTGATCTTCTTTCGGACGTTCATCTTCTGTTAATAATTTAGAAATTTCAACGTGTTCTGGTAAGTCTAAAACCGGAATTTCATAATTCATTAATTCTTCAATACCTTTTTTTGTTTCTTGCTCGCTTGGAGTAGAAAAAAGAATCGTTTTTCCTGCTCTTTCTGCACGACCAGTTCTACCAATTCTGTGCATATAGTTTTCAGGAAATTCTGGTGTATCAAAATTGATAACATGAGAAACGTTGTCAAAATCTAAACCACGCGCCATTACATCGGTAGCTAGTAAAATTCGGTTTTTACCTTCGTCAAACTGTTTTATAGAACGAATTCTATAATTCTGCGTTTTATTAGAGTGAATCACACACATTTCATCATTAAACGCTTCTTGTAAGTGCTTAAATAACAAATCTGCAGTTCTTTTAAAACCAACAAAAATCAATACTTTATTATACGTTTCTTTATCTGCTAAAAGCTCATGTAACAAATTAACTTTGGTAAAAAAGTTAGGAATGTTATAAGAAACTTGCTCTATATTATCTAAAGGTGTTCCACTTACTGCAACAGATATTTTCTCTGGATTTTTAAAGAAATCGTAAATTAACAAATCTACATCTTCCGTCATCGTAGCAGAAAATAATACGTTTTGTCTTCTTTCTGGAATCACGTCAAAGATATTCATCAACTGAAAACGAAACCCTAGATCTAACATTACATCTACCTCATCAATTACTAATTTCTGAATAGATTTTAGCTTTAAAGCATTGCTCAACGCCAAGTCATATAAACGACCAGGAGTTGCCACAATAATATCTTGTCCTTGTAAAATAGCTTGTTTTTGGGTATTAATGTTTGCACCACCATACACACCTAAAACACGCGTATTAATATATTTAGATAGTTGTTCTATCTGTTCAACCACTTGTAAAACAAGCTCACGCGTTGGTACCAAAACCAAAACTCGAGGATGTTTTTGCTTAGAAAACTTTAATTCTTGCAAAATAGGCATCATATACGCAAAGGTTTTTCCGGTACCTGTTTGCGCAATTCCCACTACATCTTTCCCCGATCTTACAACAGAAAATGCTTGTTCTTGTATTGGCGTTGGAGTTACATAACCCAAATCGTCAATAGCATATTGTAATTGATTAGAGATTCCTAAATCTTGAAAAGTCATTCTTAATATTTTTCTGCAAAGGTACGTTTTATAAAACGCTAAACAATAGCCCTTTTCACTAAGAATAATTTGTAGTTTTGCAGCTGAAATTTTACACAACATGATTACAGATACACACACCCATTTATATTCTAGTCAGTTTAAAGAAGATCAATCAGAAATGATGCAACGCGCTAAATACGCCGGTGTTACTCGTTTTTTTATTCCTGCGATAGATTCTACATATACAGATAAAATGTTTCAATTAGAAAAAGACTATCCAAATGATGTTTTTTTAATGATGGGCTTACACCCTACTTCTGTTAAAGAAAACTATTTAGAAGAACTAGCGCATGTTAAAAAATGGATTGATGAAAAGAAATTTTACGCTATTGGCGAAATCGGAATGGATTTATATTGGGATAAAACCTTTTTAACAGAACAGCAAGATGCTTTTAGAACACAAATTCAGTGGGCAAAAGAGAAAAAAATGCCGATTAACATTCACTGTAGAAATGCTTTTGATGAAGTTTTTGAAGTATTAGAATCTGAAAAAAGTGATGATTTAAGAGGGATTTTTCACTGTTTTACTGGGACTTTAGAACAAGCAAAACAAGCTATTTCTTACAATATGAAATTAGGAATTGGTGGTGTTGCTACTTTTAAAAATGGTAAGATTGATAAATTTTTGAATGAAATTGATATAAAGCACATTGTTTTAGAAACAGATGCGCCTTATTTAGCGCCAACTCCATACAGAGGAAAAAGAAATGAAAGTGCTTATTTAACCAACGTTGTTGATAAATTGGTAGATATTTACGGACTTTCTTTTGATGAAATTGCTGCCATTACAACTCAGAATTCTAAAGATGTTTTTGGTATATAAATGGTATTTGATACAATTACAACAGAAGAAAAATTCTTCAATTTTGAACATCCTAAAACATATACTTATTTAGGACTAACAATTGGAATGTTTGCTTGTGTAATTATTTCAATCAACAAAGTATATTTAGAATTTGATTTTATAGAAACTATTTTTTACCCAGTAGCTGTTATTTCTTTTATAACCTTTATTGCTTCTGTATTTTTTACAATGTTTTCTAAAGAAGATATTTTGATAAATTATACAGGGTACCTAAAAATAACTTCGGATGAATTTATTATTGATAAAGAAAAAATAAATTTTACTGATGTTATTTCTATTAAACTATCTGTTGATGACTATGAAGGGAAAGCAAAAAACACACATTCTAGCATTAAACCAATGTACAGCATAGGTGTTAATAATTTTGTAGAAATCTCTACGGATGATAAAAAAATAGAAAAACAAATTCAAATTTGTAGCTTAAGAGAGACGCATTTAATTTCTGACTTTTTATCTGCACAAATTGTAAAAAACAAGTTTACAAGAGCAAATCCGAAACAGTTAATTGCTATTTTTACTGATAAGTTTAAGAAAACAGCAGCAGCAAGAAATTATATTGCAGAACAAATTAAGAACAAAAAGATAAAAACTGTTGAAGGTTTACTAATGATGAATTATTCCTCTGATGAAGAAGTTAAAGAATTAAGAAAAAAATACAACTTTAATTGAGTTTACAAACCACATATTACAAAACACCATTGGGAACCGCAAAAATTGTAGGTGATGAAAACGGAATTCAATCGGTTTCGGTTTTAGATGAAGATTTCTCTACTGCGCTCGAAGAGACAAGTATGAAAACACCTGATTGTTTGCAAGAATGTGTCACTCAATTAGACCAATATTTTTCTGGAAAAAGAATTGATTTCGATTTAAAATTAAATCCGCAAGGAACCGATTTTCAGAAAAAAGTTTGGAATGAATTATTGAATATTCCATTTAATAAAACGAGAACTTATTTAGAACAAAGCAAATCTTTGGGAGATGTAAAAGCCATTAGAGCGGTTGCCTCTGCAAATGGTAAAAACCCAATTTGGATTATCATTCCGTGTCATAGAGTTATTGGTTCAGATGGTTCTTTAACAGGATATGCTGGCGGAATTTGGCGTAAAAAATGGTTATTAGCGCATGAAAACCCTGTAAAGCAACAATCATTATTTTAATTTTTATTTTCAAACATTAAAAAACATATTTTTACGTTTAGAACATATAGTTTTTTATGATTCAAAGAGTTCTCTTCTTCTTTTTACTTTTTATTGGATTCTCAATCCAATCTCAAACTGTATCTAAAGATTTTAGAGTGCAAAAATATTTGATTAAAAAAGATACCATTCAATTAGATTCTGTGGCTTTAAATCCGCAGAAATTTAAAGTAGTCAATGCTTTTTCAAAGGAAATTCCATTTTCTGAATATACCATCGATTTTAGCAATGCCGTTTTAATTATCGATTCAACAAAACACACAGAAATTACGGTTGAATATTTTAGGCTTCCAGATTTTATTACCAAAGTTTACACACCTTTTGATGATAAATTTATCCTACCAAATGGCACAAATACGGGTAAATTATACAGTTTAACCACCAATAAAAAAGTATCGGACATAAAATTATTTGATGGTTTACAAACCAAAGGATTTATCACTAGGGGAATTACTTCTGGAAACAACCAAAATGCAGTTACAAACTCTGCTTTAGATTTAGAAATATCAGGTAAACTCTCTAAAGACGTTACCTTAAAAGCAAATATTTTTGACACCAATATTCCCATTCAAGAAAATGGGTATTCTCAAGATATTACTGATTTCGATCGTATTTTTATTGAAATGTTTACCGATAATTGGCGCGTAAAAGCGGGTGATATTTCATTACAAAACACCAAAAGTTACTTCTTACCTTTTACCAAACAAGTTTCTGGTTTATTGGTAGAAGCCCAGCTAAACGAAAATTTTAAAGTTGCTGCTTCTGGTGCAGTTGTAAGAGGACGATTTAGCTCGTATAACATTACAAGTGTAGAAGGCAACCAAGGTCCTTATAAAATTTTAGGAGCCAATAATGAAACTGCTATTTTAATTATTGAAGGTAGCGAGAAGGTATTTATCAACGGAATTCAGATTAAACGTGGAGAAGAAAACGATTATACCATCGATTATAATCTTGGAGAAATAGAGTTCAACACTACTTATCCAATCACCAATGATATGAGAATTCAGATTGATTTTCAGTATTCAGAAAGAAACTATACGCGTTTTATAACATATGATGAAGCTTCCTATGAAGGTGAAAAATTTAGCATCGCTGGTTATTTTTATTCGGAGAATGACGCTAAAAACCAACCCATTCAGCAAAATTTAACTACAGAACAAAAGCAAATCTTAGAAAGTGCAGGTAACAATACAGATTTAATGATTGCAGAAAGTGCCTATGAAGATGCTTTTAATGATAATAAAATCTTGTATAAAAAGGTACTTAATGGAAGTGAAGAAATTTTTGAATACTCCAACAACGCTACAGATGAATTGTACACGGTAACTTTTTCTAATGTTGGTAACAATTTAGGAGATTATGTTTTAGATGAAACCACCGCAATCGGTAATATTTTTTTGTTTGTGGGCACAAATCAAGGAAATTACAATCCTATCATCCGTTTAACTCCACCAACAAAATCTCAGTTGTTTATTGTACAATCTTCATACAATCCTTCAGAAAAAACGATTATTAATACAGAAGTTGCACTTAGTAATAATGACGCCAATTTGTTTTCTACCATAGATGATGCCCAAAATAAAGCCATTGCAACAAAGGTAAATTGGCAGCAAACTTTAATTGATAAAGAATGGAAACTACAAAGTAATGTAAGCCATGAATTTGTACAAAATAATTTTAAAACCGCTCAACGTTGGGAATCTGTCGAGTTTAATAGAGATTGGAATATTTTAACCAACGACGCTACTAAAAGTTATTTTCAATCGGAATTTAGTTTACAAAATAAAAAGGAAGATTTTATTTTATATCGATACAACAACTTAACATATAAAGATATTTTTTCTGGTAACAAACATGAACTACAATCTAAAATAAAGTTAAAAAACACTTCTTTTTATGTAAATGGTAGTTTTTTAAAAAATACCTCAACCACAGAAGATAACTCCTTTTTTACAGCAAAAGCGAAAGCAGAACACGATTTTAATAAAAAATGGTTGGGTGCATTTATTAATTTTGAAACCAATAGTAGAAAAGATATTACTTCACAAGAATTTATCAATACAAGTCATAAATTTAAAGAATATGAAACTTATTTTGGTATTGGAGACTCTACCAATGTGTTTGCTAAAATGGGGTTTAATTACAGAAATAACGACAGTATAAAATCGAATAGTTTTACAGAAATCAACAATAGAAAAACGTTTTACATCAACAGTAAAATCATTCAGAACAAACAAACCAATTTAAGTGTTTTTGCCAATTACAGACTTACAGAAAACAAGTTTACAGACAATGAAAAATCGTTAAATTCTAAAGTTGTTTTTAATCAGGAATTATTTAATAGTTTTATCAATTTAGGAACCGTTTATGAAACCTCATCGGGTAACGTTGCCCAACAAGAATATATTTACGTAAAAACAGAACCTGGTTTAGGCTATTATACTTGGATAGATTATAACAGCGACGGCGTTAAGGATTTTGATGAATTTGAAGTTGCAGAATTTCAAGACCAAGCAGAATATTTGCGTTTACCAAAACCAAACTTACAATTTATTGCTACGCAACGTGCAAAATTTACACAGTCTATAACATTAAATCCAAGAATTTGGACAGCTAAAAATGGGATTAAAAAATTGCTTTCTAATTTTTACAATCAGAGTTTTTTAAGTGTAGAAAATGAACAGCAAAGAATAGGAAATTCTTTTAATTTTAATCCTTTTGATTTTGATGAAAGTAAACTGATTGGTTTAAATTTCAGTCTTAGAAATAGTCTTTATTTCAATAGAAATCTTCAAAAATATAGCACAACCTACACCTACGGAAAAAACAGAAATAAGCAACAATACTTTATAGGAAACCAAGAAAACAACATTGAGTTACATCAGCTAGATTTTGCACATAAATTTGCAACTTTTTGGTTGCTTGAGTTAATGGGTAAAACCGCTGAAAACGATTTAGCAACAGCCAATTTTAACAATAGAAACTATACAATTAATGCCATCGAATTTCAACCAAAAATTAGTTTTTTATACAATGATAGCAATCGTTTAACGGCTTTTTATCACTTTAAAAACAAAGAGAACCAACTCGCAGATTTTGAACATTTGAAGCAACAAAAATTCGGAATTGAATATTTCTACATCAACAGTAAAAAGAATCAAATTTCTGCCAACGCAAACGTGTTTTTGAATGACTTTACAGGAGATACGAACTCGCCCGTTGCCTACCAAATGTTAGAAGGTTT
Source organism: Polaribacter sp. HaHaR_3_91 (assembly GCF_019278525.1). Taxonomy (NCBI): domain Bacteria; kingdom Pseudomonadati; phylum Bacteroidota; class Flavobacteriia; order Flavobacteriales; family Flavobacteriaceae; genus Polaribacter; species Polaribacter sp. HaHaR_3_91. The sequence goes on from NZ_CP058986.1 coordinate 3,849,912, forward strand.
ACAAGATGGAAAAAATTACACTTGGAATCTTTTATTCAATCAAAAATTAAATACTTTTTTAAATCTGAATTTATCTTATTTGGGTAGAAAGAGTGAAAGCACAAAAACAATCCATACCGGAAGTGTGCAATTAAGAGCTATTTTTTAGAAACTTGGGTACTTTTTTAATACGTTTGTTACATCAACCAAAAAAAACTATTATGAAAAAAATTACATTATTTCTTCTATTGTTTACTTCAGCAATTTCTATTGCTCAAGAAAAAGAAGAACAACATCCACAAGACATCAATAAAAAACACGAAGTAAAATTAAATGTATTAGGTGCGCTAGCTTTTGAATGGATAGATGTTTCTTATGAGTATTTAATTAATGATGAATCTTCTTTTGGAGTTGGAGTTCTAGTTGGGTTTGACAAAAATGAAGATGTAGATGAGTATCGAAAATTTTCTTTAACGCCTTTTTATAGAAGATACTTCTCAAGTAAATTTGCAAGAGGTTTTTTTGTAGAAGGTTTTGGAATGTTGCATTCTTATGAAAACAATAATTACGACTATTATATTGATGGTTATGGAAATTATAATAGTTCTTATAATGGAGATACTAAAACGGAATTTGCTGTTGGTATTTCTGTTGGAGGAAAATTTATTTCTAAAAAAGGCTTTACAACAGAAATATATTTAGGGTTAGGACGCAATTTAGGTGGAGATAATAGCTCTTTAGAGGCTGTAGGTAGAGGTGGAATCTCTTTAGGATATAGATTCTAAAACCAATCTTATTTATTAGATTTGCACTCTATAAAAATCATTAAATACAAAAAAACAAAAAACATGAAAAAATTACTTTTAGCTTTCGGACTTTTAGCGAGTACTTTAAGCTACGCACAACAAGAAATTAAATTAGACATTGGAGATGCATTGGTTATAAAAAGTTTAGAGTTTTCTTATGAGAACTACATCTCTGAAAGTTCTTCTTTTGGTATTTCTGCTTTATTTAACTTAGCCAATCAAGATGATAGTTTTAGATACAATGAAAACACTATGATTACACCTTATTACCGTAATTATTTTTCTACAAACGAAGAATGGAACTTTTTTGGTGAAGCTTTTTTAGGAATCAATTCTGGAAAAGAAGAATCTGATGAAGAAAACAACCCTGGAGTTTACGATAACAAATATACAGATGGTGCCTTAGGTGTTGCTGTTGGTACAAAGTATATTACAGGAAGTGGTTTAACTATTGATGTACACGCTGGTGTTGGTAGAAACTTATTTGGATCTGACTCACCTACTTTAGTACCTAGATTAGGTGTTAATATTGGTTGGAGATTCTAATTTAAACATCTCTTATAATTTATAAAACGCACTCTAGAGTGCGTTTTTTTTGTTACATATAGCATTGTACTCTATTTAAACGAACTATGCACTTAATTTTAGACCCTTAAAAGAGTCTTATATACTTTAACAATAATATATAATCATTACAAAAAAATAGTTTACTCACTCTTTTAAGCAAAAACAAACTGTAAATAAAGCACTCATTATTTCTTCTTACATGTAAAACTATAAAACATAAAAAAAGCAGGCTTAAAAGCCTGCTTTTTATTAAAGTAAATTATTTATTATATCTTCTTAGAAGTTATAACCAGTCCAAGAAAATACAGAATTATCTGCTCCACCAGTTGTACCAGCTGTTAAAGTAATACTAGCTCCACCAACAGTAGTGTTTTTTACATCTGTAATATCTAAACCGTTTGCAGTGTTTGCAATACCAGTTATAGTAGTAGACTCTGTAGAATCAGATTTACTATCTTGTAAATCTACAACATCTCCAAATAATGCTCCAGCTCCTAAAGCTAAATATGCATTTGTAATAGTTGCAGTAGCATCTCTTCTAATTTTAATACCATCAGACATTTCTACACCGTCTGCATTATTAATAATTGTAACACCATTGATAGTAAAATTAGATTCGTTAATATCAGAAGGAGAGTTTCCATCTAAGTTACCATCAGCTTCAATTCCTCTTGGATCAGAAGTTACAGCAGTATAACCATTTTCTCTAACTCCGTATAAGTTTGTACAAGTACCAACATAACCTTGAGAAAAATCGAACATATCATCTTTTGCGTTTACAACTAAAATGTTAGATACATTTACAGTACCTCCAAAAAATTCTATACCATCATCATCACCATTAAAAATAGCAATGTTAGAAATTGATGTACCAGCACCAACTCCGTTTAAAGTTAAACCATTATGTTCTGCTTCATCATCAATTCTTGCACCAGTATACTCCATGATTACATAATCTAAAACTCCTGAGTTATCATCAACATCAGAACCTCCAAATAAAATTGAATTTTTAACTTCTGTTGCAGCATTACTATCTGCCCCAGATTGTCTACTTAAAGGAGCATTACCGTTTAAGATAATTCCACCCCAATCTCCTGCATTTGGAATAATTGCACTAGATGTAAATTTAATAGGGTTCTCTGCAGTACCATCTGCTATTATTTTACCTCCTTTTTCTACCAAAATATAAACATCTGTACCACCTGCTAAAGCATTAACTGTTGTACCAGCTTCTATTGTTAAAGTTGCGCCAGATTTTACTAAAAGTGCTCCTGTTAAGTTATGAGCAACACCAGAACTTAAAGTTAAATCAGACGTTAAATTTCCTGCTAAGTTTTGTGCAGTTACTTCTCCCCCAACAATTACTGCAGCATCATCATCACTTAAAGAACAACTACTTAATACTAAAGATGCAATTGCAACGATTGATAAAATTGATTTTTTCATTTTTGTTTTTATTAATTTATTTAAATTGTTTAGTTTTATTAACTTCTGCAAAGTTGCACTTACAATGTCTATTTTGTTTTATCTAAATCTTAAAGAATTGTTATTAAAACAAGGGTTTCTTTAGAAATTGTAAGCAAATCCTAAACTTAGGTTAACACCTTTTTTATAATTTCTTAACACAATATTTTCACCTCCATCAAAACCAGCTCTAGTTAACTGATAATCTGGGTTTAATATATTTGTTGCTTTTAATTTTATACTATAATTGTTATTAAAGTTATAAGAAGAAACCAAATCTAAAGTTGGTATTCCTTTTTCTAAAACATTTTCAAAACCTCTTGTACCAATAGAGTATACTCTTTCACTAAAATAATTAAAGACTACAGAAGACATAAAAGTGTTGTCGTTATATTTTTTATTGATAGAAATATCTGCATTTAATAAAAACGGTGTTGCTCCCTCTAAATCACTCGTTGCATTTGTAAACTGAGCTATAGAGCTTTTATCTAAATCTACATTAGAAACTAAAATTGAAGTATTTAAACCACCTACAATTTTTAAATCTTTATCTTCTATTTCATATAAGTTTTTTCTTGCTTCTATTTCTAAACCATATACAGAAGCATTACCAACATTTAAATACGTTAATGTATTACCACCAGAAGGAATTTCTGTTCTTGCAATAGAGTTTTGTATGTTTTTATAAAAACCTGTTACCGTTACTAATTCTGATGATGAAAAGTAGTATTCGTATTTTGCATCAAAATTATAATCATCAGATGGTTTTAAATCTGGGTTACCTTGAGATGAAAAACTGATGTCTTGATATTTAAATGGTGCAGTTTCTTTAAACTGAGGAAATGTATAAGATTGACTACCTGCAATTCTAAAAATACTATTATCGTTAAAATTATATTTTATATTAAAACTTGGTAAAACGTACGTATTATCTAAATTTGATGCACCGTCTACACCAGATTGTGCAATGTTAGTATTATAAGTAACTCTTTGTTGAATTTTTTCGAATCTTGCTCCTGCAGAAGCTATTAAATTATCACCAAGTTGATATACTAAGTTACCAAATGCACCAAATATTTGTCTTTTACCTCTGTAAGTAAATGGTAAAAACGCAGAAGGATTACTAGAACCACCTCTACCTGTTTCTAAATCGAAAATATTATTATCTATAGAAGATTGATTAAAAATAGCATCTGGATCTTCTAAATCTATTTCTACTCTACTAGAAAAATCATGATTAAAAATTGTTGAAGAGAATAAACGTTCTGTATATCTGTAATCTCCACCAAATTCTAAAACACTAATATCTTCGTCATCTTCTTTTAATTTATAAGAAAATTTTCCCTTAGCAGCATAATCATTTTCTTCTAACTTTGCAAAGTAACGTTCATTTTCTCCGGCAGAACTTGTTTGAGGACTATAAAAATCATCTCTAAAAAGATACTTATTAGTTCTTCTATCTGGCTCACTACCTCTAATAAAATTTAAAGAACCTTTTGCCTCAAGATTTAATCTATCAGACAATTCTATGTTTCCAATAAGTTGGTTTACATACAACTCATTATTATTAGTTTGTTGTCTTCTTTGGTATTCTAAATCTCCGTCTTGTTCTGGGTTGTTAGACCCTAAATAATCTCCAATAGATTGTTTGTTGTTATGAATAAACAAGTGGTTGTATGCAATACTATGCCCTTCTTCAAACTTATACTTTAAGTTTGCCATTAAGATTTGCGACACATTATATTCATATTTTTGAAAATCTTGATCTTGAAAAACATCTCCAGAACTTGTTGTTTGTTTTATATTACCATCAACATAATTATAACTTCCATCAAAACCACCAACAATAAAAAAGCTAAAAGAATCTTCTCCAATATCAAATTTCTTTCCACCTGCAAAAGAAATACTATTATTTAACTGAAAATCTTGGTTTTGAGGTTTCCAAGAATTATTAAAAGAATACTTTGTTAAATCATTTACAGGAATCCCTGTACTCTGAGTTCCAAATCTATTTGTACCATCTATAGTTAAAAAATTTTTAGACACAGTTTGTGTATTTGCACCCAAAGAAGCGCTTACACTTAATAGACTCTTTTTAACCAATTCTTTAGAAACGATATCTATGTTTGCTCCACCAACATCTCCACTAAGATCTGCTGTAAAAACTTTATTTACACCAATATTTTTAATAATGCTAGTATCAAAAAAGTCTAAAGAAATGTTTTTGTATTCTGGGTCTTCAGAAGGCAAAGGCAATCCGTTTAAAGTTGTAGAATTATATCTATCTCCTAAACCTCTTACAATTACATTTTTAGAACCTTTAGAAACTCCTGCCGTTTTTGTTACCGCTCCTTCTGCATCAGAAACACCTTTGGTTGCTAATTCTTGTGCCCCAATTGTAGTCTTTATAGAAACTGCTTTCTTTTGATCTAAAATTAAAGCGCTTAGTTTTTCTTTACTAGTAGAAGACTTTACAACGATCTCATCTAAAGAAACGCCTTCTTCTGCAGATAATATTTGATTAATAGTTACAGTTTCTCCTGCAACAATTGTAATTGGCTTTTCAATTGTTTTATATCCTAAAAAACTAAAAACAACAGTATGACTCCCTGCTGGTACGTTTAAAGTATAATTTCCATCAAAATCGGTAGTTGTACCCATTGCGGTTCCTTTAATAAGAACGTTTGCAAAAGGCAATGGTTCGTTGTTTGTTTCCCCATCAGATAATATACCCTTTAATGTACCTGTACTTTGTGCTAATAATAATTGGCTAAAAGCTAAAAAAGTAATAAATAAAAATTTTTTCATTTTTTTCGTATAATTTACTGCCGCAAAAGTCCATCGCATTTGTAAATTCTATGTTAGCTTTAAATTATGCTTGCATCACAAAAACATTAACTAAATGTTAAGCGAGTATAAATCGTTAACATTTTTTTAATTTTGAAAAAACATTCATTTTAATTTTTGGTGAGATATTTGAACTATTCTTTAGAAATAAAGATTACCATAAATTAAATTAGTTTTTGTCGACTACAATTTATGATCTACTGCCTCTCACCAAGGCAGTTTTTTTGTTTACTTAATACTAAATTAACTTTAATTTAACATTGCTAACAGTTCTTTGCATCGACAAAAACTAATAATTATGCAATCCCCAGCACTACGTAAAGTAGTAGTTATCATTATTATGTGTACTTTTTTAAGTATACAAGCACAAGAAACAAACGCACCTAAATTTGGAAATGGCCTCTTTAACTTAGTTGGTAAAGACAGTACCTTTACAATGAAGGTTGGATTAAGATTTCAAACACTAGCAATTTCTAAATGGGATGCAAGTAGTGGGCTATCTAACCCAGAATCTTCTATGTTAATTAGAAGATCTCGCCTAAAGTTTGATGGTTTTGCTTTTTCTCCAAAACTAAAATATAAAGTAGAATTAGGTTTATCTAACAGAGATCAAGCTGGTGCTTCTGAGTTTACACACGATGCACCTAGATATATTTTAGACGCTGTTTTAAAATGGAATTTTTCTGGAAATTTTGTATTATGGTTTGGACAAACAAAGCTTCCTGGAAACAGAGAACGCTTAATCTCGTCTGCCAATATGCAAATGGTAAACAGATCTATATTAAATAGTAATTTTAATATAGACAGAGATATGGGAATTCAATTAAAACACCATTTTAACCTTACAGATCGATTTCTTGTTAAAGAAACAGTTTCCATTGCACAAGGAGAAGGTAGAAATATTACAACAGGTAATATTGGAGGTCATCAATACACTACAAGAATAGAATTATTTCCATTTGGAGATTTTGCCAGTAAAGGAGATTATTTAGGTAGTGATTTAAAATTTGAAAAAGACCCTAGACTGTCTTTAGCTTTTGCTTACGACTTTAACAACAACGCTTCTAAAACAAGAAGTAACCAAGGTTCTTATATGTATAATGATACTGGTTTTTTCTCTACAAATATTTCTACACTTTATTTTGATGCGATGTATAAACATAATGGTTTTTCCTTTATGGCAGAATATGCAAATAGAAACGCAGACGATGCATTAGCTAAAAATTCTGATGGCAGCTTAACTGGTGATGCTGTTCAGGTTGGTAATGGTTTAAATTTACAAACAGGATATTTAGTATCTAAAACAATAGAGGTATCTGCACGATACACCAACGTAACTTTAGACAAAAAAATAACCGGTGAAGGAGCCGAAAATGAATATACCTTAGGAGTATCTAAATACATTGCAGGTCATAAATTAAAAGTACAAACAGACCTAAGCTATACTGATATTGGCTTTAACACAAACAAATTGCGTTTTAGGCTACAGGTAGATATTCATTTTTAATATCGATTAAGATAACATAAACATAACATTAGCAATTTTATATGTTTGTAAATTTGCACAACAAAAAAATTAAATAAACAAAATGGGAGATCCATATATTTTAATGTTAGTAGCTCTAGCTATTTTAGCTATAGTAGATTTAGTTATAGGAGTTAGTAATGACGCCGTTAACTTTTTAAATTCAGCCATAGGCTCAAAAGCAATATCTGTAAGAAATATTATGATAATTGCAAGTTTAGGGGTGTTTTTTGGTGCCGTTACCTCTAGTGGAATGATGGAAGTTGCACGTAAAGGAATTTTTAACCCTAACATGTTTATGTTTCAAGATATTATGTTCATTTTTATGGCCGTAATGATTACAGATATTTTATTACTAGATATCTTTAACACGCTCGGGATGCCTACATCTACAACCGTTTCTATTGTAT